>CABUPZ010000028.1 GCA_902493585.1 uncultured Fusicatenibacter sp. | reverse complement strand
AGCCAGCGGTACAGATACTTTCCGCACTTTCCCACGCTGTTCCGGAACCCGACGGTCGCTCCCGCCTTCCAGGAAAGCTGGCAGACGAGCTGCGGACGGACATGGAGGTTCAGCATATCCTGTACATAGGGAACCTCCCGGCGCCACAGACCTTTGGCGACATTGTCCAGGCACCACCAGAATTCATTGCACACTGCCTCAAATTCTTCCTGTCCCGGTCTTTTTACCCAGTGGTCCTCATCCGTCGCTTCCGGAATCTCCGGCAAGACTCCCTTCTTGTCCAGCAGGATCCTGCACAGACGGTCCGACCGGATATCCTGCAGCGCATACGCCAGCGTGTCCACATGCAGATCCAGACGGTTGCCGTCGGCAAACTGGATCAGCCATCCATAACAGTTCTCCCTGTCTGCAGTTCCGAAAAATCCTTCTTCCGGATACTGCATGAACAGCCGCTCTCCGAACCGATCAATCCAGGGCCTATCCTTCTGAAAACTCTCCGTCTCCGTGACCACATAGACAATATCGTAGTCCTGGAAAATGTCTTTCGGCGCATTGGGATTCGTTCTGGAGCCGTTCATGTAGACTGCGAGAATCCTGTCATCCTCCTTGGCTGTGTCAAGGATCAGTTTCATCATTTGCTCTTCTGTTCTCATATTCCCTCCGTTTTTCTTTCTCAGGAAACCACGCTCTTATACAGGAAATCCGTCACTCCAGTATGGAAATCTTATTCAGCGGCCAGTAGCGCAGCACTGCTTTTCCCATGATCGCGGAACGTTCCACATAAGTGTTGACCCAATATCTGGAATCGTGGGAATTTTCCCGATTGTCGCCCATCACAAAATAGCTGTTCTCCGGCACCACATAAGGTCCGAAATCCCCCGTAGGCGTTTCCGGGCAGAAGCTGTCGTCCAGCGACTCCGACGAACCGTTGATATAAACCTTTCCATCCCGGATCTCCACCGTCTCTCCCGGAAGCCCGATCACACGCTTGATGAATGTTTTAGACTCATCGTCCGGATATTTGAAAATAATGATATCAAACCGCTCCGGGTCACTGTTCAGGTAAGCCAGGCGATTTCCGAAAATCCTGTCTCCCTCCATGATCGTTGTTTCCATCGACCCTGACGGGATCACCGCATTGATGATCAAAAACTGATTGACCAGTGTCACAGCCACAACAACGATAAGAACGATCCTTACATACTCCCAGATTTCACGTCCGATACTGTTCTGCTGATTTTTCGGAGTTTCTTTTTCATTTTTCATAGTCTGTCTTCTCCCAGTTCATAGTATGTCCACCGCAGACTCAAACCTTTCATGCACGGTGTGGTTCCGCCTTCTGCTCCGCGCCGCACTTTTCCATACGCAGCGATCAGCCGAACCATACTTTATTATACACTTTTTTCTTTCTCATTTCCACAAAAGTCTTGCGCCGTTTTCCTTCCCATGTTACTATCAACATATAAGGAGGACTTATTATGGATATTAATTATGAATTATATAAGGTTTTTTACCATGTTGCAACCACTCTGAGTTTTTCCGAAGCGTCGAAACAGCTGTTTATCTCCCAGTCGGCGGTCAGCCAGTCCATCAAAGTATTGGAAAAGAAGCTTGGCATCAGCCTGTTTATCCGCAGCACCAAACGGGTACAGCTTACCCCGGAAGGCGAAACCCTGCTGCGCCATGTGGAGCCTGCCGTCAATCTGATCGGCCGCGGGGAGGCGCAGATTCTGGAGGCGGGCCCCATGGGCGGCGGTCAGCTCAGGATCGGAGCCAGCGATACGATCTGCCGGTATTTTCTGGTTCCATACCTGAAACAATTTCATAAGACCTGGCCAAACGTCCATATCAAGGTCACCAACCAGACTTCCATCCAGTGCGTGGATCTTCTGGAAGCGGGACAGGTGGATCTGATCGTCACCAACTTCCCCAACGCCCGTCTTTCCAGCCAGCTGAACATCCTGCCGATCCACTCTTTCCGGGACGTCTTTATCGCCAGCCGGGAATACTATCCAGAACTCTCCAACGGTTCCATACCGCTGAAAAATCTGCTGGATTATCCGATCCTGATGCTGGACCGCAAGAGCACCACCAGCGAATTCCTCCACAACCTGTTCCAGCAGTATCAACTGGATCTGGTGCCGGAAATCGAACTTGGAAGCAATGATTTGCTGCTGGATCTGGCAAACATTGGCCTTGGCATCGCCTTTGTGCCAGACTACTGCGTCGCCCACCAGAACACCCTGTTTCAGGTGGAGATCCAGCAGGAACTCCCGACCCGGCAGCTTGTCATCGCCCACAATGCCCATCTTCCGGTTTCTCAGGCATCCAGAGAATTTATGGCTCTCTTTTCGGAAACCACTCCCTGATACTCTTCCCAAAAGGCGCGGACCGTTTCCTCTGTCTGCGCCACGGTGCAGACCCTGCAGTTTTTCCACTCTCTGGGAAATAATGCACGGTACTCCCACGCCAGGAACCGTTCATCCAGCAGCAGGATCACACCACGGTCGCTGGCTGTCCGGATCACCCTTCCCGCCGCCTGCAGAACCTTGTTCATTCCAGGAAAACGGTAGGCATAATCAAAACCGTTTTCCTGTCTTTCATCATAAAATTGTTTCAAAAGCTCCCGTTCAGTTCCCACCTGCGGAATCCCTGTTCCCACGACCGCTGCGCCGATGAGTTTTTCCCCGTCAAGATCGATCCCCTCAGAAAAAATGCCTCCCATCACACAGAAGCCTACAAGGGTATGATCCGTTTCCCTGGAAAATGCCTGCAGAAAATTTTCTCTCTCCTCCTCCCCCATGGAAGGCGTCTGCAGCAGAACCTCCATGTCCGTCCCCGCAATCCGCTCCTGAAAATATTCACAGACATCATTCATCAGCCGGTAAGACGGGAAAAATGCCATATAGTTTCCTTTTCTCGGCACAATCATCTGATAAATATAGGAAGCAATTTTCTGATATTCTTCCGGCCCCCGGCGTTTATACCGGCTGCTCACCTGCGAACCGATCAGCAGGCAGCGGTTTTCCACCGGAAACGGCGAATCCACATACACTGCATAATCATCCGTGTTTGTACTGAACAGCTTTTTGTAATACTGGATCGGCAGCAGGGTCGCCGAAAAGAACACCGTGGAACGTCCTTTGTTCAGGCAGCTCTGAAGATTTGCCGCCGGGTTGACACAAAGAAGACGGATCTGAAACCTGCCGTCTTCCAGATAGCTGGTATAGATTCTGTAGTTTTCATCCACCAGTTCACTGATTCCAACAAAATTCCGCACGCGAAAATAAAACTCCAGCACCTCATCCGCCAGCTGGCCTTTCCCGGAGGATTCCATAAATTTTTCCAGCTCGCTCATCAGATTCAGCAGAGCGAGGACAAATCCGGAGATTCCTTCCAGGATCTCGCACTGATCACACTCTCTTTTGTAAACCAGAAGCTGACGGTTGCACCGGTCCAGCGCCTTTTCCAGGCGATGATCCACCGAATATGCCCGCAGCTTCCGCTTCATCTCCAGAAACTCTTCTTTCACCAGAGACGCGCTGAACATCTCCCTGCCCCGGTCCACCAGATTGTGTGCCTCATCGATCAGAAATAGATAGTCTCCTTTACAGCCTTCCCCAAAGAAACGCTTCAGACGCACATTGGGATCAAACACATAGTTGTAATCGCAGATGACCGCATCCGTCCAGCTAGCGACATCCAGCTGCATTTCATGGGGACACACCTGCCATTTCTCCGCCTGTGCCATCAGCGCCTCCCTGCTGTAGTCCTTCCCCTCTGTCAGCATTTCAAAAACCGCCGCGTTCACCCGGTCAAAATGCCCTTTTGCCCGCGGACACGCCTGGGGATTGCACGCCATTTCCTCGCAGGCACACATTTTTTCCTTGGCGGTCAGCGTCACCGCTTTGATCTTCAATCCTTTCTCCTGAAGGATCGCAAACGCCTCCTGCGCCACCGTCCTTGTGATCGTCTTGGCGGTCAGATAAAAAATCTTGTCTCCATGGCCTTCTCCCAGCGCACGTACCGCGGGAAATACAGTGGACATGGTCTTTCCGATGCCGGTGGGCGCCTGTACAAACAATTCTTTCCTTCTCAGGATGGTACGGTAAACCCCGCTGACCAACTCCCTCTGTCCCGGACGGTAAGGAAACGGGAATTCCAGGCCCTGCATCGAAGCATCCCTCTGTTTCTGCCATTGGAACTGAAATTCCGCCCACTGGTAATACTCATCCAAAAGCGCGTCGAACCATACTTCCAGTTCCTTCATGGAATAAGTAAAGCTGAAATGGCGGATCTTCTGATTGGAGGTCTCCGGCTTTACATCCTCTTTCGTCAGAGGCTCCATCTTCTTCCCTTCCTCCGTCTCCAGACGGCAGTAGGTCATCAGAACCCGCATGGACTCCTGGTGTTTTTCCAGGCCATAGAGAAACGCATAACATTTCGCCTGTGCCAGATGGACCGGAACCGGCTCATCCAGAAGCTCCAGTTCCCGAAATGTACCTTTGATCTCTTCCACTATTAATCCGTCCGGCTGCTCCAGGATCCCATCCGCCCTGCCTTCCACCTTCAGAACAAAATTTTCATATTCTTTTTCAAATGCCAGCGGTACCTCCGCCTGATAAAACGGCCCCATTTTCTTCTGGATCCTCTGATGGGCTCTTGTTCCCGCCTGCATGGCGTCCTTGTCCGCAACGCCGCCCCTGCGGTCGTCCAGATCCCCGCTGCGGAGCAGAAATTCCACCAGATTTCTCACGGATATCCGGATCCGTTTTTTCTTTTCTTCCAATCTTCTCTCCTTTATCCAAAAAGAGAGGCTGCTGCAATTCATGCAACAGCCTCTCTCAAAGCTTTTCTCTGTCGATTGTTATCTTGCTCCGGCGTCCTGCGCCGGCTGCAGAGTTTCTATGCGACAGCAAACTTCTGCAAAGTACGGTTGAATTCGCTGTTCTCTCCATAGCAACGTACGTTCAGATTGCGGGTCAGATCCATGCTAAGGATTCCAAGCAGAGACTTTGCATCAATGATGATACGATTGTAAAAAATATCAATATCAAAATCACATTTTGATGCGGCAGTCACGAATTCTTTTACCTCGTCTGCGCTGTTGAACTTTACTTTACTGTTGAGCATTCTTTCCACCTCTCTTCAAAAGCCTGCTTATTTTCAGGTCTGCCCTATTATCCCACTATGCCTATGCCTTGTCAATCATTCTGTCTTCCTTGCATTTTTCCTGCAAACCCGGATTTTTTTGTGCATTTTCATAGTTTTTTACAGGTTTTTCAAAAGTTTTTTACAACGAAACTTTTTTTCATTTTCTCTGTCCGCTGAAAATTCTTGGAAGCAATGCTCAAATCCACCGCCAAAACTGCGCAAGATTTTCTGTTTTTTGTCTCCGGTTTTGTAACCGTTCAGCTGGCTGAACAGTTACCCGGTTTTACTTCAATACACTCTGCAGATCGCTGAGATAATTGTTATCCACACGGCCGAAACCACCCTGATCCACAGCGGAAGCGTATTCCGGACATACCGGCATCTTGCCCAGTACCGGCAGAGACAGTTCCGCAGCGATCTCATCGATATGGCTCTCTCCGAAAATATAAATCTTCTTTCCGCAGTCCGGACATTTCACATAGCTGTAGTTTTCTACAATGCCCAGTACCGGAATTTTCATCATCTGTGCCATCTTATATGCCTTCATGACAATCATGCGCACCAGATCCTGCGGGGAAGAAACGATCACGATACCGTCCACCGGCAGCGACTGGAAGACCGTCAGCGGCACATCACCGGTTCCCGGCGGCATATCCACAAACAGATAATCCAGTTCTCCCCATACGACGTCTGTCCAGAACTGTTTTGCCGTGTTTGCAATGATCGGTCCTCTCCAGATGACCGGCTCTTCCTCGCCCGGCAGCAGAAGATTGATGGACATTACCTTGATTCCGTTTTCCGTTACCATCGGATAAACACCGTTATCATCCACCTGTGCCGGTCCTTTCAGTCCGTACATTTTCGGGATGGACGGTCCTGTGATATCAGCGTCCAGAATACCCACCCGGTATCCTGCCTTTGCCATCTGATTTGCCAGAGAAGCCGTTACCATGGATTTACCCACGCCGCCTTTTCCGCTGACGACTCCGATCACATGTGCAATGCTGGAATCTTTATTCAGATCCACATGAAAATCCGGTTTTGCCTTACTTGGACATCCTTCGCAGCTCTCTTTGGTGCAGGATGTGCTGTTGCATTCTTTTGCCATTTTTTTGTTCCTCTTTTCTTTTTGTTTTCCTATTTTACAAACCGGTCGATCGCCTTGTTCAGTTCGGTGATCGCTTCCCGGTCTCCGTGTTCCACTGCATCCACGATACAGTGTTCAATATGATCTTCCAGGATGATCTTTCCTGTATTGTTGATGGCTGCTTTCACCGCGGAAAGCTGTACCAGAACTTCGCTGCAGTCCCTTCCTTCTTCCACCATGCGTTTGATGGATTCCAGATGGCCGATCGCCCGGGACAGGCGGTTCAGCACCGCTTTCGTATGCTGGTGGCTGTGTGTATGGCCATGACCTTCGCCATGGCTGTGCATATGTCCATGGTTTTCCCCATGATCGTGCGCATGCTCATGGTCTTCGCCGTGGGTATGCGTAAGCAGCGTTCCATCTTCCTGTACATGGGTATGTGTCGTATGCTCTTCGCTCATGAACATCTCCTTTTTCTTTCGTTTTTCCGATGGACCGGATCAGATTTCGGTAAACGAATATCTCTGCCGGATTCCGGAAGTCGTGATATCAAACACGATCGTTCCATCCTCCTGCACGCTTTTTTCATATTTCAGCTCCTTGTCCTTGAATTTCTCAAGGATATATTGCTCCGGGTCTTCCAGTTCCAGCTCTTCAAAAAAGACGTCTCTCATCTGATTGTTGGCACAGGAATTAAAAATTTCCCATACCGCCTCGTACTCTTTCATCCCATTTTCCTCCTGAATATATAGTATACTCAATCTTTCAGAAAAGACAAGCATATCTTCCATTCTTCACATAATTGTTCATAAGAAAATGCAGCGTTGGCCGGACTGGTAGACGGGAGCCGTACCGCTTCCATGCCGGTGGCGGGCTTCAGATATTTCTGGTACAGACGGTCTGAGGTACTGCCGTTGGTAAAAATCCTCCGTATCCCCGCCGTCTCCAGGATCGGCGTCAGGTCCACCGGAACCACATCCCGGATGCTCGCGTCGCTGGACCCCCGGATCGTACAGGCTGCGATCACATCCCACACGGCAATCCGGTGTTCCAGAAGGAATTTTTTCTTTTCTTCCACAGTGACAGGAACCGGAGACTCTGTGATCCCTGCCAGCACCTTCCAGAAGCGGTTTCTGGGATGCCCGTAAAAAAATCCTTGCTCCCGGGATTTCACCGAAGGAAAGCTTCCCAGAATCAGGATTCTGGAATTTTCGTCATATACCGGGGCAATGGTATGGACCTGGCTTATCCCTGTCTTCTGCGCCGTGCCCGTCTCCTGCGCTGCATTCCTTTTCCATTCTGTGCTCATTTCCCGTATCCTCTCCTTTTCCGGGTTCTTGCCATTTGAAATACGTTTGAAACTTCATGTCTGCAATCTGTACCCTTTAACTTCCGGGTTCTTCTTCGTCAAATGCGACGACAGTATAAAAGCCCCGGCTTGTCTCTTTTACTTCCTGCACGATTCCTGTCTCGGATTTCAGACGTTCATAGGCGGGATAATTTTTGCTCATGGCTATGGCCGGCGTGATCGTATAATAATAGGAAGTGGGAAGGGCGCTTTCTGTTACATGGACTTCCTGTCCTTCCGTCAGCAAACCTTTCCGTTCCATCTTAAATTCCATCAAACGCATTGGTACATACGCCTCCTTTCTTTTTGTCACGAAAGCAATCTTTTATTCTTTTTTCCAATAGGTCCACTTTACTGCTGGTTTATAGCCAATATTCTTATAAAATTCATTCATGCCGCCAGTCATATGAGTCGCACCCAATTCTTTCATTCTGCGATATAACTCTGACAACGCGGCCGATGCCAATCCTCTGTTTCGATATTCCGGAATGGTGCAAAGAGGTTCCATGTAAGCCAGTTTATTTTCCGGTGTCCACCACATTCCTGCATAACAGGCATATTCTCCCTTTTCATCTGCAATCATAACCGCCCGGTCGAACGTTGCATGCGGCGCCACTTCCAGCAAATAATTACTCTGTTCATATTGGTGATCCCAGGGACCTTCCGTTTGCTCATGATTAAATCCCTTCCAGCAGCACTTACTGATCTTGTCTAACTCATATTCGCCCGGCTTTACAAACTGAAGCGGATGATCCAACACCCCGTCGAAATCAAATTGATTGTCCCAGCTTTCTGATTGCTGGCAGAATCCTCTCTGCCCGGCAGCTTTCATCAAGGCATCCTGACCTCCAAAAAAAATCAGCTGAATGTTTTCCCCTTTCGCAGCCATATGTTCTTCTGCATATGCGATCATCTCCGGCGCCAATTCCTCATATCCGGGTTTCAGACTGAAATAAATATCCGTCACAGGAGATTCATAAAAACAAAAACCGACGATTTCTCCATGATCTTCCCAAATGCGGTTTTTGTATGAATATGTGATATCCATCCAATAAGAAAATGAAGAATATGCATACTCAAAAAAGGGAGCCGGCACACCGTTTCTCCAGTCTCTCTCTCATAGACAGACAACATAAAATCTTATATTTTCCCGTAGTCTGCCAGAACACTAAATGGTCTGGCTGTAATATGTTTCATTTTCTTACGCTCCTTCCACTCAAAAATCTTATCCTATTCTATCACAAAATTCCACTCAATTCCAGAAGCCTCCATAAAATTGCGGATTCCCATAATCATAGGAAAGCAGAGCAACATCTTTCTCTTAGTATAAATAATTTTCTGCTCATCTCTCCCATCTATCCTTTATTATTGAAAAAATACGGAAATTGGATAAAAATATGATATATTCTCTCCTTAAAATATGATATGATGAGAATAAGAAAAATCGACAAGGAGGCAGTAAAAAATGAAGAAACTCAATGTTGCCATCATTGGCTACGGACGAAGCGGCTGTGACATCCACGGAGCATTTCTGAAGACTCCGGAAAACGATATCTGTAATGTGGTCGCTGTGGTAGAGAATGATCCTGCCCGCGCAGAGGCAGCGAAAAAGGATTTCGGCTGCGACACCTACCATTCCTACACGGAACTGTTCGACCGCACGGACCTGGATTTCGTGGTCAACGCGTCCTACTCAGATCTGCACTACCCCATCACCAAGGATCTGCTGGAGCACGGTCTCAATGTTCTGTGTGAAAAGCCTTTGTGCAAAACCCCGGAGATGGTTCAGGATCTGATCGATACTGCAAAGAAAAATAATGTTGTCTTTACGATTTTCCATCAGTATCGTTACAATGATTATTACATCAAGATGCATGAGCTTCTGGAGAAAAAGGTGATCGGTGATGTGAAGCTGGTCAAAGCCTGCCAGAATTCTTTCGCCCGCCGCTATGACTGGCAGACCCTGCTGTACCGTGAGGGCGGCTCCATGCGCAACAATGCCGCTCATTCCATCGAGCAGATTATGCATCTGGCAAATTCTGATGAAATTCCGAAAATCTATTCCCATATGGCAATCTGGAATTCCGTCGGAGACGCCGAGGACTATATGTTCTGCATTATGGAATACAGCAACGGTGTCCGCTATGAGATGGAAGTCAACCCTTCCGACGCTTATGCTTCCGAAACTCCGCTTTTCCGCATCTACGGCACCCACGGAACCATGCGTGTTTACAGCGACCGAATCCAGTACAAGTATTTCCTGGACAGCGAAACTCCAGAGCCTGTTCTGGATCACAAATCCCTTCATAAAGAGGATGGATCTCCTTCCTACTGCGACAATCATATTGTATGGCATGAGGAAAACATCGAGCTGGCTGCAGATGTATGGAACTCCTTTACCAGATGTTCCAATCGATTCTACCACGCATTCTATGACCATCTGGTAAATGGCGCTGAGCTGTTTATGAAACCGGAGCACGTCAAAGCAGAGATTGCCATTTTCAATGAGATCGAACGTCAGAATCCTCTGGAAATGAAATTCACAAAACCCGATGACGTTCTGTAAGGTTTTCGGTCTGAAACGAACTGGAGTGTATTTGAAAATTACTTGCGTACATAAAAGAGCTGCCGCACGTTTGTCATCAGCAACGTGCGGCAGCTCTTTTTATGAAACATTTTTCTGTATTTTAGTGATGGAACAGACGGATACCGGTGAATGCCATTGCCATGTTATATTTGTTGCAGCATTCAATGACTGCGTCATCACGCACGGAACCGCCCGGCTCTGCGATGTACTGCACACCGCTCTTCTTTGCACGCTCGATATTGTCGCTGAACGGGAAGAACGCGTCAGAACCAAGACTTACGCCGGTCATCTGATCCAACCATGCGCGTTTCTCTTCTCTGGTGAAAACTTCCGGTTTTACTTTGAAAATCTTTTCCCACGCGCCGTCTGCCAGAACATCCATGTATTCCTCTCCGATATATACGTCGATGGCATTGTCTCTGTCCGCGCGGCGGATACCGTCCACAAACTGAAGATCCAGCACTTTCGGGCACTGGCGCAGGAACCAGTTGTCAGCCTTCTGTCCTGCCAGTCTTGTACAATGTACACGGGACTGCTGTCCTGCTCCTACACCGATCGCCTGTCCGTCTTTTACGAAGCAGACCGAGTTGGACTGGGTATATTTCAGCGTGATCAGGGCGATTTTCAGATCTCTCAGCGCCTCCGCCGGAATCTCTTTGTTTTCTGTCACTACGTTGGACAGCAGTTCGTCATTGATCGGCAGTTCCTGACGTCCCTGCTCAAAGGTTACGCCGAACACTTCTTTATGCTCCAGGGGAGCCGGTGTATAATTCTCATCGATTTTGATCACACAGTAATTTCCGTTTTTCTTTGCTTTCAGGATTTCCAGCGCCTCATCGGTAAATCCCGGAGCAATCACACCGTCGGATACCTCCCGTTTGATCAGGGAAGCGGCGTCCTTGTCGCAGACATCGGAAAGAGCGATAAAATCACCAAAGGAAGACATACGGTCAGCGCCTCTTGCACGGGCATACGCGCATGCCAGCGGGGAAAGATCGCCCATATCGTCCACCCAGTAGATCTTCTTCAGCGTCTCAGACAGCGGAAGTCCTACCGCAGCGCCTGCCGGGGAAACATGTTTGAAAGAAGTCGCCGCCGGAAGTCCTGTCTCTTTTTTCAGTTCACGTACCAGCTGCCAGCCGTTGAATGCATCCAGGAAGTTGATATAACCCGGACGGCCGCTCAGCACTTCGATCGGAAGGTCCTCTCCGTTTGCCAGATAGATCCTGGACGGTTTCTGATTTGGGTTGCATCCGTATTTTAACTGTAATTCTTTCATCGGTCATTTCCTCCTTATTTCTGATTTTTGTTCACGATTCTGGTTTCATAATTTCCACTCTCAATGTCAATATACCGTACAAAGAGAGACACTTTATTGTCTTCATTCAGACTGCTCCACAGAAGGCTGGTAAACGCGTCAATGTCATCCGGGATTGCCACCAGCTTCGGCTCACCCTCAAAACTCGGCAGCGGATTTCCGTCATGCATATAGGTATGAATGAAATGGCCTTCTCCTGCCACGCAGTTGGTATAATCAAAGGTATAACGGTTGCACTGTGCCGGATCCCCGTTATTGCTCTTCAGGATGGACATGGCGTAACTGAAGGTTCCGTTTTCCACCTGCAGAACACCGGAAATACGCGGTGTGTAGTTCGGCGCGTCCGGCTCAAACTCACGGCTTCTCAGAGCCTGTTCGAAGGTCAGACCTTTTTCCAGCCCTTCATAAACCGTGTCTGTCTGGTCACCGTTGGTCACGATCGTCTGATTTTTCAATACCCGCACCGGAGCATAAATGATCAGGCTCGGATCCTGGAGTTTTGACGGGTCAAACGCCTGCGTGCGGATGCCCTCTCCCTCTTCCACAAAAATACGGTTACGGCTGTTCTCGCTGCGTCCCATGATGAAATATCCGGCTGCCGCCTTCTTTCCGTCCGCAGTTCTTCCGATTACAATGCCTCTTCCAGGATAAGAATTGTTCTTCAGTTCCTGTTCCAGTGATACCATTTTCATGTGTTTTTCTCCTTTTTTCTGTTTTCATGCGGTGATATGTTGCCTTCACTCTGTTCCGAAACGCGGTTTTTTCCATAGAAAAAAGCCCACGATCCGGACATCCATGAAAGTGCCCAGACGGTCGGCTTATGATCGCATTATACTTCCCGTGGTCAATTCCACTTAAATCCGTCAGTCGTATAACTGTTTTTACCATACCATTCTTTTGGAATCATGTCAAGATTTTTTCGGGATTCTTCTGTGGGAACGGGTAGCAAGGCAGACGAAAGCGGCCATTAAGCCCAAAATAAAAAACGGAAGTGCTTTCACCATACTTTCATTGATCGACTTAGGCATATTAAGTTTTTTTGCTTTCTGTGACAACTCTCCCATTTGATACTCCGTCACATCAGCGACAATTCCTGCCCATTTTATTTTTGCCATAAGCCCTCCTCAAATACTTTTTCTCAATTCAAAACCTTAAAATTTTCTGTCTTAACCTATAAATCTGCAAATATCAGCATCTTCCGATCCCAAAAAACAGAAAAACTCCCTGGGCGGGTGGCATACGTGTACGGCAGCCGCCCGCCGTATATGTATGCCACCCGTTCAGGGAGTTTTTTGTCCGCCTGGCACCAAAAGGCTGAACGGTTTCGTCAGTTGTTACGCCTGAATCGCATTCAGTGCCTGATCCAGATCCGCGATGATATCGTCTGCGTTTTCAATTCCGACAGAAAGCCGGATCAGATCCGGAAGCACGCCCGCTTCGATCAGCTGCTGGTCGTTGAGCTGGCGATGGGTATGGCTTGCCGGATGCAGAACGCAGGAACGGGCATCGGCTACATGTGTCACGATGGAGATCATTTTCAGTCCATTGGTGAACTGCATTGCGCCGTCGCGTCCGCCTTTCGGTCCGAAGCAGAGGACGCCGCAGGTTCCGTTTGGCATGTATTTTTCAGCCAGTGCGTGGTATTTGTCATCTTTCAGTCCGGCATATTCTACCCACGCAACGTTCGGATGGTTCGCAAGGAATTCTGCCACCTTCTGTGCGTTCTGGCAGTGCCTCTCCACACGCAGATGCAGAGTTTCCAGACCGACATTTGTCAGAAATGCGTTCTGTGGGGACTGGCAGGCTCCCATATCACGCATCAGCTGTGCAGTTGCTTTTGTAATGTATGCTTTCTTTCCGAATTTCTTTGTATACACGACTCCGTGATACGATTCGTCCGGTGTAGTCAATCCAGGGAATTTATCCGCATGGGCTTCCCAGTCAAAGTTTCCGGAATCCACGATTGCTCCGCCCACAGCCATAGCATGTCCATCCATATATTTGGTTGTGGAATGAGTAATAATGTCCACGCCGAATTTGAAAGGCTGGCAGTTGATCGGTGTCGCAAACGTATTGTCACAGATCATCGGAACCCCGTGGTCATGTGCCAGTTTGACAAATTTTTCAATATCCAGGATTACGCCTGCCGGATTGGAGATTGTCTCGGCAAATACGGCTCTGGTATTGGGTTTGAAATATTTCTCCAGCTCCTCTGCCGGAAGATCCTGATCTACCAGGGAGGTCTCAATTCCAAAACGTTTCAGCGTGACGCTGAGCAGATTGGAGGTTCCGCCGTATACCTTTGCCGCGCAGATTACATGAGAACCTGCCTCACAGATGTTGGTCACTGCAAGAAGCGTTGCCGCCTGCCCGGAGGAAGTCAGCATTGCCGCAGCTCCGCCTTCCAGATCGCAGATTTTCTGTGCTACCATATCACAGGTAGGATTCTGAAGGCGGGAATAAAAATAGCCGTCTTCTTCCAGATCGAACAGTTTTCCCATTTCCTCGCTTGTCTCATACTTAAATGTGGTACTCTGATAAATCGGAAGCACTCTCGCTTCTCCGTTTTTCGGCTGCCATCCGCCCTGGACGCAGATCGATTCTTTGCTTAATGCCATTTTTCTTTCCTCTCTTCCCATTTTTCGCAACCGCTTTGCGATTACATTCTGATTCAAATTATAGCTCTTTCTCCTTTATTAGGCAATAGGCAATTCTTTCGTACAAAAAAGTACACAATTCTTCCGTACAAAAAAGTGCGGCAGAAAATTCAGCTTTGAACTTTCCGCCACACTCCTGTTTCATATTTTTCCGTATATTTCTTTCGGAACATACGCCCGCACGGCAATTCCGTCCTCCTGATATTTTTCCTCCAGCAATTCCCCCTGCTTCCGGATCAGCTGAAGAATTCCCGCCTGGCTGTAGGGGTAAACCCGTTCCACATAAATCTGATTCTTCCGCAGCAGCTTCTCCAATTTCTGTTTCAGTTCTTCCATTCCCTGTCCCGTCTTTGCAGAAGTCAGGATCACGTAATCCGCCTCCGGATCGGTAAAGGTCCGCTTCTCACTCAGCTTGTCCTGCTTGTTAAACACTGTGATCACCGGCTTATTCTCTACGTTGAGCTGCCGGAGCGTCTCATATACCACCCGCATCTGCGCTTCCATCTGCGGATTGGACGCATCCACCACATGGATGATGATATCTGCGTAACAGACTTCCTCCAGGGTACTCTTAAACGCATCGATCAGATGATGGGGGAGTTTTCGGATAAAACCGACCGTATCGGTCAGCAGAATTTCCTGTTTTCCGGAAAGCTGCAGCACCCGTGTCGTCGTATCCAGCGTGGAAAACAGCTTCGCGTCCTCCAAAATCCCCGCCTTCGTCAGATAATTTTCAATGGAGCTTTTTCCACTGGAACTGTAACCGGTCAGCGCCGCCACTTTTTTGTTGGACCGTTTTCTCTGTGTGCGGACCAGTTCCCGGTGTTTTACCACCTCCGCCAGCTCTCTTTTGAGCTGTCCGATCCGGTCATGGATCCTCCGGCGGTCCACTTCCAGTTTTTTCTCTCCGGGTCCGCGGGTTCCGATCCCGCCGCCCAGCCTGGAAAGAGAACGTCCCAGACCTTTCAGGTGAGCCGCACGGTAACGAAGCTGTGCCAGTTCCACCTGGATCTTTCCTTCACTGGTCACCGCGTGTCTGGCAAAAATATCCAGGATCACCAGGGTCCGGTCCATCACCTTCAGATTCAGTTCCTGCTGCAGATTGTTCATCTGGGCCGGAGAAAGTTCATCGTCACAGACAATTCCCGTGGCTTCCAGGGCGTCCGCCATCATCCGGACCTCCTCAATCTTGCCCTTTCCGATATAAGTGCCCGGATGTATCCTTTCTCTCCGCTGGATCATCGTGCCGACGACTTCCGCCCCGGCAGTCTGTACCAGTTCGCCCAGCTCATAGACGGAATCCTCCGTATCGTCTCCCGCCTGTTCCTGGACACCCACCAGGATCAGCCGTTCGGTTTCTTCTTTTAATTCATATGGTCCTGTCATACTTCTCCTTCTGAACAATGATCGGAAACCTGCTTTTTCAAGACACCGACTTCTGGAAGCCTCTTCCGGTTACCGGCTCTGGAGAAACTGATTCTCCCTCACTGCCGCGTCATTATCCGGAAATTTCTCCAGAAATGAGGTCATCAATGTTTTTGCCTGGGCAAAGTCCAGCTTTTTCTCATAGACTACGATCTGATTGAACAGGAGATTCTCCCTGTCCTGACCGCTGGCGTCTTCCAGTCCGCTTTCGATATGTTCCAGTGCAGCGTCATAATTCCCTTCTGCGATGTCACAGAGAGCAAGTCCGTTTTGGGCAGCAGCCTTTTCTTCTCCTTCCAGCGCCTGCTCAAACAACTTTCTGGCACTCTCAGTATCCTTCTGTTCCAGATAAACGTTTCCAAGCAGGGACAAAGCTTCTGTGCTGCCACCGTCCATCGCCTGTTCCAACGTTTCCCGTGCCTTCTCTGTGTCCTCCAGATAATAATAGACACATCCAAGCTCATAATAATCTTCCGCGTCGGTTGGGGTGATCTGTGTGGCTTGTTCCAGAAACGCGTCCCCGTCCGCCTTCATGCTGCTGTCCTGATACAGCTGGTAGATTTTCAGACATATTTCGTAGCTTCGTTCCTCGTTCAGCGCTTTTTCGAAATCCTCTTTTGCCTTGTCGTATTCCTTCCGAGTCAGATGCAGACTTCCTCTGGACAGGTAAACGTCACTATCCGGAAACGCTTCCACGACCTGGTCATATACTTCCAGCGCCTGATCCGTATTTCCTGCCAGCTGCAGCGCCTGCGCCTGATACATCATCACATCTTTCTGGAATTCTTCATTCTTATGCTCCATCGCGTCCCGGCTGTTCTGAAACGCCTCTGCAGCGCTCTCATACTCTGCACTTTCCAGGTATGCAATACCGATCGCCCGGTAGCTTTCCGCCAGACGTTCCTCTGCCTCGATGGCCCCCTGAAACATGCCGATCGCGGTGACATAGTCCTGCTGTTCCATCGCGTCCATGCCTCTGTCATAAAGCTCGGACTGTTCTTTTCCGCAGCCTGCCAGCGATACCGCCAGCAGGCATGCCGCTAAAAGCAGTGCTTTTTTCATCCTACCACTAATCCTTCTCGATGCATTACCTCGATCACGTCGTTGACATGTTTCTCGCAGAGTTCATCGCTTGCAGCTTCCACCATTACACGGATCACCGGCTCAGTACCGCTCTCACGCACGAGGATTCTTCCGTCGTCTCCAAGCGCCTCTTCCACGTTTCGGATCGCTTCCTTTACCTCCGGATTCTCTCTGGCAGCCGTCTTATCGGATACGCGCACATTTTTCAGCAGCTGCGGATAAATCGTCACTTCCGAGGTCAGCACACTCAGCGGCTGTTTTCTCTCCATCAGTACTTCCATGACCATCAGAGAGGTCAGAATGCCGTCTCCGGTGGTTGCATGTTTGCTGAAAATAATATGTCCGGACTGCTCTCCGCCCAGAGAGTAACCGTTTGCCATCATATTTTCACAGACATATTTGTCACCGACCGCGGTTTTTTCGTATCGGATTCCCGCGCGGTCGCAGGCTTTGTACAGTCCAAGGTTGGACATAACAGTTGTCACGATGGTATCCTGATTCAGTCTTCCTTCCTCTTTCAGATACTTTCCACACACATACATGATCAGATCTCCGTCCACAACATTTCCGTTTTCATCCACGGCGATGCAGCGGTCCGCGTCTCCGTCATAGGCAAATCCCACATCCAGCTGATTCTCCCGGACATATTTCTGGAGTTCCTGAATATGTGTGGAACCGCAGTTGGTATTGATATTGGTTCCGTCCGGCTCATTGTGGATCACATAAGTCTTGGCGCCCACCGCGTCAAAAACGCTCTTGGCAATGGCAGATGCGCTTCCGTTTGCACAGTCCAGTCCTACACGTTTTCCCTTGAAAGAACGGGTAGGCAGAGAAATCAGATGACCAATATAGCGGTTGCGGCCTGCGGAAAAATCTACCGTGCGGCCGATATTTTCTCTCGTCGCAAATGGAATTTCCGGCACTCCTTCGTCAATGTACGTTTCAATCTGCGCCTCTACCTCTGCTTCCATTTTCTGTCCGGAACCGTTGATGATCTTGATTCCGTTATCATAAAATGGATTATGGCTCGCAGAAATCATGATACCGCAGTCAAAATTTTCTGTCCGGACCACATAGGAAACGCTCGGTGTCGTGGTGACATGGAGCAGGTAAACATCCGCGCCGGAAGCAGTCAGACCCGCTACCAGTGAATACTCAAACATGTAACTGGAACGCCGTGTGTCCTTTCCGATCACGATCTGCGCCCGGTGTTCCTTCCCGAAATACCATCCGAGAAATCTTCCCACCTTGTAGGCATGCTCCACGGTCAGATTAATATTTGCTTCCCCTCGAAATCCGTCTGTACCAAAATATTTTCCCATTTTTATACTTCCTTTCCCCTGTAGCAGTTCATTCTGCGGAACGGCTGCTTTCCCATCATTCTATTCCAAATATATGTCAATGAACCGCTGCGAATTCGCAGCCGTTCATCCCGCTGAACGGTTCCATCCATCCTAAAATCGGTGATCCTCCGGCTGTCACTGCTGCTCGTACAGATTTTCACTGTAAACGCCCTGATCGATCAGTGTGCGGATCGCATCCACCACCGCCGCTTTATCCTCCGCGTAGGTGACGCCGAACCACTCCGCTGTGGTATCAAGAACCTTAACCGAAACCCTGCCTTTCTGCAGCAGTTCATCAATGTAGATCGGCAGAAGATACTCTCCCTTCAGATCTCCCTCTTTCTGTCCGGAGAGAAACTCCACAAATCCTTCCTCGAGAAAATCGATGAATTCCGGCTGAAGTCCCCACATATTCATGGAAACTCTGGCATTGACATCCACCGGTGTCCGTGTGCCGTCTTCCTGCTCCACCGCCGCGCCGTCTTCTGTCTTCATAAGATTCTTTGTCTCATGGACGGTCGTCAGATTTCCTTCCTCATCCATACTGCAGATTCCGCGGGTCACACCGCCGTTGTCACTGAGCGTATTTCCAAGAATAAATCCCGCCATGCAGATCGGCATCGCCTTCTGCTCCGGATGCTCCTGGATCAGATACTCATGAAGTTTGACGAACGGCTCTTTTCCATAATAATCATCCGCATTGATAACTACGAACGGTTCCCTGACGGTTCCCTTGCAGGAGAGCACCGCCTGACCGGTTCCCCAGGGTTTCGTTCTGCCTTCCGGCTTCTGGAATCCTTCCGGCAGGTGATCCAGCTCCTGGAATACATAACGGACATCCACCAGTTTTTCCACACGTTTTCCGATGGTC
The DNA here is from genome assembly GCA_902493585.1 of uncultured Fusicatenibacter sp. Classification (GTDB taxonomy): domain Bacteria; phylum Bacillota; class Clostridia; order Lachnospirales; family Lachnospiraceae; genus Fusicatenibacter. Next base: position 11,808 of record CABUPZ010000028.1, on the reverse strand, counting down.
TCCCGGAAATCTTTTTCCAGGTCTTTGCGGATAATGAATACCACTTTGTTGAAGCCCGCCTCGATTGCATCATGGATGGAATAATCCATGATGATCTCACCGTTGGGACCCACCGGCTCCAGCTGTTTGATCCCTTTCCCAAAACGGCTGCCGATGCCGGCGGCCATAATGACCAATGTCGTATCTTTCATGACACTTCCTCCTGCATTTCTCTGCGTTTCTGTGCAGATTTTATCTGTTCTTTCCGCCTTCCTGCTCCTGCATGCTGCTCAGTTTTGCCGCCTGGTCTGCAGCGATCAGGCTGTCAATGATCTCATCCAGATCACCGTCCATGATATTGTTCAGTTTATACAGGGTCAGTTTGATCCTGTGATCTGTCACGCGTCCCTGCGGGAAATTGTAAGTCCGGATCTTCTCCGAACGATCCCCGGTTCCCACCTGACTTTTTCTCAGCGCCGCCAGTTCATCATGCTGTTTTGCCTGCTCCAGCTCATAAAGCCGGGCGCGCAGGATCTTCAGCGCTTTGTCCTTGTTTTTCAGCTGAGACTTTTCATCCTGGCAGGAAATAACGATTCCCGTGGGAAAATGTGTCAAACGCACCGCGGAGTCCGTGGTATTGACGCACTGTCCGCCGTTTCCGGATGCACGGAACACATCGAATTTATATTCCGACGGATCGATCCGCACTTCCACCTCATCCACCTCCGGCATGATCGCCACAGTCATCGTGGAGGTGTGGATCCTTCCTCCCGTCTCTGTCTCCGGCACACGCTGTACCCGGTGGGTACCGCTCTCATACTTCATTCTGGAATATGCGCCGTTTCCGTTGATCATAAACGTCGCATCCTTGAATCCTCCGATCCCGTTTTCATCGACGCTCATCATCTCCGTCTTCCATCCACGGCTTTCCGCATATTTCACATACATACGGTAAACCTCTGCCGTGAACAGGGCAGCCTCATCTCCGCCCGCCCCCGCGCGCAGCTCGACAATTACGTTCCGGCTGTCGTTCGGGTCTTTGGGCAGCAGCAGAATCTTCAGTTCCTGCTCCAGTTCCTCCACACGCTTTTTCGACTGGGAAAGCTCTTCCTTGAGCATTTCCCTCATTTCCTCATCGTTTTCCTCTTCCAGCATGGCAACGCTGTCCTCGATGGTCTGTTTACAGTTTTTATACTCCTGATAAGCGTCTGCGATCGGCTGGAGCTCTGCCTGCTCCTTCATCAGCTTCTGGAACAGCCCGGGATCGTTTGCCACGCCCGGCTCATTCAGCTGGTTCAGAACCTCTTCCAGACGAAACAGGATATCATCCAGTTTATCAAACATTTATCTTTCTCCTTCAATTTCATGCCCTGCAGTCTTCCGGTAACCGTTCATCCAGCTGAACGGTTACGTCTTCTGCTTTGCCGCCGGCACTGCGTACCACGGCATCGCTCTTTTTCCGTATGGCTTTTTCCGTGCTGGAGCGCTGCTTTTTTCGGCCCACAGCCACACGATCCAGACCCGCAAGGTCTTTGACAATCTCTATTTGCTCCAATCCCTGCTGCCGCATCAAAACACGCAGGTCTTCTCCCTGATCATAGCCGATCTCGAAGCACAGCCACCCGCCGGGAACCAGATACGCTCCCGCCTGCTCCAGGATTTTCCGGTAAAAGTACAGGCCGTCTTCCTTTCCGTCCAATGCCATCCAGGGTTCATGGTCCCGAACCTCCGGCATCAGTGTCGGTATTACATCCGTCCGGATATACGGCGGGTTTGACAAGATCAGATCAAAGTTCCCTTCCACCTGTTCGAACAGGTCGCTGTGGAGGAATTCTGCCTCCATCTTCAGATCAGCCGCATTTTTCCGCGCAGTCTCCAACGCCTTTTCTGACAGGTCCACGCCCGTTCCCGTCGCGGACGGACAGTTGGAAAGCACCGACAGCAGAATGCACCCGGAACCGGTGCACATATCCAGGATCTTCATTCCCGGCCTTGCCCGCTTCAGCGCCTCTTCCACCAGGATTTCCGTATCCTGCCGCGGAATCAGCACATGTTCATTGACGGTAAACGGCAGTCCGTAGAACCAGGTCTTTCCGGTCAGATGCTGCAGCGGGATCCGCTGTCCCCGCTGTTCCAGAAGCGATTCATACCGCCGCGCCTTCTGCTCTTCCGCCGTCGTATCACTGTGGGCAAAATACCAGCTTCTGCTCACCTGAAACACTTCTTCCAGCAGCAGCCAGGCGTCCGCGGCCGCTTCCTCAATGCCTTTTCCCGTCAAATATAAAATACCGGAATCCAGCAATTCTTTCAAGGTTTTTCTGTCTTTTTCAGCCATTTTCACTTCCGGCGCAGCAATTGCCCGCGCTGTTTCCTTCTTCCGTGCCTTCTCCGCCAAAATTTTCTTTCAGATACGTCTTCCAGTCAAACACAGCCTCCACCGCCGCAATGGCCACCTCGACCATATCCGGCTCCGGCTCTCTGGTCGTCAGATGCTGGAGCATCAGACCCGGTCTGCTCAGGAGATTGACCGCCTTATTGTCAAATCTTCCCGCCATCCGGATGATCTCATAGGAAACTCCCGCGATCACCGGAACAAGAAGGATACGGTATACGACCCGCAGCACCGGAGAATCCACCTGGATGAACAGGAAGAAAATGATGCTGATGACAATGACATACATCAGAAAACTGGTTCCGCAGCGCTTATGTTCCCTGGAACTTTTCATAACATTTTCCACGTTCAGTTCCATACCATGTTCGATACAGTTGATGCATTTATGTTCCGCGCCGTGATACATGAAGACTCTCTGGATATCTTCCATCCTGGAAATCGCCCACAGGTACAGCACAAAGATTCCTACACGCACAAAAGCCTCCGTAATTGTGATGACCACATGAGGCATCTGAAAACGTTCCAGCTGTTCTGCCAGAAAATAAGGCAGCAGCATGAACACAGCAACCGCTATGACTACGGAAAAGATGACCGAGCCGTACATCATCAGACTGTCGTCCTTTTCCTTTTTCTTCAGCGCAGCCTGCCGTTCCTCCTCGCTCATTTCCATTCTCTTCTGTTCCTCTTCCTCATCTTCATAAAAAGTCGCAGAATACATCAGGCATTTCATTCCCGTCACCAGTGAATCCACAAAGCTGAAAACACCGCGGATGATCGGAAGCTGCAGGAGCTTCGCATGGCGCGCCAGAGGTCTGTGGTCTTCCACCTTCACTTCAATCTCACGGTTCGGTTTGCGCACAGCCACCGCGTACTTGTCCCTGTTCATCATCATGATGCCTTCCATGACCGCCTGACCGCCAATATTTGATGATTTCATATGATTCCCTTCCCTTTACCGGCGTTTCCGGACAATCGCCGGATAGTAGAATGGGTTGAGATTTTCCAACCTCAACCCATTGTTTTACTCTTATGCTTTTTCTTATTTCATGCCGTATTTCTTGTTGAACTTCTCAATACGTCCACGAGCTGCTGTAGCTTTCTGCTGTCCTGTATAGAACGGATGGCATTTGGAGCAGATTTCTACATGGATATCTTCTTTTGTAGATCCTGTTACAAATGTATTTCCACAGTTACAGGTTACAGTTGCCTGATGATATGCCGGATGGATTCCTTCTTTCATTTCCTTCACCTCTTCTTGTTCTTCATTATTTGTCCAGAATCACAGTTCCCGCAGTTTCTCGCTCACAATCCATTTTCGCTGACGGACTGTTTTCGCACCGATGCTTTCCCTGTCATTCTGATTGTTTCTTTCACTAAGACTCTGTCGAATCTTGCACAGCTCTCAAATTATAACATATCTTTTTTATAATTGCAAGATATTATACAATTTTTTGTTTCTTTAAGAGCTGGACTAATTCCCCGTTATTCCTGGTTTTGGCAAACATATTCAGAATATTCTCCGCTGCCTCATCTGATTTCAGACCATTCAGAGCACGGCGCATGTTATACACTGCTTCCTGCTCATCCGGGGTCAGAAGCAGATCCTCCCGTCTCGTTCCGGAGCGAACAATGTCCACCGCCGGGAATACTCTCCGTTCCTGAAGCTTGCGGTCCAGGATCAGTTCCATATTTCCGGTTCCCTTAAACTCCTCGTACACCACGTCGTCCATCTTGCTTCCGGTTTCCACCAGCGCAGTGGCAAGGATGGTCAGGCTTCCGCCCTCTCTCATGTTTCTTGCCGCGCCGAAGAAACGTTTCGGCATATGGAGTGCCGCCGGATCGAGACCTCCGGACAGGGTTCTTCCGCTGGGCGGTACGGTCAGGTTGTAGGCCCTGGCGAGACGGGTGATACTGTCGATAAAGATCATAACATCCTTTTTGTGCTCCACCAAACGTTTGGCACGCTCGATCACCATCTCGGACACTCTCTTATGATGATCCGGAAGCTCGTCAAAGGTGGAATAGATCACCTCCACGTTCGGTCCGTGGATCGCTTCCCGGATATCCGTCACCTCCTCCGGACGCTCATCGATCAGAAGGATGATCAGGTGCATTTCCGGGTTGTTGCGGAGGATGGATTTTGCCGCCTCTTTCAGCAGAGTAGTCTTACCTGCTTTCGGCGGAGATACGATCATTCCTCGCTGCCCCTTTCCGATAGGGCTGACCAGATCCACCACGCGCATCGCCATGCTTCCTCCCGGACGTTCCAGTTTCAGCCGCTCCGTCGGAAAGATCGGCGTCATATCCTCAAAACAGCTGCGTTTTGCCACCGAATCCGGCGGGAAGCCGTTGATCGCTTTCACATACATCAACGCGCCGAACTTGTCATTCTGAGACTTCACTCTGGTATTTCCGCGGATCATGTCACCGGTCTTCAGTCCGAACCGGCGGATCTGAGCCGGAGAGACATAGACATCATTCTCTCCCGGCAGGAAATTGTCGGAACGGATAAATCCGAAGCCGTCCTGCATAACCTCCAGGATTCCGCAGGCTTCCCGCCCGCTGTCAATCTGTGGCTGTTCTTTCTGGGCATCCTGCGCCGGTTCATTTTCCCCATCCTCACGTGACTGCTGTTCCCGGCTCACATACTCTCTTCTCGGAGGACGCTCCCGGAAATTCTCCTGGCGGTCCCGGTATCCTTTCCTGTCCTGAGCGAATTCCTGTTTTTCACTCCTGTTCTCTTCCACGGAAGAATCCACCGTCCTTTCGCTGGCTGCGCTTTTTTCTGCGGCAGCTGTGTTTTTTTCTGCGCCGCCTGCATTCTTTTCTGCACCGCCTGCTTTTTCATCCTCCTCCAGCATTCTCTCAATGAGCGCTTCTTTGCGCAGGGCAGATACACCTTTCAGGTTTCTGCTTTTCGCAAGTTCCCGCAGGACACCCAAAGATAAAGATTCATATTTTTCCCTTGTCATTTTTCTTTCCTCATATCTTCCAAAAATATTTTCCTGGGATTATTTGTCGAAATTTATCGATAGAAGCCGGCTTTTCACAACCGGATAAGAAATTGTGTTACAGTTCCTTCATCCACCTCTGGTTCCGGAGCATGTCTGAACTGTTACGAATTTGTTTTCAAAAAAGAGTTGATAATAACTCTCTGACGGAGCTATTATATCATATCTTTTGGGTCATGTACAGGCTTTTCAACTTCAACGCGGTGGCTTTTTCGCACCTGCTGAGCCGTTCATTTTCATGCAATTTTCATAACCACTCCAGCAAATCTTTTCTCAAAAAACTCTGGACAATTATGAAAATCTACTATATAATACGTCGTATGCGGATATGGCGGAATTGGCAGACGCGCCAGATTTAGGTTCTGGTGTCCCCGACGTGCAGGTTCAAGTCCTGTTATCCGCACTCCGAAAGAAGCGGCAGTATCATATGATACTGCCGCTTTTGCTTTTATACGGTTTCTTTTCCCTTACCTTTCCACAGCCACGTAACGGCAAGTTTTCTATTCTAGTACAGCGAATAATAATTAACTGACACAAATGTCATTAGATTTTACACCAGCCTCTACAGCTTCAGTCACACTGATTTCATCCAGCTTATATGTCCAGTGATATACAACTGGCTCCTGGTTAATTTCATCAAAATAAAGATAAATACGTTTAACTAACTCTTCCTTGGATTTTACACGTATACCTCGCAACATCTGTTTTGTCATCTTGCTAAAAAAACTTTCAATCATATTTAACCAGGATCCATGCTTTGGAGTAAAAACGAATACAAAACGCCCCTCTGGTCTTGTGGCAAGGTAATTGCGAGTTTCCTTTGACTTATGGGCCGAATAATTGTCACATACGATTCGGATTACGTCACCTTCGGGGTAATACTCGTCGAGTTTTTTTAGAAGTTCAATAAAATCAGAACTCTTATGTGTTTCACTGACAAGTGGAATAGCAACTCGGTAAGAAGATCGATGCCCGCAAGCAGTGAAAGTGTTCCCAAACGCTTGTATTCGGCATCGCGCATGACACATCCATTTTCCTGTGTCGGGCGGAGATCATCGCCAGTGGTAGCAATCGCCTGAATTCCAGGCTTTTCATCACAGGACACGGTATGTACCATGGGTTCATCAGTGGGGAGGATGATATTCCCTTCATCATCGAACTGCATGCTGACCTGTTTATATACCAATAGAACATCATGCATTTTGATTTCAAACTCAGGGTCTCGTTTTTCACAATAATATTTGATCTTGTGCGGCTTGATGTCCGATCTTCGAAGGATTTTCTGAACCATAGGCTTGGTGATAGTGCTAAGACGAGGATAGCCCGCCTCAACCGCATGTTCTTGTATATGATAGTGCAGATTTTTAAGCGTCCACAATTCCTGTGAATAACCAAGATCTGCAGGCCGCTGGCACGCAATGTCAATAATCCATGAAACAGCATCATCGGTGATTTCAACAGGACGTCCTTTACGCTGTTTATCGAAAAGGGCGCTGTCCGTGCCACCTTCAAGATATTTTTTGATACACAGTTGTACAGTTGCGGTACTTATATCGTATACGGCCGCAATTGTTCGGATAGAATTGCCATTATAACGATCCAAAAGGATATGTGCACGTATGACAACCTGGGCTTGTATTGTGCGCTGTTTTGTCAGGGAGCGAAGATATTCATAATCTCCATCTCATAGCACTAATGATTTTGTTTTTCTTGACATACTGGATTCCTCTTTTTCATTTGATAAATCCATTATACCACACTTTATTAAACGTGTCAGATATTTAATTTATTCTATACTAGTTGATTGCTCATCTATTTTGCAACGGCCCCACACCAATTAACTTTTAATATAGATCTGACTGCGAATTTTCGTTTTTATACATCCACACATTGCATCAAATAAACTCTATTCTCTTCCTCGCAACTTAAAACCAAAAGAAATCCTTCATATTTATTATTGACATACCTTTTCAATAGTGTATATTGAAATTTCGTATCACGTTTATCCAAATATGAGGGTGGAACATATTCTAATGGAACATTTTCCAAATTTATAAGATGCTCTGCAGAGATGTTGTTTTCTTTTTGCAAATCAAAAAAATTTTCTGTTCCTTGTTTCACCGATATTTCTGATTTTACATTTGAATCCGCTTTGATTCCTGTCAAATCAAAGTAAGTTTTCTCGCAATCCAAAACATAATACGCATCTTTACTATATGCATCATAATAAGAAAAAAGAATCTGTTTATCCGAATATTTCGTGCTTAAATTCCAATAATAATGCAAATCTCTATTTAAGTATCTTTCCTTACTAGTAAACTCGGCGTATGTAACACCTAAAATAACCAAAAATAAAATACCTATTATGAATATTGCTTTTCTATGATATTTTTTTTTCATTTTATCCTGTTATGACTATATCGAAAGGTTTTATATAACCAGCTTGTTGCATCGCATAGCAATAGTTATTTCCAAATCCCACTAAAACATCATCATAACTACTCCAATCAAAATCATAGCAATCAGAAATATAGTAATACGCCTGATAGCCATTTGACATCTTCGTAAATGTAACTGAATAATCCACATGACCAAGTGCTAATCTCATATCTTTACTATCAGTCAAATGAACTGTGTTGCTGACTGTCCCAGAAGTCGCTCCTGTCGCAAGAATTTCCGATTCAAATTGATTCGTCACACTACTCTGTATTGTATCACAATATATAATCTCTTCTGCCCAGCTATCCCCTTTATGGAACACTTTACTTGGACTAGCTGAAGATCCTTCAGGTACGATTGCATGCTCCATATAATCTGCTGCATGCGGACATCCCGCAGCTCGTACCAAGCTAATACCCAAACCATAATTCATAAGCATTGTATCATATGGTTCTGAAAATGTCGAAATCAAACTGTTTTCAAGCCTTTTCTCAGTTTGCTCCTGGACTTTTTTCGCCCTTTCCTGTGTTGCTGCTTTGCATTCTCTTACAGAGTTAACAGCATCCATAATGTAGCTGTCAATATTTTCAATTCCGGACTCCACATAAGCATTTATCACATTCTGAATGTATTCTGTTGCATCGGGGTATTCTACCAATAAATCTTCTACTGATTTCTGCGTAGAAATATCAATATTAGACGTAGTAATTTCTTCCGCAGCAACTGGTTGAGCTAATGTAAGACATAACAGCATACCTAAAATAGCACTAATTCTTTTTTTCAAAAAAATCCCCCTTGTTTTAAAATTTATTATTGTTAACCATCAATAAAATTTTCCTTCTCCATCCCCATCGGTATCACCTCCTATGCGTTAATCTTATCACTTCGCATTATTACATGTCAATTATTAGATTTTTTCAAAAATATTCTGTTCTTTTTATATAATACAGAGTTTTTTACTTTTTTTGTTTTTGATGTAACATTTTTGTTTTTTAACCGTATTATATATAGTAGAGATCATGCATAAGAGATACTATATTAATTCCATTCACCGGAAATCATATCTTTAAAGAATTCTCAAAAGAAATTTCTCTCATTCTATAGTTTCTTCTGATTTTTGCGCGCCATATGCCTTAATAAAGCTATTTTGCTCATATCAAGCGAATTTTTCACTAAATCAAAGAATTTCCTATTTAACTAACAAGTGGAATCTCAGAAAGAAAGTAAGCAGTACACATAAAAATCATAAATATATAAAACTAAACTATACAGATAGTTATTTTGCTAATAGTTATTTCGTTCTTTTTTCAAGATTTGCCCTGAATCACGAGTTAAGGTAACTGTACATAGCAATAAAACATATCGTGTAGATACATATATGCCTTTAAAAGATTTCATCTCTCTTTGCGAAGATAATAGGAGTAAAAATCGAAAAAGAATGGATCAGGTAAAAAGTTCCCAGAAATGCTAAAAATTTTGCACTTCTTCCTCATCACTATACACTCTCTTAATTTAAAAACTCAAAGCAACTAAGATTTGAATATAGATGACCGCTTCCACCACCTAATTTAAGGAGGGGAAGCGGTCATTCTCATTTTTTCATCACAATCAATTATTATTAATTGTGTAAATTATAAATGTAGGCATATTTACGTCCGTTCATTTGTCATACTTTTCCCGTATAAATAATACTTCCGTCTGATGTGTTTGGCTGATTAGTAGTATCTTTAGACGGAACATATGCCCCATTTTTATCTACATATTTCCATACGCCATCTGTTTTAATCCACGCATGCCTAAGCATAGCTCCCCAGTCGCGGAAGAAGTATGTAGTATCGCCTACCGTGATCCATCCGGTTTTCATTTTACAATCTGTTCCGAAGTAATACGTATTCTCTCCATCGCTCCAGAGACCGATATTTAATGCAGCTCCCCAATCACGGAAATAGTACCAATCCTCTCCGACTTGAATCCATTCAGAAGTTGCAATGGAACCATCCTCATGTCCATAGTAGAGATTTCCATCTGCCGGATCGGTGAACATTTCATTGCGGAACGCAGCACCCCAATCACGGAAGTAATACCACTTTCCGTTGAGCTGCAGCCATTCTGCAGAAGCCATAACACCATCCGCTTTCAGGTAATAGATATTCTCGCCATCATCATAGAAAGAATTATAAAGAATACCTCCCCAGCTTCTCGTATAATACCACTTACCCTCAACTTCGATCCACTGATTGTATACCATCCAGCCTTCATCGTCAAAATAGTAGGTATCTTTATCTACGGTATAAAACTGATTTTTCGGATAGTTCAGTGTTCCGTTACCGATTAGGTACCACCAGCGTCCGTTATCTGCAACCCATCCCTGAAGGTTCTTGCCGTCAACCCAGCCATCCACATAATGATAAAAACAAGAACCATTAGTGTTTGCACGATAATCACAATCAAGGAGCGTTCCATTGTTCAGATATTTGACGAGTGTTCGGGAATCTCCCGGCTTAGAACATACAGGAACCTGATTTCCACATACCCGGATTCCCCTTACCGAAGAAGATACGGTGCTAATCTTAATCTTCACAAAGCCCTCTTCCATTAAAGAGGAATATACCTCGTTCAGTTTTGCTCTGCTGGCATCTCCGAAAATGCCGTCCACAGTCAAGCCGTGATCACGCTGGAAATTCATTAAGGCTGTTTCTGTTCCATCTCCAAAATCGCCATCTGCCCCGGCAGAACCGCAAGAATATCCGCAGGCAATCAATTTCATCTGCATATCTTTAACGTCAGCACCTGTCGATCCTTTGGATAATACATTACCGGAAGAACCACTCCAGTTTGCATTGCTGCCCATATCAAGATTAGTCGCTGTATGATGACCTTCATATAACAAAATATCACCAGGACGAAGATAGCTGTCAGAATTCAGATATTTGCTGTCTGTCAATTCAATCGCACCTGCAGCTTTTAAATTTTTCCTTAAGTCCCTTGTTGTAGAGTCAGCCGAAACATTCTGCATTGCTGTAATTCCCAGACGATATCCGGCAGCTTTTACATTAGCTGCAACTCCTGAAGAACAATCCGCTTCACAGGCAATCGTAATCTGCGCCGGATCATAATTGCTGGCCTTCAGATGCTGCCAATATGTACCTCTTTGATCCATATCGTATCCGATCAAATCGTTCTGTGCGGCTGCTCTTGCAATATCCGCAATTAATTGAGCTACCTGCTGATTTTCAAAACGGAGAACAACATTCCATGGACGGTTATACCACGGAATAATTTCCCATTCAGTACCTGTCTGATCGCCCGGTTTCCCACCATTTTGAGAGCTACTGCCATATTCAGTATGTCCACTATTGCTAATCATATATTTTTTTCTCCTTTCATCCTCTTCTCAGTGCTTCCGGATTCACTGATCTTTTTTTGTAAAAAAAAGCTTTTTTCTATGCTTTAATCTTACCTTTCACTTCTCATGCAATACAATGCACTGATCTCTCTTATATTATTAAAGGAACAAAAAGACTACTGCACAAATATGTACAGCAGTCTCTCCATCTGAAACTACAATCTGATAGCAATTGTTAGAGCGTGTTAAAAATTCATTCCTGCAATCTGCACACCCCACTTCGTGGGAAATCTGCCCCAAAATCAGTCAGCATAGCTCACCACGCCTCCTGATTTCGGGACAGATTTCCCACAAATTGTGATACACATCCCGCAAAAAGCCATTTTCAAGCACGCTCTAGGATAACTCCATCACAATTTCTTTTTTGAAATAATGCCTTTATCATTCATTTCATTACACATGAATCTATATCCTAAAATTGAATTATTACTGAAATCGCAGATATTACATAGCCCATCAAAAATCATCCAAATTCATGTCCCGGAATATCACTGTTAGAAAATGTCAGCCCTTCTACAGGTGCATATCCAGATATTTGCATATACACAGCATCCGGAAGTGTATTGGATTTATCTGGAAAC
>CABUPZ010000027.1 GCA_902493585.1 uncultured Fusicatenibacter sp. | reverse complement strand
ACAATGTCAATCCCAAAGTTATGCAGTATGTGATGGGCCATTCAGATGCACAGATTACAATGAATGTCTATAATCATATTGCAGAGAAGTCTCATGTGGAAAATGAGATGTCAAAAATGAACCTGCCAGAAACCATACCTGCTGTGGTATAAATCAGAAGCTGTTGTCGTAAAATGTGGTAAGAAAATCAGACGAATATATTTTCCAAAAGATTTGTCGTAAAAATGTGGTCAAATCAAGAAAATCGAGTGCGAAAGCAAGTGAAAAATCCCTGTGAAGCCCGTAAAATCAAGGCTTCACAAAATCTTCACAAAATAATTAGCACTCGCCTCTTGACAGTGCTAACAATAAGTGTTATATTCTGCATAGAACAAAACGAAACTGACAGAAAGATCCGCCTGTTGTTTGTTCCGGGCGGATGAATCTTAGCCGTAACCGTTCAGCCGACGGAACGGTTACTCTCAGCCATACAAGGAGGTTACAGATATGAATATCAGCAAATTTACGCAGAAATCACTGCAGGCTGTTCAGGACCTGGAAAAGACCGCCTATGATTTTGGAAATCAGGAGGTAGAGCAGGAGCACCTGCTGTACAATCTTCTCCACCAGGAGGACAGCCTGATCCTGAAAATGATCGAGAAGATGGAAATTCAGAAAGAGCACTTTGTCAACCGGGTAACGCAGGCTCTGAATGACAGAGTCAAGGTATCCGGCGGACAGCCATACATCGGCCAGTATCTGAACAAAGCGCTGGTCAGCGCGGAAGATGAGGCCAAGGCGATGGGGGATGAATACGTTTCCGTAGAGCATCTGTTCCTGTCGATGCTGAAGAACCCGAGCCCGACGATGAAAAAACTGTTTCAGGAATATGGAATTACCCGGGAACGCTTTCTTCAGGCGCTGAGCACCGTGCGGGGCAACCAGAGAGTCACCACAGACAATCCGGAAGCCACCTATGACACACTGGAAAAATACGGCCAGGATCTGGTGGAAAAAGCCAGAAGCCAGAAGCTGGATCCGGTCATCGGACGTGACACAGAGATCCGGAATGTGATCCGTATTCTTTCCAGAAAGACCAAAAACAATCCGGTTCTGATTGGTGAACCCGGCGTAGGTAAGACGGCAGTCGTAGAAGGGCTGGCGCAGCGTATTGCCAACGGGGATGTGCCGGAGAGCCTGAAAAATAAAACGATTTTTTCCCTGGACATGGGAGCGTTGGTGGCAGGAGCAAAGTACCGCGGAGAGTTTGAGGAACGTCTGAAAGCCGTTCTGGAGGAAGTCCGCAAAAGCGATGGAAAGATCATCCTGTTCATCGATGAGCTGCACCTGATCGTGGGAGCCGGAAAAACGGACGGCGCGATGGATGCCGGAAATATGCTCAAGCCGATGCTGGCCCGCGGCGAGCTGCACTGTATCGGTGCGACCACACTGGATGAATACCGCCAGTATATTGAAAAAGACGCAGCTCTGGAACGCCGGTTCCAGCCGGTTCAGGTCGACGAGCCGACCGTGGAAGATACGATCTCCATTCTTCGTGGTCTGAAAGAACGTTATGAAGTATTCCACGGCGTAAAGATCACCGATGGAGCGCTTGTGGCTGCGGCGATGCTTTCGGACCGTTATATCAGCGACCGTTTTCTGCCGGACAAGGCGATCGACCTTGTGGATGAGGCATGCGCGCTGATCAAAACGGAACTGGATTCCATGCCGACGGAGCTGGATGAGCTGAATCGGCGGATCATGCAGATGCAGATCGAGGAAGCGGCTCTGAAAAAAGAGACAGACAATCTGAGCAAAGAACGTCTGGAAGAGCTTCAGAAAGAACTGGCGGAACTGAAAGATAATTTCCAGGCACAGAAGGCTCAGTGGGAAAATGAAAAGAAATCCGTAGAAAAACTGTCCGCTCTGCGTGAACAGATCGAGGACATCAACAAACAGATCCAGAAAGCCCAGCAGGATTACGATCTGAACAAGGCGGCGGAGCTTCAGTACGGAGAACTTCCGAAACTCCAGCAGCAGCTGGCGGCGGAGGAAGCCAGAGTCAAGGATTCGGATCTCTCTCTTGTGCATGAGAGCGTTACCGATGAGGAGATTGCCCGTATCGTGTCCCGGTGGACCGGCATTCCGGTTGCAAAACTGACGGAAGGCGAGCGTGTGAAAATCCTCGGACTGGAGCAGGAGCTTCATACCCGTGTGATTGGACAGGATGAGGCGGTGACAAAAGTGGCGGATGCGATCATCCGTTCCAAAGCGGGAATCAAGGACCCGACGAAGCCGATTGGTTCCTTCCTGTTCCTTGGGCCTACCGGTGTCGGAAAAACGGAGCTGGCGAAGACGTTGGCACAGAAGCTGTTTGATGACGAAAACAACATGGTCCGTATCGATATGAGTGAATATATGGAGAAATATTCCGTGTCCCGTCTGATCGGAGCGCCTCCGGGATATGTGGGATATGAGGAGGGCGGTCAGCTCACCGAGGCAGTACGCCGGAAACCGTATTCGGTCGTTCTGTTCGACGAGGTGGAGAAGGCACATCCCGATGTCTTCAACGTACTGCTTCAGGTACTGGATGACGGACGGATCACCGATTCTCAGGGACGTACCGTGGACTTTAAAAATACGATCCTGATCATGACGTCGAATATCGGTTCCCAGTATCTGCTGGAGGGTATCCAGGACAACGGAGAGATTTCCGAGGAAGCGAGAAATATGGTGATGCAGGATCTGCGGGCGCACTTCCGTCCGGAATTTCTGAATCGTCTGGATGAAACAATTATGTTCAAACCCTTGACAAAAGACAATATTGGGCATATTGTAGACCTGTTGATGAAGGAACTGAATGAACGTCTGGAAAATCAGGAGTTGTCTGTGGAACTGACCGAAGCCGGAAAGCAGTACGTCATTGAAGGCGGATATGATCCGGTATACGGAGCAAGGCCTCTGCGTCGATTTATCCAGAAGGAAGTGGAGACGACCGCTGCCCGTATGATTCTTGGCGGACAGGTCAACACCGGAGACACGATTGTGCTGGACGCTCAGGATGGAACACTTACCGCTTCGGTAAGGCCTAGAGTGGAAGTAGTCGAGGCATAAAATGTGGAGGTAATGGAGCAATGCCCAAGGATCCGGTGATGCTGCTGAGCTATATCAATACTCAGCTTCGGGATTTTTATCCCAGCCTTCAGGAACTGTGCAGTTCCCTGCAGGTCAGTGAACATGATCTGCGGAACAGGCTGGCAGCGATTGATTATGAATATGATGCAGTGAGAAATCAGTTTATCTGAAAAAATCATCTGACAGAGACAACTCCCGCGGCAGGTTTTCTGCTGCGGGAGTTGTCTCTGTTTCGGCAGCCATTCAGTTGGCTGAACGGCCGACTGTTTCGGACGGTTTGTTCATTTTGTCCGTGGAAAAGAGTGAGGTTCTGTGATATAACATACACCTAAATGGAGGAAATATTATGTGGATTGTTGATAAATATATCGAGAATGTAAAAGAACAGACCATGGAAGCCCCGGGCGAGAGCTGGGGAAAGATCCTTCTGGGATTTCAGGCAAACAAGCTGCGTACCAAGCTGCTGCCAAAGAAAGAACTCTCCAGAGGATATCAGAAACTTGAGACGATGATGATGTCTTTTGTGGCGGATTCGCTTGCAAAAGAGAACAGCTATGTGTGGGGGAATATCTTTGCGCCCTGTGAGATCCTGGAGTGTTTCGGGCTTCATACGCTGTCCATCGAGTGTCTGTCCTGCTTTCTGAGCGGATACCATCTGGAGGATTATTTTATCGATTATGCGCAGGATACGGGAATCGCGCCTACGCTGTGTTCGTATCACAAGACCTTTGTGGGAGCGGTGGACAGCGGAGCAATTCCGGTTCCAAGGTATGCGGTCACGACCTCACTGTCCTGCGATGGAAATCTGAATACGTTCCGGTATCTGGAGAAGAAAAAAGGAGTTCCTTTTACCTTTCTGGATGTACCTTACGGGGATGATCCGGCGTCCGTGGACTATCTTGCAGAACAGCTCCGCGACTTTACAAAAGAACTGGAGAGGGTCTTTGGAAAAACTTTTGACGAGGAAAAATTCAGGGAGACTCTTGAGATCGAAAATGAGACCAGGAAAGAGCTGCTGAAATTTTTCAAACTTCAGAGTGAGCATTATTATCCGGGCGCGATGATCAGCCACCTGTATCTGATGATGGGAATCCATCTGCTGATCGGTAGCCGGGAGTTCCTGGAACTGATTCAGTTTATGAACAGAGACATCAAAACTTATCCGAAATTTGAGGGAAAGAAGATTCTGTGGGTGCATCTGATGCCGTTTTATCAGGAAAGCCTGCAGCAGTATTTCAACGCCAATGAGAAGTACCAGATCATTGCCAGTGATATTTCCATTGACTCGCTGGAAGAACTGGATACGAGCCGTCCGTTCCATGCGATAGCGGCGAAGATCATCCATAACCTTTACAATGGTTCCTATTCCCATAAGGCGGAGATTGTGTCAAATCTTGCCGATCAGCTTTGTCCGGACGCGGTGATCCAGTTTTGCCACTGGGGATGCAAACAGTCTTCCGGCGGAAGTATGATCCTGAAGGAAAGATTCCGGGAAAAGGGAATTCCGATGCTGATCCTGGACGGCGACGGGATTGACAAGCGCAACAGCCACGACGGTCAGATCAAAACCCGTCTGGAGGCGTTTCTGGAGATGCTGGATACCGGAGAAGAAAAAACGGAAGAAGAGGAACAGAAAAAAATATGTTAGGATATATATGCAAATATGCGCCGATGGAAATTTTTGAATCCATGGGCATACAGGTAAAAAGGATTGAACCGGATGTGACAAGCTTCAGCCAGGCGGAAATACGCATGCATCCCAACATCTGCAGTTTTGCAAAAGGGGTGCTGGAAGATGTCATGGCCAATGATTATGAGGGAATCATCCTGACCACATGCTGTGACAGTATCCGCCGCCTCTATGATGTGCTCAAAGAGGAGTTTCCGGATAAGTTTATCTATCTGCTGGATACGCCCCGGATCACAAAGGATGCCGGCATCAAACTGTATGAGCAGCGGATCCGTGGGATGATCCGGGAATACGAGCAGTTTTCAGGAAAGAAATTTTCTGAAGAAGTGTTTGGGGAATTTCTGCAAAAGAAACAGCAGGAACAGTCGGCGGGAGCGAAGAAAGGCGCGCTCCGGATCGGTATCCTGGGAGCCCGGGCGAACGACAGCATCAAAAAGATCCTGAAGGACAAGGGAGCCGAAGTGGCGTTTGATCTGACTTGTACCGGACTGGGAAGAAAAATTCTCTACGAGGAAAAAGAGACGCTGACCGGATATACCAGAGGGCTTCTCAGCCAGTTTCCGTGTATGCGCATGGAGCAGGCATCCAACCGGGATGAGCTGATCCGCCGGTATGCGGACAGTGTGGACGGGATCATTTATCATACCGTGCAGTTCTGCGACAATTATGCCTATGAGTATGCCTGGCTGAAAAGCTGGCTGAAACGTCCGATGCTTCTGCTGGAGACGGATTATACCAGACAGAGTTACGGGCAGATCCTGACCAGGATCGAAGCTTTTCTGGAGGCGCTTGGAGCGGAAAAAAGGCGTCCGGAAATACAGAAAAAGGGAGATGGAAACATGTATGTACTTGGAATAGACAGCGGCTCCACATCGACCAATGCGGTCATTTTGGATCAGGACAGAAAGATCCGGGCATTTACTGTGGTGCGTACCGGCGCAAAGTCCGGCATCAGTGCGGAGCGGGCGCTGAAAGAAGTGTTGGATCAGGCTGGTCTGAAGAGGGAGGACATCGACTGGATCGTGTCTACCGGATATGGACGTGTGAGCATTGATTTTGCCGATGAAAATGTTACAGAGATCAGCTGCCACGGAAAAGGTGCGCATTATTTTAACCCGAACATCCGCACCATTCTGGATATCGGAGGACAGGACAGCAAGGCGATCCGGCTGAGCGAGGATGGAGAAGTCACGGACTTTGTTATGAACGACAAGTGTGCGGCAGGAACCGGACGTTTTCTGGAGATGATCGCCAGGACCCTGGAGGTGAGCATGGATGAGCTGGGAGCGATTGCGCTGACTTCCAAAGAACGGATTGAAATTACCAGTATGTGTTCCGTCTTCGCGGAGTCGGAAGTCATCTCCCTGATCGCGAACAATAAAGAGAAAGCAGACATTGCCGACGGCGTGTGCCGTGCTATTGCCAACAAAGCGTCCGGCCTGCTGCGGCGCGTCGGCATGGAGCCGGAGTTTATGATGACCGGCGGAGTTGCGAAAAATCCCGGAGTCGTCCGTGCGGTGGAAGAAAAGATCGGAGCGAAGCTGTACATCTGCGAACAGCCGGAGATTGTCGGTGCGGTGGGAGCTGCGCTGTATGCGTTGGAAAAAATCAATTGAGTCATGGCTGCAGATTTTTGCGCAGAGGAAGAAGTATGGCGCCAGGATCCTGAGTGGATCCGGCGCCATACTTTTCTTATTTTTAAAACCAGTCAGCATATCCCAGTTTTATCAGGTTGTCCCGGGAAATACGGAGAGAGTCATAAACATTTCTGTCATATTGATTGTCTTGTTCGATCAGAAAATATTCGCTTCCGCTTTCAAGGCCGGCCTGAATGATTGCGGGCATATCAAGACAGCCTTCGCCGACTTCCGCATATTCTTCCGGAGGTCCGAAAATATCCAGAGACATATGTGTGGGGTCTGAGATCAGTCCGATGCGCAGAATCCCACACCCCACAGCCTGACAGTCCTCAACGATTTTATTGAAATCGTTGGCGAGCGTATCGCCGGGATTCTTGTAGTCCGGAGACAGATCCTCAAGTCCGCAGGACATGGAAACAGTCCGAATTCCAAGATTTTGATCTGCATACTGAAGTTCCCGGATATTCTCCGGTGTCATGGGAATCTGGGAAACTTCCACCGCGTGATAACCAAGGCCGGCAAGATTTTCCATGGCAGGCCGCATGCCGTCCCGGTTGATTCCTCCTTACCGTCTGCATCAGCCCTGCATTCACAGCGGACACTGTTCAGAAAGGATCTCCCTGAGATTTTCCCAGGAACTGCCGGAAAAACTGAACGGGAAAGATCACAACATCCAATGGTCTGACACCGAAAACTTTCCGGTACAGCAGTACTGTCTGGAAGAACCACAGCGTCAGGAAATGGGAACACTGATTCAAAAACTTCTCTGTGAAGACAAAGGAGATGTATACGGAAAAGAAACCATGATCCATGCACTGCTGACCTGTTTTAAAAAACTACAGTCAGCTGTCCAAAGAATTCAAAGAAGAAGTAGGAGGCTCCCCGTACCAGTACCTGTTGCTGAAAAGACTCCTGAACGCAGAAAAACTTCTGAAGGAAGGAATCCCGCCCCGCACAGCCGCCGAAGAAAGCGGCTTCTCCGACTACAGCAACTTCTTCCGCCAATTCCGCACCATGTACGGCTGCGCCCCGAGAGAATACTACAAAAAATCTTAATTTTTTTCGTCTTGACAAAACGCAGAAACACGCTTATGATAAAAACAGCCTAAACAGAAAAAGGTAATGAGAAAGAGGAGTACATGAAGAACCCCGAAAGAGAGGACGGTTCACCGGCTGAAAGGCCGTCCAGGGAAGTGATCATGGAAGGTAGCTTTTGAACCGGGGGATTGAAAGGAAGCATTGGAAAGTGGTTGTGCAAAGTAGGTTCCCACGCCTTGTCAGCGTTAAAAGACCGGAAGGTTCGCGCCGCGGAAGTTTTTATGGAAGACAGGAAAATTATGTCAGGGAAAAGACGGCGCCGACAGATTCTATGAAGAGAAAAACAAGGTGGTACCGCGGATAAAATTCGCCCTTTGCACAATTGCTGTGCAAAGGGCTTTTTTAATTCCGGCAGCACCATCCAGGATCAAGGAGGAAGAAAATGAACAAGGAGCTTGCCAAAACCTACGATCCGAAAGGAATCGAGGACAGACTTTATCAGAAATGGATGGACCGAGGATATTTCCATGCCGAAGTAAATCCAAACAAAAAACCATTTACCATCATGATGCCGCCGCCGAACGTAACCGGCCAGCTTCATATGGGCCATGCGCTGGACAACACCATGCAGGATATTCTGGCGCGCTTTAAGAGAATGCAGGGATATGAGACCCTCTGGCAGCCGGGAACCGACCATGCGGCGATCGCTACAGAGGTCAAAGTAACCGAGATGCTGAAAGAAAAAGGCATCGACAAAGATGAGATCGGCCGCGAAGAATTTCTCAGATACTGCTGGGAATGGAAAAACGAGTACGGCGGACGGATCAACGACCAGCTGAAAAAACTGGGCTCTTCCGCAGATTGGGACAGAGAACGTTTTACCATGGATGAAGGTTGTTCCAAAGCCGTAGAAGAAGTATTCTGCCGTCTGTACGAAAAAGGATGGATCTACAAGGGCAGCCGTATCATCAACTGGTGCCCGGTATGTCAGACCTCCATTTCCGATGCCGAGGTAGAGCATGAGGAACAGGCGGGACATTTCTGGCATATCAATTATCCGATCGTTGGAGAGGAAGGCAGATATGTGGAGATCGCTACCACCCGTCCGGAAACCCTTCTGGGAGATACCGCCGTTGCGGTTAATCCGGAAGATGAGCGCTATCAGGATCTGATCGGAAAGATGCTGAAGCTTCCGTTGACCGACCGTGAGATTCCGGTGATCGCGGATGCCTATGTAGACAAAGAGTTCGGAACCGGATGCGTAAAGATCACGCCGGCCCATGACCCTAACGATTTCGAGGTGGGAAGACGCCACAACCTGCCGGAAATTAATATCATGAATGATGACGCAACCATGAATGAAAAGTGCGGAAAATACGCAGGTATGGACCGCTACGAGGCAAGAAAGGCAATGGTTGCGGATCTTGAGGCACAGGGACTTCTGGTGAAAGTAGAAGATCATGTTCACAACGTAGGAACCCACGACCGCTGCAAGACGACGATCGAGCCGATGGTAAAACCCCAGTGGTTCGTAAAGATGGCCGATATGGCAAAACCGGCAATCGAGGCGGTAAAGAGTGGAAAAACGAACTTTGTTCCGCAGAGTTTTGAGAAAACGTATTTCCACTGGCTGGAAAATATCCGTGACTGGTGTATTTCCAGACAGCTGTGGTGGGGACACAGAATCCCGGCTTATACCTGTGACAAGTGCGGGGAGCTGATCGTACAGAGAGGCGGCGCTCCGGCGGTCTGCCCGAAATGTGGACACAGCCATTTCACACAGGATCCGGATACCCTGGACACCTGGTTCAGTTCCGCTCTGTGGCCGTTCTCCACACTGGGATGGCCGGAGAAGACACCGGAGCTGGAGTATTTCTATCCCACCGATGTTCTGGTAACGGGTTATGATATCATCCCGTTCTGGGTAATGCGTATGATGTTCTCCGCCCTGGAGCAGACCGGTGAGATTCCGTTCCACCACGTACTGATCCACGGCCTTGTGAGAGATTCCCAGGGAAGAAAGATGAGCAAATCCCTCGGAAACGGCATCGATCCGCTGAAAGTGATCGACCAGTATGGGGCGGATGCCCTGCGTCTGACGTTGATGACAGGAAATGCGCCGGGAAATGACATGCGTTTCTATTGGGAGCGTGTGGAGGCAAGCCGCAACTTTGCCAATAAGGTATGGAATGCCTCCCGTTTCATCATGATGAACCTGGAAAAGGCGGAGGTTCCGGCAGAGATGCCGGAAGAAAACCTGACCATCGCCGACAAATGGATCCTGTCCAAGGTGAACAGCCTTGCCGCTGAGGTGACGGAGAATCTGGATAAATATGAGCTGGGCATCGCCGTACAGAAGGTTTATGATTTCATCTGGGAAGAGTTCTGTGACTGGTACATCGAGATGGTGAAACCGCGTCTGTACAGCGAGACGGACGAGACCAAGGGAGCGGCGCTCTGGACACTGAAGACCGTGCTTGGAAACGCGCTGAAGCTTCTGCATCCGTATATGCCGTTTATCACAGAGGAGATCTACTGCACATTGAATTCGGAAGAGGAGTCCATTATGATCGCTTCCTGGCCGGTATTCACGGAAGAGTGGAACTTCCGGAAGGAAGAGGCAGATGTTGAGCGGATGAAGGAAGCCGTTCGCAGCATCCGTGCCGTTCGTACGGAACTTCAGGTGCCGCCGTCAAAGAAAGCCAGCGTTTACGTGGTAAGCGAGGACGATACCGTGCTGGATACGTTCCGCAGCGGAAGCGTGTTCTTCGGAACCCTGGCATCTGCCAATGAGGTTCATGTACAGAAGGACAAGGAGGGCATCGCCGACGATGCGGTTTCCGCAGTGATCCCGCAGGCTGCCATCTATATTCCATTTGCGGAACTGGTGGACATTGAAAAAGAGATCGAACGTCTGAAAAAAGAAGAAGAACGTTTGAACAAGGAAATTGCCCGTTCCAACGGAATGCTCAGCAATCCGAACTTCGTTCAGAAAGCGCCGGAGGCCAAGGTTCAGGCGGAGAAGGAAAAACTTGCGAATTATGAGCAGATGATGGAACAGGTTCGTACAAGATTGGAGCAGCTTTCAAAATAAATGAAGAAATTAAAAGAGAGAATGAAAAACGGTTTCCATGGGTTCAGGGAACGGTATAGAAACCGTGACAGAGAACCAAAGGAACTGAGTCCGCGCTGCGCAAAAGCCGTGAAGATCTGTAATTTGCTCTCCCTGCCGCTGCATGCGGTGGGGTGCTGCATTTTATATTTCATCATCGAGGCGCTGTCCCGCAGATCCTTTGGGCAGGCATGGACGTTCATGACAGAAAAACCTCTGGTTTTTCTGTATAATGCATTTTTGATCTTTACCACTTTTATGGTCGTATACCTGTTCAGGAGAAGGACGCTGGCACGTATGTTCATGACCTTCTTCTGGCTTTTGCTGGGTATTATCAACTGTGTGATCCTTTCCAACAGGGTCACGCCGTTTACCGGACCGGATCTGAAGAATCTCAGTGACGGAGCCAAGGTTGTCACCAAATATCTTTCGGGAGGAACGGTGATCCTGGCGTTTTCGGCGCTTGCGCTGGTGATCCTGTTTTTTGTATGGTTCTGGTTTAAGGGACCGAAGTTCAGAGGCAGGATGCGCTGGTATGTGAATCTTCCGCTGATCGCGGCAGTGGTGCTTTTGTTTGTGGGCACGACGAATCTGGCGCTGGAAAAACGTGTGCTTTCCAGTTACTTTGTGAACATTGCGTTTGCCTATGAGGATTATGGTTATCCCTACTGTCTGGCGGTGACTTTGTTCGAGACTGGTATCAATGAGCCCAACGGATATTCCCGGGAACTGGTGCAGCAGATTGAGGACAGCGAGGGAGAGCCGAAGGAAGACGATACGGTGAAGCCGAATATTATTTTCCTTCAGCTGGAATCCTTCTTTGATCCGGAGACGGTGGAATATCTGAATCTTTCCGAGGATCCGATCCCTACGTTCCGCCAGTTGATGAAGGATTATTCTTCCGGCTGGTACCGCGTCCCGGTTGTGGGAGCCGGAACGGCAAATACGGAATTTGAGACGATCACGGGAATGAGCCTGCGTTACTTTGGACCGGGTGAATATCCGTACAAGTCGATCCTCCAGGAGGAGACCTGTGAGAGCGCGCCTTACGTGCTGAGAAATCTTGGGTATTCGACTCATGCGATCCATAACAACGAGGCGAATTTCTATTCCAGAAGGACGGTCTTTTCCCGGCTTGGATTTGAAACCTTCACTTCTGAGGAATATATGCCGGATATTTCCGACACGACTCCGACAGGCTGGGTCAAGGACTATATCCTGACCGATGAGATCATTAAGGCGCTGGACTCCACGCCGGATCAGCCGGATTACGTTTATACCATCTCCGTTCAGGGGCATGGCGATTATCAGAACGAACCGGTGCTGGAAGATCCGAAGATTACGGTGACCGGCGCTGAGGATAAGGCGAAGAATAATTACGCATGGGAATACTATGTCAATGAAATCAACGAGATGGATCAGTTCATCAAAGAGCTGACAGAGCGCCTGGAGGAATACGATGAGCCGACGGTTCTGGTGATGTACGGCGATCATCTTCCGACGATGGATCTTGAGATGGAAGATCTGACCAACAAATATCTGTATCAGACCCAGTATGTGATCTGGGACAATATGGGGCTGGAGAAAAAAGATATGAATCTGGCTTCTTATCAGATCGCGGCGGAAGTCCTGGACCGTGTGGGCATTCATGAAGGAACCATTTTCCGCTATCATCAGACACGGCGGAATACGAGAAACTATCAGGTGGACCTGGAGGTACTGCAGTACGATCTTCTGTATGGAGCACGTTATTCCTATGATCTGGATGGGGAAACGCCATATGAGAGGCTGTCGATCCAGCTGGGTGTCGTTCCGGTTACGCTGACCGGGGCGGAGAATATGGGCAATAATACCTGGTATTTCTACGGTGAGAATTTCACCGCATCCAGCCGTGTGGAAGTGAACGGGGAAATGATGGAAACGATCTTCCTGGACAACAATACTTTGATGGTCAACAATCTGGAACTGAAAGACGGGGATCAGGTGACGATCGCGCAGCAGAGCAACAGTTCCACGAAGAAAGTTCTGTCCAGGACAGACCCGTGGATCTGTCAGACGACGGTAACGCTGACACCGTCCGTGACGCCGGATCCGGCGGAGGCCGGGACACCGGCGCCGGCGGACGGTGCGGATGCTGCGGATGCGCAGACCCTGACGGAAGGTACGGATCCATCCGGAGCGCAGGAACCGGCAGACGCTGCAGGGATGACGGAAACCCAGACACCGGCAGATGGTGCAGGAACGACGGAAACCCAGACACCGGCAGATGGTGCAGGAACGACGGAAACCCAGGCACCGACAGACGGTACAGACGCGGCAGATACGCAGAATCAGTAGCCTTCCTGCCCGAAAAAAATCGCAATTTGCGCACAAAATTTTCAATTTATCTATGGACATATTCCACCACTATTATATAATGGTAAGGTGACGGAGCGTTTCAGGTTGGAACGGAAGCCGGACGGACGGCGTGTGTTCCGGAAACGGCTGCCGCACAAGTACATTAGATAAGAGTGGTGGAATTTTTGAACTACAAAGAAGCAGTATCATACATTGATAATATACCAAAGTTTACAACGAAACATCCTCTCGAACATACCCGGATGCTGATGGAACGCCTGGGAAATCCTTCCACAGGGAGAAAGATCATTCATGTGGCGGGAACCAACGGAAAAGGGAGCGTATGCTCCTATCTGGATTCCATGCTGCGCTGCGGGGGCAAGAGCGTCGGTCTGTTTACCTCGCCGCATCTGATCCGCATCAACGAGCGTTATATCATCAACGGGCAGACCATCAGCGACGAAGCTTTTCTCAGGGCTTTTGAAAAAGTCATGGAAATGGTCCGCCGGTTTGTCCGTGAGGGCGGCGATCATCCCAGCTATTTTGAACTGCTGTTCCTGATGGGAATGGTGATCTTTGACGAGGCGGATGTGGAGTACATTGTCCTGGAAACGGGACTTGGCGGACGGCTGGATGCCACAAATGTGGTGCCGCATCCGCTGGCCTGCATTATCACATCGATCAGCCGGGACCACACGGAATATCTTGGAGAGACGATTCCGGAGATTGCGGGAGAAAAAGCAGGGATCATCAAGCCGGGCGTTCCGGTAATCTATGACGGACACAGCCGGGAGGCATCGCAGGTGATCCGAAGCCGGGCGGAAGAACTGGGCAGCCCTGCCTACGAGCTGCTCCCGTCCATGTATCGGAGAGAGACGGTCAGCCAGGAAGGGATTTCCTTTGCCTTTGACTGCCAGGGAGCGGGACAGGTGACGCTGCAGATCCCGTATATCGCGGACTATCAGATGATGAATGCCAGCCTTGCTTATTTTACAATGCAGTGTCTGAAAGACGTACACGGGATTTCGGAGGAAGGTTTGATGCAGGGAATCGCCAAAGCTCACTGGCCCTGCCGGATGGAAACGGTGCTTCCGGGCGTGATCATCGACGGAGCGCATAATGAGGACGGCATCGAGCAGTTTATCCGAACTGCGGCACATTTTGCCATGGAACGGGAGATCACGATCCTGTTTTCCGCGGTGTGTGACAAGAAATACGAGGAGATGATCCGGAAGATCAGCGAAGGCATCCGACCGGCAAGAGTTGTTGCGACGCAGATCGAAGGAAGCCGTGAGGTGCCGGCGCAGGAGCTGGCAGAGGATTTTCGAAAGGCCGGCTGTCAGGAAGTATATGCGCAGGCGGATCCGG
Source organism: uncultured Fusicatenibacter sp. (assembly GCA_902493585.1). Taxonomy (GTDB): domain Bacteria; phylum Bacillota; class Clostridia; order Lachnospirales; family Lachnospiraceae; genus Fusicatenibacter. The sequence goes on along the minus strand of CABUPZ010000027.1, from coordinate 18,609 downwards.
CACAGGCATTTGAACAGGCATATGCGATGAAAGGGGATGGAATGCTGTTCTGTGTGGGCTCGCTGTATCTGGCGGGAGAGCTGAAGGACCATATCAGCAAAAGAGCGAAGGAGGAAAAAAATGCTCAATTATGAGGAAGAACTGAAGAAATTCAAGCCGTGTCTCGATGTGGACGAGGTGGAGAATGCCATCTACAGCCGTGATCTGACGGATGTCATAGATATTTTAAAGGAAATGATGAAAACCGAACAAGAAACACAGAAAGAAGAGTAAGGTGTGCCGATGAATTGTATGAATTGTAAGGCAGTCGTTGATCAGGAGATGGATTTCTGTCCGCACTGTGGATTTGACCTGGGCGTACAGCGAAAATGTATGTCCCTTTCCAATATGTATTATAATCTTGGGCTGGACAAGGCACAGATCCGGGATCTGTCCGGAGCGATCGACATGCTGCGCAGAAGTCTCAAATTTAATAAGCTGAACATTCAGGCACGAAATCTTCTCGGACTTGTTTATTTTGAGACCGGCGAAGCGGTATCTGCGCTGAGCGAATGGATCATCAGCAAAAATATCATGCCGGAACACAACATTGCCTCGGAATATATTGCCAAGCTGCAGGAGGAGCCTGCAAAGCTGGACATGATCAATCAGACGATCAAGAAATACAACAGCGCGCTCAAATGCTGCCGGGAAGGCAACGAAGATGTGGCGGCGATCCAGCTGAAAAAGATCCTGAGCCAGAATCCCAAGCTGATCAAGGGATATCATCTTCTGGCGCTGATCCATATCAAAAAAGAGGAGTACGAAAAAGCCAGAAAGATCCTGAAGAAGGCGGCAAGGATCGACAAGACCAACTCCACCACGCTGAGATTCCTGAAAGAAGTCGACCAGCAGACAGGAACGCAGACCTCTCTGGAACCGCGGCGGTTTGCCCGCCGGGGAAAAGCGGAGGAGGATGTGGAGAAGGTTTTGACGGATCGTCTTGCGGCGAGCGACGCGGTGATCCAGCCTCCCGCCTTCCGGGAGAGTTCTTATATGGCGACGCTGCTGAATATTTTTCTTGGGATAGTACTCGGCGGACTGGTGGTCTGGTTCCTGATCGGACCGGGCCATGAGCAGAATATTACCCGTGAGGCGGACGAAAAAATCATCGAGTATACGGCGACTATGGCAAGCCAGGAGGCACAGATCAGTGAACTGCAGAGCCAGGTGGACGCGCTGAATGAGACGACAGCCTCCGCCCAGCAGCAGGTGGACGCGGCAAACCAAAAGACCACCAGCTATGAGAATCTGATCAAGGCAGTGGATGCATATCAGCAGGGAAACACTTCACAGACGTCCAATGCGCTGATGGAAGTCAATACCGATGCTCTCTCCGTGGAGGCTAAGGCGGTTTATGATGAAATCTACGCAGATATCCAGGATGATATGTTCAGTGAACTGAAGGCGGAAGGCGAAGAGGCCTTTGACAATGCGGAATATACCACTGCCATCGACCGACTGACCAAAGCACGGGAGATCAACGGGCAGGATTACGTTGTGCTGAACCGTCTGGCGCATGCTTACCGGGAAACAGGGGACACGGACAATGCGATCGCGACTTTCCAGGAGATCATCAATGCATTTCCGGGAACAGAACGCGCCGCAAGAGCGGAGAGCCAGATCGAACAGCTGGGCGGCACGCCGCAGGATCCGGAAGCAGGAGATTCTTCAACGGATGATTCTTCGGAAGGAGATTCCACAGCAGATGAGGAAAGTTCGGGCGAAGGGGAGAGCAGTAACCCGGACGATGAAGAACCGGAATAAAAAGATCATAAAGCAGAGAGAAACCTCGAAGCCGGGGATATATGGAGAACAGTCTTTATATATCTCCGGTTTTTTCGTACCGTGTTTCGTAAATAACTGCACCAAACTCTATTCGGGAGCATATCAGAAGGGGAGAAAAATATGAAAAATGAGGAATTATTTCAGATCAAAGGAAGCATACTGACCATAAGGGTACCGGCGGAGCTGGATCATCATCTGGCGGACGAGATCCGCAGCGGAGCGGAGGCGATACAGAGCACACACAACATCCGTCAGATTGATTTCGATTTTGGACAGACCACGTTTATGGACAGTTCGGGGATCGGACTCGTCATGGGACGTTTCCGGGAACTGCAGCTTCTTGGGGGAAAAGTGCGGGCCCTGCACGCCAACGAGAGAGTTCGGAAGATCCTGAAGATTTCCGGCGTATCCAGGGTGATCGAAGTGGTGCCGGAAAAATCATGGAATCTGTGAGGGAAGAGAAAAAGAAAGGGGAAACTATGGAACAGACGAACGAAATGATGATGGAATTTGACAGCCGCTCCTGCAATGAGAGCTTCGCCAGGGTGGCGGTGGCGGCTTTTATGACACAGCTCAATCCTACGCTGGAGGAAGTGGCTGACGTTAAGACGGCGGTCTCGGAGGCGATCACAAACGCGATCATCCATGCATATGAAAATCAGGTACATAAGATCCGGCTGGAATGCCGGCTGGCAGGAAAGACCATCGAGATCACAGTGACGGATTTCGGAAAAGGGATTCCGGATATTCCAAAAGCGATGGAGCCGCTGTTTACCACCAAACCGGAGATGGACCGCTCCGGCATGGGATTTGCGTTTATGGAAGCGTTTATGGACGAGCTGTCCGTGGAATCGGAAGTGGGAAAGGGAACCGTGGTCCGGATGAAAAAGACGGTGGGAAGCCGTTCGATGTTTGAGGAGGAATGAAGGAGGTATCATGGAGCATACGCTTGCCCTGCTGCGAAGAGCACACGAAGGGGATAAAGCGGCGAGAGATACATTGGTAGAAGAAAACCTTGGGCTGGTCTGGAGCATTGTGCGGCGCTTCACCGGAAGAGGCGTGGAGGCGGAGGATCTGTTCCAGATCGGAAGCATCGGCCTTCTGAAAGCGATCGACAAATTTGACCCCGGATACGAGGTGCAGTTTTCCACGTACGCGGTGCCGATGATCACCGGGGAGATCAAACGGTTTCTGCGGGATGACGGGATGGTGAAGGTCAGCCGGCCGCTGAAGGAGCTTTCCTGGAAGGCGTATGCCGTCCGGGAACGGCTGGAGCGGGAACTGGGCCAGGAGCCTTCCCTGTCGCTGATCGCAAGAGAACTGGAGGTCACCATGGAGGAACTGGTGATGGCGCTGGATTCCGGCGCGGAGGTGGAGTCACTGCAAAAGACCATTTACCAGGGGGACGGAAACGACATTTCGCTGGAAGACCGGCTGGAGGAACGGTCCGGGGCGCAGGAACAGCTTCTGAACCGGATTCTTCTGGAGGAAACATTGGATAAGCTGGAGGCAAGAGAACGGCAGATCATCTATCTGCGGTATTTCGAAGACAAGACCCAGACCGAGATCGCCAGAGAGCTTGGAATTTCTCAGGTGCAGGTATCGCGGATGGAGAAAAAGATCCTCAGGATCATGCGCGGGAAAATAACCGGCGAGTGATGCAAACTGATTACTTGTCGGTTTCTGAACCAGTAGAATCCTCCGAAAGAAGAAGACGGATCAGATCCTGTTTTTGCTGCAGTGAGAGATCCTTTCCATTGCGAGCGATCAAAGCCTGCAGCGCTTCAAAAGGAGGCGTTTCCTGAAAAGAACTTTAATCTGGCTGCATTAAACCTTTCAAAAGAAAATTTTAACGTTGAGCTGGAGGTTGTCAACACGCCGTATTATCGGGTGACTACCGAATTTTCGAACAGTAGGGTAATTTTTGAAGAGGCGGATGTTACAACGGAATTTGATATTGAGGACGGAACGATTACTTACAGCGGAACCTCTGTCTTGGGAACGATTGAGACTTCATTTGGAGTGCCGGAAGAAGATGAAGTGATGGTTCCGGTGATCGAACTGGCTGTGGCAATCGGAGATGGAAAAGGAAAAACAGAAAGATAAATCGAACTTATATTCTGATTATAACATGAAAAAAGGGAAATTCAAGAAAAGAGGAAGATGCTGAGTGCTCTTTTGTGCTCTTTGTGGTACAATACATGAAAAGCCGGAAACGATGAAACACACAGGAGGAGACCATGAAAACAGAGATTTTACAGCAGTTGAAAGCGAATATTCAGAAAGTCATGATTGGAAATGAAGAGATCCTGACCATGATCCTGACGGCTCTGACGGCGGGCGGTCATGTGCTGCTGGAGGATGTTCCGGGAACGGGCAAGACCGTGATGGCAAAGTCCCTGGCACGTTCCGTATCCGCGAAATTCGGGCGCATCCAGTTTACGCCGGACCTGCTTCCGTCGGATGTCACGGGACTGAATTACTTTGATGCGAAGGCAGGGGAATTTGTGTTCAGCGAAGGACCTGTCTTCTGCAACATTCTTCTGGCGGATGAGATCAACCGCGCGACGCCGAAGACCCAGAGCAGCCTTCTGGAATGTATGGCGGAACATCAGGTGACCGTGGACGGCGTGACCAGGCCGCTGGAGGAGCCGTTCCTGGTCATTGCCACGCAGAATCCGCTGGAGACGCTGGGTACCTTTCCGCTTCCGGAGGCGCAGATGGACCGGTTCCTGATGCGGCTTTCTATGGAAGAACTGTCACCGGAAAAGGAGACGGAGCTGATCCGCCGGTTTATCCGTGAGGAGCCTCTGGAGGAACTTGGGGCGGTCTGTGAGAAATCCGTTCTGTCGGAACTTCAGAAAGCATGCCGGGATGTCTATGTACATAAGGAACTGATGGAGTACCTGGTGTCTGTGGTACAGGTCACAAGAAAACATGCAAAGATAGAAAACGGAGTAAGCCCCAGAGGAACGCTGGCGTATCTCAGGGCGTCCCAGGCGTACGCGATGGTGCAGGGGAGAGATTATGTGGTGCCGGAGGATCTGAAAGCGGTGGCGGTGCCGGTTCTGGCGCACCGGATCAGTCTGCAGAGTGGAATTTCCGACAGCAGAACGGCATGTCAGGTGATCTCGGACATTCTTCAGCAGGTTCCCGTCCCGACGGAAGACTGGAAAAGGAATAGCTTATGATTGCACTGCTATTTCTTGGGATTCTGGCTGCCTGGCTGTGCTGGAGGATGGTGTATGCCAGATATTGGAAAAAGGATCTGAGCGTAAGGGCGGAGTTTGCCGACGGCTGGGTGTATGAGGGAGATACCTCGTGTCTGCTGGAGAAGATCACCAACGACAAGATCCTGCCGGTTCCTGCACTGGAAGTACGTCTTGCCATGAGCAGAAACCTGGAATTTGCCAGCGATGCCCAGGCAAATACCAGTGTGACGGACCAGAGTTACAAAAGGGATATTTTTTCCCTGCTGACCCGTCAGCGGATCTTGCGGAGGCTTCCGTTTGTCTGTCGGAGAAGAGGCTATTATGAGATAAAAACGGCGGGAATCGTGACGACGGATCTGCTGTCCGGGCGGAGGTATCTGACGGAGCAGGTGCAGAATACTTCCATGTATGTCTATCCGGCGCAGATTGACACGCGGAGGATCGCTCCTGTCTGCCAGGCGATCAGCGGGATGGTGATGACCCAGAACCGTATCTATCCGGACCCTTTCGAATTTTCAGGAATCCGGGAATATGAGCGGACGGATCCGATGAAACAGATCAACTGGAAAGCGTCCGCCAGTACGGGAAAGCTGATGGTAAACCAGCATGATTCCACTACCTCCGCAGAGATCACGGTATTTCTTGACGTGGAGGACACGGCGATCCTGAAATATGAGGTGCTGGTGGAGGAATCGATCCGGATCGTGTCGTCTCTTTGCGCGCGGCTGGCAAATGCCAAGATGGAGGCGGACATCGTCAGCAACGGCAGGGACGGTGAGACGGGAGAACTTTTGAGATACCGTCTTCCCGCTGGAGCGGCACAGATGCAGGCGCTGAACCAGAAGCTGGCCCGCCTGATCACCGGAGAAAGAAACACGGTTCCCATCCGGGAACTTTTCCGGAGGGAGAAGACATCCGGAGGAAGCGGACATACCTGTATTGTCGTCTCAAAAAACCGGACACAGGAACTGGAAAAAGAACTGGCGGCGGCTGCAAAAGAAGGAACGGGAGTTCTCTGGGTGCTTCCGGTGCTGCCAAAGGGGAGACAGGAAGAAGAGGAGACGCCCAGGGGCGTGAAGGTCCTCCGCTGGGAGGTCGGGTAACTGTTCCGCCAGAGGAATGGTTACGAAAATGAAAATGAGCAGGGAACAGAAAGGCGGTGTCAGATACCGATGAATGGAACAAAGGATAAAACACAGAAATTAAAAAAGAGCCCTCTTTTGACCTGGCTTGCTTTTCTGCATGCCACACTCCTCCTGGCTCCTGTCCTGCCGTTGTTCTATGCGTTTATCGGAGGGCGGGGGAAAGAGCTGACGGTTCAGTTCTGGTTTGGCGCGCTGCTGCTGGCTCCGGTGATCCTGAGCCGGCTGGCGGTCCGCTGCTGCAGGGCGCTGTGGCTGTATACACTGTCCGGGATCGCTGCCGCCGCGCTGGCGTTTTTTGCGACGCGGAATCCGGTGTTTGCAGTCCTTACCGGAGTTCTGTGGGTGATCCGGGGCGGCGTGAGGATCAAAAAAGGAAAACTGCGTAAGGCGTATCTGGATATGCCGATGGGGGAAGATTCTGTACAGATGCCGGAGCTTGCAGAGATTCCGATGTTTTTGGACGAGCCCCACCCGGTACACTTTATTGTGTTTGCCCTGTTTTATCTTATCTCTTTGCCGCTGGGGATCGAGTCTCTTTACCGGTATATTTTCGGTCTGCTGTTCGTGGAGATCCTGGTGTGTTTCCTGTTTCGCTATCTGACCAGCTTCTGGGATTATGTGGAGGAACATCAGTCGATTGCCAATCTTCCGGTCCAGACGATGCGCAGGATCATCCGTCTGCTTTTGGTTCCGGCGCTCCTGATCCTGCTGCTGGTGATGCTTCCGTCACTGCTTTACGGGGAAGAACCGCTGACAAAGCTCCGGATTCAATTTGACGAGAGGAACGTACAGACGGAGATGCCGGAACCGGCGGTGCAGGAGAATCTTATGACCGGTGAAATGCTGGAGGAACTGACCGGTGTGGAAGCTTCGGAGCCTCCGAAATGGCTGGAACCGCTTACCCAGGCTCTTATGTGGATCGTTCTGGCAGCGGCGGCGGTCATCTTCCTCCGGGCGTTGTATCGGGCGCTTTGTTCCATGAACCGTTCGTTCCTGAAAGAGGAGGAGGATGAGATCACGTTTCTCGGCGAGGAAGACCGGAAAGAAAAGAGAAAAAGAAAACAGAACCATGCCTCCTCCCGCCTGTTCCCTGCGCCGGCAGAACAGATCCGGAAAAAATATAAGAAAACCCTGCGCTGCGGGATGCGGATCCAGAAGAAAAATCCTCACGGTACAGAAACCCCGGAGGAACTGGAGAAACTTGCCAAGATCATAACCGCGGAAGAAATGGAAACGCTGCACCGGCTCTATGAAAAAGCCCGGTACAGCCATCGGGAATGCAGCCGTGAAGAAGCACGGCAGGCGGAGCAGCTGCGCTTTTAAAAGAACGTGGAGATCCAGTAGATCAGCCCCAGGAGCCAGCTGCAGAAAATCCCGTACAGGATCACCGGGCCTGCGATCGTAAAGATTTTGCAGCCGATTCCCATGACCTGTCCTTCTTTCTGGTATTCGATGGCCGGAGCGGCTACGGAGTTGGCAAAACCGGTGATTGGCACCAGCGCTCCTGCCCCGGCAAACTTGACGATCAGCTGATAAATATTCAGCCCGGTCAGCAGAACGCTGAGAGCCACCAGGATCAGAGAACACCAGGATCCTGCCGTCTCCGGTTTCATCTGAAACATGGTTTCGCAAAGATGAAGGATCACCTGCCCCAGGGTACAGATCAGGCCGCCCACAACGAAAGCTTTTCCCATCTGCAGCGGCAGACTGTGTTTTGGGGTGATCTCATTGACATACTGTTCATATTCTTTTTTTGCTTTTTCATTTTTCAAATTGTTCATTTCAGTCCGTCCTTTCTGAATTATCTTACCATCTGCCCGCGGTCTGCATCACCGTTCCGCCGGTGGAACGGCTGCTGTTCTGCAGCAGAAAGCAATTTTCAAACATGCTCTAGAGTCTGCAGATTCACCATCCCCGGTAAAAAAACAGAAGAGATCCCAGGATTTTTCCCAGCGCCATGGACAGGATCAGATACTGGATGCCCTGCACGATCCCCAGACGGCGCATGGTGATCGCATAGACATCGATGACTTCGCCGAGTGCAATGACCCAGCTTCCCAGGAAGAGCCCGGAAAACAATCCATAGACGGCAAGGGCCGGTGCCCCCAGCGGTATCTGCACATCATACAGACCGGCGATGCTGCCCAGGAGAATTCCAAGGATGCAGCAGTTTTCATACCATTTGATACTGCCGGCGGTGCGGGTGATCCCTGCGTACCGTGGGATGATCCCAAGGCCGATCATAAGCGCCGCCGCGCCGCTGGATACGAAGAAGCCCAGGGACAGTCCGATGAGGCCGAGGACGAGAAACTCAGGAATTCCCATGGCTGTCTCCTTTCTGGCGGCGATCCGCCTGTTCGATGATCGTGGTGTCGATATCATCCTCATAGGTGCGCATCTCCACTTCCATAGGCGTCGGATCCTGCGTCAGCTTCCGGTTTCCGAAATGGTTGAAGAACAGGACGACACCGATGCCGATCCCAAGAGAATAGGAAATCTCCAGAACGGAAAACCCCGGGGAATCCCTGCCGGTGAACAGCTGATAGATATTGTCGAACAGTGTCCGGATATCCACATCGGTCTGAAAGGTCATAATGGAAAAACCGGCGCCGACAAAAGTGATCACGCTGACCAGAGCTACTTTCAGGAAACTGAGAAGTTTATTTTTCTGGCTGGGATTTTCGTAAGTGAGGATAAAGGTGGGCTCACCGATATGACAGACCTCCACCTGTGGCTCTTCCCGTTCGATTTCACGGATAATATCGATCATCGAAAGGACATACCGCCCGTATTTTCCTTTTGGCAGAGAAGCGACTTTTCGTACCTGATTGCGGGCGAGCACGGAAGAGTTTTTGCAGCTGAGATCCGCGATTTCTCCCAGTGTGACAATTTCTTTTGTGACTTTCATATTTTTGTCTGTCTGAATATATAATGTATCACTCATTGCTGTCGCCTCCTCGTGAGGTATTATTATTTCATAAAACGGAAGAAATATACTTTTTCAAAAGCGCCATGCATAGTTTTCCATCCGCGGTCAGATACTATTCCTGCTGTTACGAACATTCAGTAAAAATCAGGAAAAGGAAGCAGAAAAGATGAAACAGATGACAGGAAAACAGAGTATCGCCTTTGAAGAGCCGGTTTACATTGCCTCCGGCGCTTCGCTGGTGGGAGAGAAAGAAAAGGAAGGACCCCTGGGCGATTATTTTGATCATGTACTGACCGACCCTATGTGCGGCGGGCAGAGCTGGGAGGAAGGCGAAAGCCAGATGCAGCTTGCAGTGGCAAAACTGGCGATTCAGAAAGCAAATCTGAAAGCGGAGCAGATACGGATGATCTTTGCCGGGGATCTGCTGGCACAGTCCATCGCGTCCTCATTTGGACTGGTGGAACTGAACCGACCGATCTACGGATTGTTTGGAGCCTGCTCGACGATGGGGGAGGCGCTGTCCCTGGGAGCGATGGCGATCGCCGGCGGCTATGGGGATTGGGTGCTGTCCCTGACGTCCAGCCATTTCGGAAGTGCGGAGAAGGAATTTCGTTTTCCCCTTGCCTATGGGAACCAGAGACCGCTGTCGGCATCCTGGACCGTCACAGGCAGCGGAGCCTGTGTGCTTGGGAAAAAACGGACAAAGGTAAAGATCACGGGAGTCACCACAGGAAAGATCGTGGATTATGGATTGAAGGATTCCCAGAATATGGGAGCGTGCATGGCTCCGGCGGCATGCGATACCATCTGCCAGAATCTGATCGACTTTAACCGGCGTCCGGAAGACTATGATCATATCGTGACCGGGGATCTGGGTACCGTCGGCCAGGAAATTCTCTTTGAACTCCTCCGGCAGAAAGGTTTCGACATTACCGCCCAGCATCTGGACTGTGGAATCATGATCTTTGATGAAGCGACGCAGGACACGGGAGCAGGCGGAAGCGGCTGCGGGTGTGCCGCGGTGGTGCTGACCTCCTTTCTGCTGCCGAAGCTGGAAAGCGGAGAGTGGAAACGGATCCTGTTTCTGCCCACTGGAGCGCTGATGTCAAAAGTCAGCTTTCAGGAAGGACAAAGTGTCCCCGGGATCGCCCAGGCGGTTGTGATCGAGCACGAAGAGGAGGAAAAGAAATGATGGAATATATCAATGCTTTCTGGGTTGGAGGACTGATCTGCGCGCTGGCACAGATTCTGCTGGACAGAACGAAGCTGATGCCGGGAAGGATCATGGTGCTGCTGGTATGCACCGGAGCGGTCCTCAGTTTTCTGGGACTGTATCAGCCGTTGTTTGACTATGCGGGAGCGGGGGCTTCCGTGCCGCTGATCGGATTTGGACATCTCCTGTTTCACGGCGTAAAGGAAGCGGTGGATGAGTCCGGTTTTCTGGGATTGTTTCAGGGAGGCTTCCGCGCCGGAGCAGTGGGCACATCGGCAGCTTTGATCTTCAGTTATCTTGCCAGCCTGGTCTTCCGTCCGAAAATGAAAAAATAAGATGCGTGACCGTTCAGGCGATTGAAATGTTACGAAGATGCTTTCCGTCAGGCAGCCTTTTGTTGCAAGTTTCCGGGGTTCGTGTTAGAATATGGGCAGTTCTTTGACGGACGATATACTGGTATATCAGAAGAAAGGAAGAGGCTGGAATGCTGCATGAATATTCAAGAATGGAGCTGCTGATCGGCGAAGAAGGGCTGAAGCGGCTCAAAAATGCCAGAGTTGCCGTGTTCGGCATCGGAGGCGTAGGCTCCTATGTTGCGGAGGCGCTTGCCAGATGCGGGATCGGAACACTGATCCTGGTGGATAACGATCAGGTTTCACTGACCAATCTGAACCGTCAGCTGATCGCTCTTCATTCCACGATCGGACAGGCAAAGACAGAGGTGATGAAAGACAGGATCCGGGACATCAATCCGGAAATCGTGGTTCATACCTATGAGACATTTTTTATGGAAGATACCGCAGAACTGTTTGATTTCTCTTCCTATGATTATGTTGTGGACGCGGTGGACACCGTGACCGCGAAGCTTCTGCTGATCGAGATGGCGGCAGCGGCAGGAACCCCGGTGATTTCCAGCATGGGAACCGGAAATAAGCTGGATCCCGGACGCTTTGAGATTACGGATATTTCCAAAACAAGTGTATGCCCGCTGGCAAAAGTGATGCGCAGGGAATTGAAGAAGCGCGGTATAAAGAAATGCAAGGTGCTGTATTCAAAGGAAGAACCCATCAAAACCAGGGAGTCAGAGGAAAGCAAAGGGACTGCAAAACGTCCGGTTCCGGGGAGCATCGCCTTTGTGCCGGGAACAGCGGGGCTGATGATCGCCGGAGAAGTTGTCAGGGATCTGCTGAAGACAGCAAAGAACGGAGGATAACAGATGACAGATAGAATCAGCAGGCGGTTTTGCGAAATCGCCGGAGAAAACAAAGTGCTGGAGCAGGAGCCGATGGCACGCCATACCACGTTCCGGATCGGTGGTCCGGTAGATTATTTTGTGGAACTTGGAAGCATCGAACAGATCAGGGCAGCCATCCAAGTCTGTCGGGAAGAAAATCTTCCGTGGTTTGTACTGGGCAGAGGAAGCAACCTTCTGGTCAGCGATAAAGGCTACCGGGGAGTGATCCTTTCCATCTACAAAGATTTTCAGAAGACAGAGATTCAGGGGGAGACAGTGACGGTTCAGGCGGGCGTCCTGCTCACGGCGCTTTCAGGAAAAGTTCTGGATGCCTCCCTGACCGGGATGGAGTTTGCCTCCGGCATACCGGGCACCGTTGGAGGCGCGGTGGTGATGAATGCGGGCGCTTACGGAGGAGAAATGAAGGACATTGTCCGCCGGGTCACGGTGCTGGATCAGGACGGAGAAGTGCGTACGCTGACCTGTGAGGAAATGCAGTTCGGATACCGTACCAGTCTGGCGAAGAAAAAAGGATACATAGTGCTGGGTGCGGAACTGACGCTGAAGCGGGGAGAGAAAGAGAAGATTCGCGAAGAAATGCAGGCGTTGAAAGCAAAGCGAATAGAAAAACAGCCCCTGGAATTTCCGAGCGCCGGAAGCACCTTCAAGCGGCCGGAGGGATATTTTGCAGGAAAGCTGATCATGGACGCCGGATTTCGCGGCGCGGCCGTTGGAGGCGCGCAGGTTTCTGAGAAACACTGCGGATTTGTGGTGAATACGGGAAATGCCACTGCCGCCGATGTACGTGAACTGATGCGTCAGGTGCAGGAGAAGGTACAGGAACAGTTTGGCGTTTCTCTGGAACCGGAGGTGCGGTTCCTGGGAGAATTCTAGGAAACAGAAGAACGGGAAGAGGAGTCGTGCGGGCGGAACGGCTGCATGACAGAGAGAAAATAAGGAGAGGACTATGCGTTTTGTAATCGTGACAGGAATGTCCGGGGCAGGGAAGAGTACCGCATTGAGAATGCTGGAAGATGCGGAGTATTTCTGTGTGGATAATCTTCCGATCCCATTGATAGAAAAGTTTGCGCAGCTGACGATGGACGGAACGGCGGGAGAGATTCAGAAAGTGGCGCTTGGTATTGACATCCGCAGCGGTCAGGCATTGCCGGATCTCCAGTCGGTGCTGGAGAGAATGAGCCTTGCGGGGATCCGGTACGAGATCCTGTTTCTGGATTCGTCGGATGAGGTGCTGGTAAAACGTTATAAGGAAACCCGCAGGACTCATCCTCTGGCGGGAGCCGGACGGGTGGATGAAGGGATCAGAAAAGAGCGGAAGGCGCTGGAATTCCTGAAAAAAGAGGCGGATTATATCATTGATACCAGCCAGCTTCTCACCAGGGAGCTGAAGGTGGAGCTGGGAAAAATCTTTATCCAGGATCAGAAGTTCCAGAACCTGATGATCAGTGTTGTTTCCTTCGGGTTCAAGTATGGCATCCCGGTGGATTCGGATCTGGTCTTTGACGTGCGTTTCCTGCCGAATCCCTATTATGTGGATGAGCTTCGCCCTCTTTCGGGCAATGATGCTCCGGTGCGGGATTATGTGATGGGATACGAAAACGCCAAGATCTTTGCGGATAAGCTGGAGGATATGATCACGTTTCTTCTGCCCAATTATATCGCTGAGGGCAAGCATCAGCTTGTGATCAGCATCGGATGTACCGGAGGCAAGCATCGTTCGGTCACCCTTGCCAACGAACTGTACCAAAGGCTGTCCAGAGCCAGTGAATACGGTGTGCGGATCGAACACAGGGATATTGAAAAGGATGCGATCAGAAAAAAACTGTAAAGGCGGGTGGAACCCATGTCGTTTTCCGGAGAGGTGAAGGAGGAGCTTTCCAGGCAGATTTCCGAGGCGCGGCACTGCCAGATTGCGGAGCAGGCTGCGATCCTGGGGCTGTGTGGTCAGATCAGAGAAGAAAGTCAAGGGCAATATTCCATAAAACTGCAGACGGAAAATGTATATGTTGCCAGAAAGTACTTTACTTTATTGAGAAAAACATTTAATATAGAAGCAGAACTTGCGGTGCGTCAGAATCAGAGGGAAAATACATATACGATTTCTGTAAACGATCCGGAGCAGGTTCGCAGGATCCTTCAGGTATCGAGACTGATGCCGGGGGAGTCAAAGGATACTTTTATTCATTCCGCGCTGGTGCAGAGAAGGTGCTGTAAGAGAGCCTTCCTGCGGGGTGCATTTTTGTCGTCAGGTTCCATCAGCGATCCCAATAAATTTTATCATTTTGAAGTCGTGTGCCCTTCTTTGGAGAAGGCTGAGCAGGTAAGGGAGATTATCGGATGCTTCGAGATGGAGGCACGCATTGTGAGCCGGAAGAATCACTTTGTGGTTTACGTCAAGGAGGGGGCACAAATTGTTGAGCTGCTGGGAATCATGGGAGCGAATGTATCTGTGATGAATCTGGAGAATGTCCGGATTCTGAAGGAGATGCGGGGCAGTGTCAATCGAAAGGTCAACTGTGAAACGGCGAATATCAACAAGACAGTAAATGCGGCAGTCAAGCAGATGGAAGATATCCGTTTCATACAGGAGAAGATTGGATTTTCCGCCCTTCCGGAAGGATTGGAGCAGATTGCGAAGCTCCGACTGGAATTTCCGGAGGCCACGCTGGCAGAACTGGGAGCAATGTTGTCACCGGCTGTCGGCAAATCAGGGGTCAACCATAGACTGAGAAAACTTAAAAGTATTGCAGAAGAGCTGAAAAGGGAACAAGGAGGAGAACTATTATGATCAAGAAACCAATCACGATTCGTATTTCCAATGGCCTGGAAGCAAGACCGGTGGCTATGCTGGTACAGGTCGCAAGCCAGTATGAGAGTGAGATCTACGTGGAAAGCGGAAAGAGAAAAGTCAATGCGAAAAGTATTATGGGAATGATGACCCTCGGTCTGGACAATGGAGAGGATATCACGGTGATCGCCAACGGAGGAGACGAGCAGGAAGCGATCGACGGCATTGAGGCATATCTGACCAATCCGGAGAAGCAGTGCAAATAAAACGTGCATGCACAGTACAGAAACAGAAGAAAGAGAAAAAGTGTTTGATGTGTGAATGCAGAGGAAGCAGGAGAAAAGAGATGTTTTTGCTGATCTTTTCTCCTGTTTTTGTTATACTAGAGCGTGTTGACGGGTTTTGCACGGAACCAGTAGGTATAAAAGTGGGAATAGCCCAGGGAATGGTACAGGCGGATGGCGGCTTCGTTCCCGTCCACAACCTGAAGATAAGACTTTGTGGCGCCGAGGCTCCGTCCTTTTTTCAGGATGGTCTGGCAGATGGAGCGGGCGTAATTCCGGTGCCGGTAATCCGGGTGGACGTGGATCGCATACAGCCCGATGTACTCCCGGTCCAGGATTCCAAGACCGGTGGCGATGATCGTTCCGGAATTGTCGCAGATGGAAGCGCAGATCGTCTGCTTTGGAATCGCCTGGTACATGGAAGGTACGATTGTGCGGTGCATGATATTCGTGGTGCCCTTCAGGGCGAAAAGTCCTTCGATCCACTTCAGCGGGATGAAATTGCTGGTGGCAACGGTGACTTTCGGATCCAGTCCTGCGTCATCTTCCAGAGGGCGGATCATTACATGGGTGGTATGCTGGATCTCATATCCGCGGTCCTCCAGATAACGGTCAAATTCAGGCGGAATCAGTGGGCTGATCTTAAAGATGCAGGGGGTTCCCCAGTTCCGGTAAATATCCTCACAGTAAGCCACTTTTTCCGGAAGAGGAAGAAGGGAAGGCCCGATCTGTTCGACACTGTTGGTACGGTGTGTATAAAAATAGGAAAAGCGGAGAATCCACCCGTCGTAGATCTGCATCTGGTGGGAAGGCCACGCATTCAGTGAAAGGTCTTCAATTGTTTTTATTCTGGAATCCATAGTTGTCTGCTCCTTTCAGATAAGAAGATCCGGATGCTCCGGATACGCTTTTTTTACGGCGCGGTTAAACTGGTACCTCATGATACCGAATCCCGCGGCCCATGCTGCGGTTAAGGTAGCGATACCTATGAGCGCCACACCTGCCGTACAGAGCCAGAACATCATGCCGGCTCCAATCTGGGCGGCGGTCATACATAAGACAGCCGCTGCAACGGCAAACAGGATCACGGCAGCCCTGCGGAATCCTGTCTGTGTTGTTTTTATCTGTTGTTCCACCTTTTTCCGAACCTGCTCCAATTCCGAAACGGTATAACGTCTTTCCAGAATATTTCTCTTCAGTTTCGGATTCAGCTTCTGTAAATATATTCTGGCCATAGTTCGTGCTTATTGCTCCTTTCCAGTATCATCCACATTCCGAATGAGATCGTTAATAAAAACAGTTTCCGGTTCCACGGCTTTGAAATACAAAGCGGCGGGTGTGTCTGCCGCTGCCGGCTTTGGCTCTCTGAAGATTTCGATGCCGTCAACCGTCGTCCGGATGACACCTCCATACCTGTTCCGGATCACGACCGTCTCGTTGACCCGCAGCCTGCCTTTGACGTAACCGACGACCACGCATCCTTGTGGATTCATCCGGAAAATATCTTCCACGATCAGAAAACCAGGAACAAAAGGCTCCTTCTTCCATGGCAGAACAAACCCTGCGATCAGACAGAGCACGCCGAGAACCAGGCAGCCGGAGGTGAGCCGGTACCTGTTCAGGGAAAATCCCGGGTCTTCGGAACGCTCAAATACATAAGCCGCAGCCCCAAGACCCAGAAAAAAGATTCCCGCCAGCAGCCACTTCAACATTTTTCGAAAAATCTTCATAATTCCTTATTTATTTCCCCCTCCGCGATAAGCTAGAAAAATTTTATCACATCAAAGCCCAAAAATCCATATCCTCTCCAATTCTTGCATTATTCAGAAAAAAGCGTTATAATAAAAACCCGAAAGATTCTGAACGAAACTATGTACATCCAAAAGATTCGATGGTAAAATAGGTATGACCGTTCAGGCATAACATGAATAACAGCGAAAATACAAACCAGCAAGAAGCCAATAAGGAGTAGAGAAATGTCGAAATTCTTAAAAGCAATTGTAAATATAGTATTGCTGGTCGCGATACTTTCAGCGGGAGCGCTGCTGATCCCTCCGCTGCTGGGAGTTACGACCAAGGTATCTGACGGAACGGGAAACACCAATCTGAGCAGAGGTTCTGTGACTTACGCAACAAGCGCTCAGGCAACGGAACTTGAGACTGGCGACCGGATCCTGCAGGAGGACAGCAACGGAAGCTACATATATACCGTATCTTCCATCGCGGCGGACACTTCCACCTATACGGTGACCGATGAAGTCAGCGGAAATACCACAGACCTGCAGCTGACCGGCGGAGTACAGAAAGTGGCACTGACGATCCCGGTGATCGGAATGCTTTCCCTGACCCTTCAGAGCAGAGAAGGAATTATTATCCTGGGACTTTGCGTTGCATTTCTGATCATCCTGTTCATCCTGTCTGAAGTCTGGAGAAAAGATGACGATGAGGACGAGGATGAAGAAGAAGAAGATGAAGACGAGGCAGAAGATGACAGCGATGAGGAAGAAGAAAAGCCTCTGAGCCGAAAAGAAAAACGCCGTCTGAAAAAAGAAGCACGCCGAAAAGCGAAAGAAGCGGAAGAAGAGGACGACGAAGAGGAAGATGTGGAAGAAGAGGAGCAGGAGCCCGTCAAAGAATCCACAGAAACCGAAACAGAGCCGGAGCAGAACGAACCCCTGACAGCAGCCGTCAGTGAAGAAGCTGCAGAGACAGAAGAAGATGAGATGATCATCAGAGATCTGGAGGAAGAGCCGGAGGAGAGCACAGTAGTTGATACCAGAAACCTGAAGGCCGCTCCGATTCAGAAAGAAAAAGAAGAGATCCTGGAAGCCCTGGGAGAGGCAGCTCCGAAGAAGAGCATAGAAGAGGAAGAGACCGAAGCCCTGGAACGCTCCCTGGCGGAAGCGGTAGGTGAACTTCTGAACGAAGAGGAGAATGAAACACCACCCGCAGATGCTGCAGCGCCGGCAAAAGAAGAGACAGAAAACACAGATAATATAGAAGAAACAACAGAAACGGACAACGAAGAAAGCGAACAAACCGAAGAAACGGAAGAGTCCGATTCAGCCGAAACCGGAGAAATCCAGGAAGAGACAACCGAAGAGGAAGAACCCATCGAACTGGCAATCCCGATCCACACCGCAGAAGAACTCCTCCAAAAAGCCGAAGAAGCCGGCGACCACCCGGAAGTTATCGAAGACAAAGAAACCGGCGTAACCATCCTGGACTATTCCGACATCCTATAAAAACAAACTACATAACCGCAACAACCACACCACACCGTCGCACCTCACCTACCGCACCTCACCTACCGCACCCCACAACCAGAAAGGAGTCCGGGACCGGCGGCGTATGTGTGCAGCGGGCATCTGCAAAGATGTGAGAAACTCTTAACGTTCCGAAGCCCTGCAGGACGGGACAGGCGAAGTGCCACATGCACTGAGCCTGAGGAGCACTGAGCTGCGAAAGCATAAAGCTTTCGGAGCGAATTGCTCCGGTGCCCGACCTGCAGGGCTTCGGAACGTTTAGAGTTTCCACATCATTTGCAGCCGCCCGCCGCACACATACGCCGCTGGTCCCGGACTCCTTTCGTCCGAAAATGTATTTGAAAAAAAACAAAAAAACCCTTGCATTCCCAAAAAGTTTCCTGTATAATGCAGATGTTGTGACATTGATAGCGAAGAAGCGCGAGGTTGCTGTTCAGATAAATGTAACAGGTTTTCCGTGGAGCGAATGTCAAGTTAAGAAACTGGCGACAAGTCACTGTACAAACTAAACAAGCTGCCGTAAGGATATGTAAGATGTCCTCCAGTCTGCAGGGCTGGCAAAGAAGGCAGAAACCGTGTGGAAACGTTGAGACACACACGGGTAAGTGTACAGTCACCGCTTGTCGTACTCGTAAAGTGCGAAAAGGAGGCGACTTTTTTTATGGCAAGTCAAGTAATGAGAATCACATT
>CABUPZ010000026.1 GCA_902493585.1 uncultured Fusicatenibacter sp. | reverse complement strand
CAGAATCAGAAGCGGTCCGTCGGTTGCCATCACAGCCTGCCGCTGTGGTTCGTTCAGTGCATCTAATAAGCTCATATCGTTTCTCCGTCTCTTTCCATAATTCATTATTCGTGTGTCTCATTATATCATAGATAGTCCGAATAGAACATACATTCTTTTGTTTTTTGAAAAAAGCATGAAAATGCCTTGTCATCTAGTTTTTATTACTATATAATGTGATATGAGGTGAAAATATGGACAACGAAGTAAAAGAATTTCTTGCTGCACTGCAGAAGAAACTGGTTTCAATCGATTACATCAAAACGGAAGACATTCCAAATATCGGTTTATATATGGATCAGGTCACGACCTTTATGGACGAGCAGTTAGAAGCCTGCAAACGCTATGAAGATGATAAAATTCTGACCAAAACAATGATCAACAATTATGCCAAAAACAATCTGCTCCCTGCCCCGGAGAAGAAAAAATATTCCAAAGAGCATATGCTGATCCTGATCTTTATTTATTATTTCAAAAATATTCTTTCCATCAACGATATTCAGACGCTTCTCCAACCGATCACAGACAAATACTTTCATTCGGAAAGCGGTTTCTCGATCACAGATCTGTATCAGGGCGTTTTCGGGCTGGAGCGTTCCGAAATCAAAACGGTACGGGAGGATCTTCTGAAAACATTCGAAATGGCAAAAACTTCTTTCCCGGACGCACCGGAGGAAGAAAAAGATTTTCTCCAGTTATTTTCATTTATCTGCATGCTCAGTTTCGATGTCTATCTGAAAAAGCAGTTGATTGAAGAACTGATTGATAAAATGGCTCCGAAAAAAACAAAATAACACCAAAAATCCGGATTCCCGGTCTGTTGTTTCTGAATTGCTTCTGCACTCAGACAGACCTTGGAATCCGGATTTTTCATGTTATCCGCTCCGCGCCGCAAAGCGACTTTTATCTTTTTTCAATAAATACAGGTGTTTTTCATTCACCTGATGTTTCTTCCGCAGCCATCCGTTCGAAAACCATTTCATATCCGTCATTTCCATAACTGAGGGAACGGTTGACACGGCTGATCGTTGCAGTGGAAGCACCTGTCTTTTCTGAAATTTCCAGATACGTCTTCTTCTCCCGAAGCATTTTTGCCACTTCAAAGCGCTGGGAAAGAGAAAGAAGCTCATTGATCGTGCACACATCCTCAAAGAACGTATAGCACTCGTCTCTGTTGCGCAGACTCAGGATCGCGTCAAACAACTGGTCTACCGCTTCTGTATGAATCTTTTTGTTCATATTTAAAAACCTCCCGATGAGCCCATTTTCCTTTGGGTATATTTCTGAATTTTTATTTCGCTCAGCCAACACAATAGTATTTTAGCACACTAAAGTTTTAAATACAAGCAAAATTTTCAGACCCCTAAACGAACTACAAACGGTAACCGCCCGCCTCTTCACGTCTGTGAAGAAACGAACGGTTACAGGGGGACGCACAGAAACGTTATCGTTTTCCAAGATGATAACAATTCACGTAGGTTTTAAATTTTTCCAGATCCGTATTCAGAATCAGTTCTTCCGGAAATTCCAGCTGTTTGATCAGAGCCCAGGCATGTTCGTGGTTACCCACTTTCGTGTCCGTGTGGGCATCTGAATTCAGCACCACCGGCACCTGGTACTTCATGCACCAGCGGAGCATTTCCGTATCGTTTTCCACCGCGTTCTGCCGGTTTCCTGTGCCATCCAGAGAATGGTCATTGATCTCCAGCACAACGCCGCAGTCTTTTGCCCCGCGCACCAGTTCCTGGTAATCTACCGGAAAACGTCCGTCATCCGGATGACCGATAATATTTACCAGCGGATTTTCCATTACCTTCCGGTAAGCTCTCGTGATCTCAGCTTTTGTCCCTTTCGGCATGCAGGGAACATGCATGCTGGCGATGGTCACATCCATCTTTTCCAGCAGCGACGGTTTCATATCCACCGTTCCCTCAAAATCCATGATATTCAGCTCCACACCAAACAGCAGCTCCACACCGAACCGGTGGCGGAGCTGCTCCCGGTCGATCATCGGTGAATTCTCGAAATAGTACAGCGGTGTCGTTCCCTTCATTCCGCTGCCGTGATCCGTCACGCCAAGCAGAGACAGCCCCTTTTGCGCCGCTGCAGCCAGCATTTCATTGAGGGTATTGTAGGCATGGCCGCTGGCTGTTGTGTGTGTATGTGTATCCAGATAATCTCTTCTCATGCTTCTGTTCCGATCCTGATTACTCCTTTAACGATATCCGCTTTGTTTTTCACGCAGGAATCCAGTGCGTTTTTGATATCGTCCAGTTCAAAATAGTTGGTTACAACATCCTTGATATTGATCTTTCCCTGTGCAACTGCCTCGATGGCGATCGGATAAATGTTGCGATAGCGGAATACTGTCTTGAAGATCAGTTCTTTGTCCAGAGACATTCCGATCGGCAGAGTCATCTCCCCGCTTGCGCTGTATCCGACAAATACGATCGTAGCGCCCTTCTTCGCACCGCGGATCAGCTGAGACGCGGTGATCTGGTTTCCGGCCGTCTCAATACCCAGGTCAAATCCTTTTCCTCCGGTCAGCTCTTTGATGCGTGCCACGGTATCTTCTTCTTTTCCGTTGATCACCGCATCCGCACCCAGTTCCAGTGCCTTCTGCAGACGTTTTTCCATGACATCCACCACAATGACCTTCGTCACACCCATAGCTTTCAAAGAAAGGAGAGTAACCAGACCGATGCAGCCCGCGCCGGTTACCACTGCGGTCTGTCCCAGCTTTGCCTCGCCCTGGCGTGCTGCATGCATTCCTACAGCCAGCGGCTCGATCAGCGCGCCTTCCAGTGTGCTCACATTGTCCGGCAGTTTGAAGCACAGTCCTGCCTCATGTGCCACATACTCCTGGAATACTCCGTCTACCGGCGGAGTTGCAAAGAATACAACGTCTTCGCAGAGATTGTATTTTCCGGATTTGCAGAACTCACACTGACCACAGGTCTTTCCCGGTTCCATAGCCACACGGTCGCCGACCTTCAGATTCTTTACGTTCGCTCCCACTTCCACCACGGTACCGCCTGCCTCATGGCCCAGAACAAACGGTGGTTTTACAACAAAATCACCGATGCGTCCGGATTCATAATAGTGCAGGTCAGAACCACAGATTCCCACATACTCTACTTTTACCAGTACCTCGTCATCCTTGGGCTGCGGGATCGGACGCTCCTGAATCTCCACTTGCATGATGTCCGTCATTACCGCTGTCTTCATTGTTCCTTCCATCTCAATATCCTCCTTCTCTGTTTCTCAAATTTCTATTTTACCCGGAAACTTTCCTCCGGTCCAAGATAGGACTGCTTCGGTTCCTGCCGATACAGGAGCAGCCGTTCCAGAACCAGCGGGGCGTCTGCGGCATAAATATGCAGGCTGTTCAGACCCTCGTTCAGATGTACCTTGACTCTGCATCGATGCACCTGATTCAGCACACCCTGACACCAGTATTCACAGGTCGGATCTCCCGCATGATAACCGGCCGGAATCGTGTTGATCCGCCGAATCTCTTCCTCATTCAGAGCATAAGCCAGCTTCAGACCCTTTCCTTCATCCACAGGATTTCCAGGCGCACTCTGTATCTCCAGTATATATTCTCCCGGCACTTCTGTAAAGAGCCGATACTCCAAAAACGGCGCCTTTTCCGCACTGGAAAACTCCGCAGTTACAGGAAATACTTTCATGCCGGAGCCATATCTGCCATAGTCTTCCAGCTGTATATAACCTGCCGGAACGCCGTTCCACTCACCATCTTTTTTCCCCACAAAATGGGCAGGATCAATGACGAAACCATCCGGCCCTTCCAGACAGGTTCCGGACGGAATTCCCTGCGTTTTCCAAGCTTTGGCAAAGACCAGGATCCTTACTTTTTCTTTCTCTGTACATACGAACAGTTCACATGGACTGTCTCCGTTCTCTGATGCGGAATACTTTTCCGGAAGGAATTTCAGCGTGAAAGATTCCTGTGTCTCTGTCTGTCCTCTGTCCACGGATGCCTCCAGCCAGCTGCAGCCGCCTTCCAGATGCCAGGAAATCTCTCCGGCACCTCCATTGGCAACCTGAATCTGAACACTGGTACATCCCGGGTACATAAAATCACGTACCAGGACATCGTCGCCGAAATAGTCATTGGTATGCACTTCTGTTTCATCTGCACGGCTGACCAGAAGATACGATTCCGGTTTTTCCTCCACAAAACAGCGCACCGAATATTTCCAGTTTTCACTGTTCCACTTGGTAAAGCCAATGTGCTCAGCCATCTCCATTCCGCTCCATTTTCCATCCAGGATCTGTGCGAAATGTTCCGACAGGCGGCGGTCCTTTTCGATGCATTCCTTCATCTTCGCCCCCATCTCATTGGCGGCCGTCTTTCCCTGTTCCGCATAGAGATGATTCAGACCCGCGTAAAGGTGCATCTGCAAAAGATTGGCAGTTCCTGCCGCCGGATAGTAGATCATCGACTCATAGGCGTCACGGCATTCCGCCGGAAGGAGGCTGCGCACTTCCTCATTCTCCTGTTCCAGGCGGAGTGCCCTCTGCAGCATCTTCCTGCCTTCCAGATAATGCGCCGGATGATAAATCCTGTCATTCAGCGCTTCCGGACGCCGAAGCCCGTTGAGCCGCACATATTCCTCAATCACACAGGCGATCCTCTCCTGCAATGTGCTGTCTGCCTGCGGGAAGATTGTTCTGACAACTTCTCTGGTATATCGTCCGGTCTGATTCGACGCACTGCTTCCCCACTGCTCAAAGTCATAAGCCAGTTTCATGAAATATCCCAGAAAGAATTCCTCAAACTTCAGATCTCCCACATTGACGATCCACATCTGGCGGACACCGTATTCCCATGCCTGGGTCATCTGCTCCCAGGTGCGGGTCAGCGGCGTGGAGCCTACCCACTCGTAGGAGATCGGGCTTCCATGGTAATCCAGATGGTAATACATTCCATATCCGCCGACACGCTCCCTGTGTTTTTCATCCGGCAGGAAACGCATATTTCCGAAATTGTCTTCGCAGAGCATGACCGTCACGCCATCCAGGCCATCCCAATCTTTCAGACCTGGTGTATCCTTGTCCCCATAGTAATAATCTTCCACTTCCTTGTATACGGCAAGCAGCATTGGAACCCTGGACAGATCCGGATTTACATATTTCTGGATCAGTTTTTTCTGCTCACAGATGATATCTTTCAGCGTTTCTATATTTTCCGCCAGAGAAGACGGTCCCTCCAGGGCGCTGTCCCGTTCCCCGCGCATACCGATGGTGATAAATTTCTCATGTCCTGCACTTCGTTTCAGACCGTCGGCCCAGTAATTCAGAAGTCCTTCTTTGTTCACCTTATAATTCCACGCAGTTCCGTAAGGGGTATTCTCGCCCTTTACCTTGTCCCACTCTTCACTGGCGCGCATGCAGGGCTCATGATGTGAATTTCCGATGATAACACCGTATTCATCCGCCAGGTCCATACTTGCCATCCCCGGGCCATCCAGGAAAAAGGAGGATGTCCACATCGCCGGCCACAGATAATTGCCTTTCATTCGAAGCAGCAGTTCAAATACATGGTCATACATATCGGCATTGAAACCGCCGAAATGACGGAACGTCCAGTTTCCAAAACATGGCCATTCATCGTTGATGAAGAAACCACGGAATTTTACCGACGGTTCCCTGGAAGTCATCGGCAGTTCTGTGACCACTCGTGTTTTTATGGAATTTTCTGTCTGACTCTGGTCTTCTCCATCGATAAACTGAATCCTGTCATATTTTTCAGGAGCCGCATCTCCAAAATATACGAACGGCGTTACGCCAATGAGTTCAGAAAGCTGAAACAGGCCGTAGATTGTTCCCCGTTTGTCACTTCCCGCAACTACCAGCGCGTGTTCCACGCCTTCTGCCGGCTTCTCCACACACTGAATAGAAAATACCTCCCATTTACCCCGCACATCCGCAAGGTCAAGTTTACCCTGTCGTTCCATCTCCTCCAGAAGAGGGCTGTGTCCAACGGTCGCCGCAAAAATCACTGTCTCCTCTTCGCAAACAGTTTCAACGATTTCCGGCTTCGCGCCACAGACTTTCTCAAAGTCCTGAGCTACCTTTTCCGCTGTCTTTTTTACTCCCGGAAGCGCTTCCGGTTCCAGATAAAAAACAATTTTTTTATCTCTTTCAAACGTTATGTTTCCCATGATGTCCTTTCTCTTTGTCCCCTGCAAAACTTTCTGATGCCCTGCAGGGAAAACAGAATTTTATATTTGTTTTTCTACCATTATAAACGGGCGCCGACGGAGCTTCTCTGACAATTTTGCTCTTCTTCTTTCACATATTGCTCTTCGGCCCGGCTGCCATGAAAACGTCAGAAAAGCCTGTCCGCTTGCCGCGGACAGGCTTCCCCCGCTTCTGTTCAGGAACGAATTTCTGTCAGATTTTTATTACATTCCAAGAAGATCCTTGGTGTTCTCGAAGATTTCGTTTGCCTGGTCGATGTAGTCCTGGCTGCCCTTGCTCTCGCACTGAGCTACATATTCATCCCAGTCATTCTCAATGTCCATTTCGCCGATAATAAACTGCAGAGCACTCTGGTTCACGTAATCCATCAGAGGTCCTTCGATCAGAGCCATCTCTTCTTTTTCCATCTCATCTGCCATGATTGGAGGATCGAGCTTCTGAGGTTCTGTATTCTCCAGAATTCTCTCATTCCAGTCTTTCTCAGCATCTGAGAACTTGGAAAATCTCAGCCATTCAGAACCGCCGTATGCAAATACACCGCCACCAAAACCGTAGTCAACATTCAGCTGCTTGGAAGCGCCCGGATTGATACCATTGTAGTAGATATCGCTGTTCAGGACAACGTTGCCATCATCGTCAAGGGTGTATGTCTCGCCTTCAACGCCCCAAAGGCTCAGTGTCTGTCCTTCTTCAGAGTACCACAGCCAGTCAATGAAACGCAACATCTTGATGAAATCTGCCTCGCCAAGCTCATCCAGCGCAGACTGTGAAATCATGATACCATTCTCCAGTCTGGAAGTCTCCACCTGAAGATGTCCGGAAGGACCGCCCGGGTATACGATCATGTACAGTTCCGCTCCGTCTACCTGCATTTTGCCGGAAGACTGGATGTCAGCCAACTGCTGATAGTTTGCATTCAGCACATAAGACTCGCCGCGGAAAAATTTCGCCTGTGCCTGGTTGGAATCCTGAGAGAAAGTCTCCGGATCAATAATTCCGCTCTCATACATTTTGTTCCACATTCTCAGATAATCTCTGTACTGATCCGTGGTATTTGTAAAATAGAATTCATTGTTGTCCCAGTCAAATTTCGTTCCATTCTTCAGACCCCAGTCGCCGCCGTCACTGGAATTTCCAGCTTTGATCTGATACTGGCATCCGGAAATATTCATCGTAGAACCTAACTGATACTGATCAGACCATACGTAATCTGCTCCTGTATACTCTTTTACTTTCATCAGAGCTTCATAGAAATCATCCCAGGTCCAGGTTTTTTCCAGTTCTTCCACGTCTACACCAGCTGCCTCAAAGACATCTTTACGGATGATCAGGGAATATCCGCCGGCTGCAACTTCCCACATACCCGGCAGACGGTAATATTTACCATCGGACTGATAAGTGGTTTTCAATTCTTCTTCCATGCCCCAATCTTCCACACATTTCATGTAGTTCGGCATATACTGTACCCAGTCGCTGATTGCCACAATCTGACCGGAATCCACGTATTTGCTCGCATCGTAGGTCTTCGGAATAATCCACGGAGCATCTCCGGAATTGACAAGCGTGGAAACCTTATCATCATAGTCTGTACGCGCTACCAGCGTCAGATCAAAGGTTACATTGGTTTTTTCCTCGATTGCAGACCAGAGACGCCAATCCTCTTTGTAAGGATAGTTTTCGTGATCGGAGAACAGCATCGTGTAGGTCACCGGCTCATCCGAATGGAAAGTTTCGCCTTCGCCATAGGTATAACCCATGTCTTCGGTATCTTCGTACTCACCGGACGGCTCTCCTTCGCTTGTGCTACCGCCACCGCCACCGCAGGCGCCAAGAGATGCGATCATAATCGCGGTCATTGTCAGAGCAATAACTTTTCTTTTCATTTTGTTCCTCCTTTTTGGGCTTGAATTTATATAGCACATACCTTCCGCATGCCATATACTTTCCACAGACTGCTGCCTTTTATAATCTGCAGACAGCAGTCAATTTTTTCGTTTCCAATATCAGCCTTTGACTGCCCCCATTGTCATACCCTGTACAAAGTATTTCTGTACAAACGGATATACACAGACGATTGGAAGCGTTGTCAGTACCATCGTTGCAGACTTAATGGTGCTCTGTACATTGGATGCCTCTGCCGTAGCACCCTGTTCTACTTTGTTCGCACCCTCAACCAGCTGTCTGACATGCAGCGCTACCGGCCATTTGGACTTTGTATCCAAATACATAAACGGTCCAAACCATTCGTTCCACATGGTTACAATATAAAACAAAACCATTGTCGCAATAATCGCTTTAGACAGCGGAATAACAATCTTAAGGAATATTCCATAGGTTCCCATTCCGTCAATAGCCGCCGCTTCTTCCAGTTCCTCCGGCAGTCCTGCAAAGAAAGATTTCATCAGCAAGAAATTGAACGTACTGATTGCCGGCGGAAGAATTACTGCCCACATACTGTCACGAAGTCCCAGCCACTGAGTTACCAGAACGAAGTTCGGGATGATACCGCCCGCAAAATACATTGTAAAAACAACAAATGGAGTCAAAACTTTGTTCAGACGAAGTTTCGGTTTTGACAATGGATACGCAAGCATAGCCGTCAGAATTACTGATATTGCCGTTCCCACTACGGAATATACAATCGTATTCCAGTAATAAAGGAAAAATTCATTGTTTCGCAAAATATATTTGTAGGTTGCTACGGTAAAATCAATCGGATAAAAAGTAACTTCACCTGCGCTTACCGCAGCCTCGCTGCTGAAAGACTGAGCCACCAGATACACAACCGGATAAAGGGTAATAAAGATAATAAGCACCATGATAATTGTATTGATGACCTGAAAAACACGATAGCCTTTGGATTTAAAATGTAACACGCTTTTTCCCCCTTCCTACCACAGTGATGTCTCGGTCAGTTTTTTGGACAATGTATTGGCACCTGTGACAAGGATCAAGCCAATCACTCCCTCAAACAGTCCGACTGCTGTTGCATAACTAAAGTTACCGTTTGTAATACCATAACGGTATACCAATGTTCCGATAATATCTGCTTTTTCCATTGTCAGCTGATTGTACAGCAGCAGGATTTTCTGCATATTTCCAGATGTCATAATACCACCGATGTCCAAAATCAGCAGAGTCATTACCGTCGGCATAATTCCCGGAATCGTAACATGAATGGTCTGTTTGAAGCGATTCGCACCGTCAATAGCTGCTGCCTCATACAACTCGGTATTGATATTGGTCATCGCAGTCAGGTAAAGGATCGTGCCCCATCCCAGAGCCTGCCAAACCCCTGAAAGAACATAAATCGTATCGAACCATGCAGGATCCGTCATGAATGCAATTTTATCTCCTCCGAGAGCAGCGATCAATGTATTGATTGGTCCGCTGGCTGACGTCAGCTCCTTGATCATACCACACAGAACTACCAGAGATACGAAGTGCGGCAGATAGGAGATCGTCTGTACCGTCTTCTTCCATTTAATATTTCTTATTTCGTTAATCAGCAGAGCAAAGATCAGAGTCGCAGGGAATCTGACAAGCAGATATTCGATACTCAGCCGCAGGGTATTCCAGAACGCTCTCCAGAATGTCTCATCTGTCAGAAATTGTTCAAAATATCGGAAACCTACCCAGTATTCACCAAAGATATTCGGACCACCTTTATATCTTCGGAACGCAATGATATTTCCCAGCATTGGTATGTACTTAAAGATGACATACCACAGAATCGGAAGTACCACAAAGGAATAAAGTTTCCAGTTCTTGCGGATGTGCTGCCCCAGAGATTCCTGGTGTACCAGCTTTTGTTTTTTTTGTTTCTTAGCCATTTTTTCACCACTTCCTTTTTATATTTGGTTTTATATACCGTCCTGTGCTTCACGTCCCCACAAGGGATTTTCGCCGGAAAAAGAAGCAGACCGGTCTCTTCTTCTCTTTGAAATCTTCTCTCTGATGCTTAAATTCTGTAAGCACGCTCTGATATATCTTCTCGGAACAGATGCTTTCACAGACCTCCGTTCCGCAACCATCTTTTCCATCCTCCGCCCTTTCCAAAAGCGGATTTCGGACAGAGCGAATCAGGCAATGCCTGATTCATTGTCCCACCGGATGACAGATGTCGGATTTGTGCATTTTTGCCTTATACCCTTTTGTCTTCCGGTGTTTTGTACACTTTCTTCCTGATTTGTAACTTAATTATATGGCATGTTGACGCAGGTTTCTTCTCACTTATTGGCAAAAACTTTTCATATATTGCGAACCATTGGCCGCTTTTTTAAAAATAGCCAATTTCACGTTTCCATTTTTGTGCATATTTCCCTGCATTTTCTCCGGTTGTCACATGCAAAATGTCAGGATTCCCCGATCACAGAAAAGAAAAAATGAATTCAGCCAATTCGGCATTTCTACTTGCGCGAATTGACCAAATACATTTTCCTTTTTGCACTCTGTTGTTTTTTCTCTGTTTTTCTTGTGCTATTTCACGAACCTGAACCAGTGAAAATCAAAATTACTTCCAGGCAGGAAGACAAAACTCACATTCCAGGTGCCGCTGACCGGCTGCAGGGAAAATTCCTGTTCCGTCTCCTGTTCGGAATGGCAAAATTCGACAATTTGTGTAATTTCTTCCTCCTCTGAGGTAAACCGGATCTGGATCATATTCTTTTCCATCGGCGTATAACCGCAGACTACGATGCCTGAGGCTCCCTGTTCGCCCATGTTCATATCCGTATATTCCAGCGTTACGTTGTTGCCGATCTCCGTTACCCGGCCTTCCTTCCGGCAGAAGCTGTCCCCATAAAGGTGATCGCTCTCCACCGCCAGCAGCTTTTCATACGCCTTCTCTAGCCTGGTAAAGGAAAATCCTTTCAGATGGATCTTGGCATGAAGGACAAAACAGATACTGGTGATCCCTTTCAGCCGTTTTTTCAGACGGTAGGTCTCCGGCTGATAGGTATTCCAGATTGAAGGCTTCTGATAATGCAGTTCACCGATCAGTTCACTTCCTTCTTCTCCCGGCATTCCTTCATAAACCAGGATCTCGTAATCTTCGTCTGTCAGCGCGAAGATCGGAAGCTGGATCTCGTCGGACCCAAAGGGGCCGAAATCCAGATTATGAAATCCTACCTGCGTCTCTCCATCCCGTGACGTTGCCACGCCATGCTCATTTCCATTGGATGCGGTTCCCTGCACATAATCGTAAAGACCTCCGGCGATAAAGCCATAGGGATCCAGATATGCCTTTCCAAAACCATTGACCGAGAAATTCATCTCCGAGATGATCCGTACCCCCTGTGTCCCGGACTTTGACATGCAGCGCAGACGGAAGTCCCCGTCACTGACTGCGGTAATCTTCGCACAGTTTCCTTGGCTCTCCACGTTTGCCAGACCGGACGGAATTCCGGCATCATCCACAACGCTCCAGATCACTTCCCGGTCCAGTGCATTCTCCGGGCAGATCTCAGCAGTCACTTCTGTCCACGCATTCTCCGGAGTCAGGATGGTTCCGTTGGAAGCCTGAAGTCTCAGCGCCCGTACCGGTATATCTTCACAGTATTGTTCTGTCTCCTTCTGCGCGCGGCTTTCATCGACCCTCCAGGCATCTGTTCCAATACCTTCCTCTGTCTCACAGGCTTCAGCCTGCAGGACTACCGTGGCAGGCTCCATACCTCTGGAAGAGATCTCCACCTTGATTTCCCCAGGCTCAGTGTCTGCCGCCACCACCGCCAGCAGTTTTCCGCTGAACAGACGGCGGCTTACGGTCTTATACTCTTCCCGGTCGGTACTGTCACCGTTGTCCAGTCCGGCAAGATATCCTTTTCCGCTCACCCGGACAAACACACGGTTGGCTGCATTTTCCACCGGATGTCCCTCCCGGTCTTCCATGGAGATTTCCAGAAACGCAAGATCTCTTCCATCGGCTTTCAGCACGGTACGGTCCGGTTTCACCGAGATTTTTTCTGCCTCTCCGAAGGAATATCTCGTCTCGCTGGCAATCTCATTGCCGTACTCATCATAAGCTTTCGCTGTGATCTCTCCCGGCTCAAACGGCAGCTGCCAGTGTCCGGACAGTTCTTTTTCACTTCCATGAGCATGATCGATCTCAAAAGTTCCCTGGCTGCGGCCGTTCATAAACAGCTCCACCAGCGGAGCATTGGAGCAGACACGCACATCGA
The DNA here is from genome assembly GCA_902493585.1 of uncultured Fusicatenibacter sp. Lineage (GTDB taxonomy): Bacteria > Bacillota > Clostridia > Lachnospirales > Lachnospiraceae > Fusicatenibacter. The sequence continues at coordinate 25,073 of CABUPZ010000026.1, read as the reverse complement.
TCAGCTGTCCCTCGTTGAAATCCCAGTACGGAAACAGATGTACCATTGGATGCTTCCGGTAATCGGTCCATTCTGCCTGATAGATATAGTAAGAATCCTTCGGAAATCCCGCTGTATCCAGCTGTCCGAAATAGGAATTCCTGGTATGATATGGGGTCGGTTCTCCAATATAATCAAATCCGGTCCAGAGGAACTGTCCGCAGGAAAACGCATGATCCCGCTCAGCAGTCACGCAAGCCTCGGAAGATTTCGCACCCCAGCTGGTCGTGGAATTGCCAAGCGCCGAACACTGTTCATCCACATCCGCCAGCACAGACTGGCTGTACGGGAAATGATAGATTCCCCGGCTCTGTACCGTGGAAGCAGTTTCACTTCCGTAAATGATCCAGTCCGGATGCGCTTTGTGGTGTTCGTTATAATATTTCTCCGAATAATTATAACCGGCTACTTTTACCAGATCCGCACACTTCTGGGCATTCTCCCACGGCATATAGTTGGAACCGATCGTGATTTCCGCATTTTTCCTTGGATCGTGGATCCGGACTTCACGCATCAGGTTTTTCGTGATCTCCTGTCCGCGCTCACTGACATGGGTATCGTAAATCTCATTACCGATGCTCCAAAGGATCAGGCTGGGATGGTTACGGTCCCGACGCACCCAGCTCGCCACATCTTTCGGATACCATTCCGGGAAGAAGCGTCCGTAATCATAAGGGTTCTTGGGACGTTCCCACATATCAAATGCCTCCGACACAACGAGAAATCCCATGGAATCCGCCAGTTCCATCACGTCCGGAGCAAACATATTGTGGGTGAGGCGGAGGGCATTCACGCCCATGGCTTTCAGTTTTTCCAGCTTCCGCTCCATCGCCCGGTGATTGTAAGCCGCGCCAAGGCAGCCAAGATCGTGGTGCTCACATACACCGTTGAGTTTTACCTTACTGCCGTTCAGCAGAAATCCCTGATCCGGACGGAATTCTTTTGTACAGAAACCGATCGTATCACGTTCCGCCTGTACACACTCCCCCTCCAGATAAAGTTCCGTTTTCAGATCATACAGATGCGGATGTTCCACCGACCAGCACTTTATCTTCGGAATCACCGCTGTGCTGGCGATCATCTGGATGCCTTCCTGCGCCCCTGCCTGCACTACAAGCGCTTCGGCGCCCTTTTCGTCCAGCGGCATTGCCTTCCCGCTCTCACGTTCCGTCAGTGTATACCGGATCTCACCTTTCTGACAGAAGATTCCCTCGGTGCTGATCTCCAGCTCCCAGCTTCCGTTTCCAGCCGGACGTACAGAGATGTAACTTCCATCCGAAACCAGATGGGTCTGTTTCACCACTTTCAGCCAGACATCCCGGTAGATGCCGGCACCTGAGTACCAGCGGCTGTTGGGGCTCTGGAAATTCACGCCCACCATGATCTCATTTTCTCCGTCCTTCAGCCGGCCCGCCAAAGGCACTTCGAAGGTAGAGTATCCGTATTTCCACTCCATGGCTTTCTCTCCGTTTACATAGATCACACTGTCCATGTAAACGCCTTCAAATCTCAGAAATGCAATCTCATCTTCCCCTGGCAGGTAAACGAAACGTTTCCGGTACCATCCGGTTCCGTTTTCATACAAATCTGTCCCCTGAAAGATCAGCCAGTCATGGGGAAGCCCGACCGGAACAAACGCTTCCGGATGCTGCTTCACCTCCTCGTAGGAGGTAAACAGCGGTTGTTTGGCAAACTCCCATCCGTCGTTAAACAGATGGGTCCCTGTTCCGTAGTATCCCATACTGCGGTTTGTCTCAGTTTTCATAATTCCAGTATCTCCTATTGTTGTAATCAGTGATCCATTACTTTATCTGTAAACGGAGCAGCAAGAAGTCCGCAGGGACTGCACAGCAGACCCCGGTTCGGCGCATTCCTCCAGCCATACCGTACCTGTACCGGCCGCGGTACCTCCGGACACTTCAGTTCCACCTCAAGTCCGTGGATCGTCGCCTGTGCCGGATGCCACACACCATCCTCTCCTGCCAGCTCAAACTCTCCCGGAGCCATTCCATCCTGTGTGGCAAGGAATTTTTCCCTTTCCCACGGATCCAGCCGGAAGCGGATCTGTACCTGAAAAGTTGCACAGTGCTCAGTTCCCGCTTCTGCACCGGTGCCTGCAGCTGTCCGTATCTGTACCGGAACCGGTCCGCTGCACGGGACTTCTTCCTTATATACAGTCTGAAGCGCAGCCAGATACATCCGGTATGCCACTTCCCGCTTTCTGGTGGGATGCAGATCATTTTTCTCTCCCAGATCCAGATTAACCGTTACCGCCACGTCCAGAAGCGCTGCCGCCTCTTTCTGTGCCTGTCGGATCTTCGGCCACCGCCCGTCTTCCTCCAGATCAATGGAAAATCCAGGAAGCTGGGCAACCACAAACGGCAGACGCTCCTGGCGCCATTGGGTCCGCCAGGATTGTATCATTTTTTTCAGCAGACGTCCATAGCTGTCCGGCCGTTTGTCATTGGATTCCCCCTGATACCACAGGATTCCTTTCACCGTATAGTTCTGGCAGGGATGCAGCATTCCCTGGTAAAGTCCCGTCGCCATCCAGCTGATAAACGTCTGCACCGGCGCAGGTGTTTCCAGCCGGCAGCCGATCCGGTATTTCCAGGTTCCCTGCAGATCGATGCTCCCCCGTTCATTGAAAATACGATATTCCTTGTCCGGCGTCAGGCGTCCGTGTCCATTCTCGCAGATCAGTCGGACTGTCACTTCATTCCGTCCTTTTTTCAGAAGGCCTTCCGGAATCTCATACTTTCTCGGAGGATATTGATATGGGGTCTGTCCGACTTTTACGCCGTTGATCCAGGTTTCATCGCTGTCCACCATGGTTCCCAGCCACAGATTCGCCTTTGTTCCTGCCAATTCTTCCGGCACCTGAAATTCCCGTTTCAGCCAGACGCTTCCGATAAACGCTTCCAGCCCTCTGTCTTTGAGAAATCCGGGAAGGGAAATTTCTTTCCATCCGCCATCTGCCTGCTCCCCTGTTTCCTTTTGACCGTCAGCCGGAGCCATCCAGCCGCCGCCGTTTTCCGGAAGTCCTTGATCCTGTGCCTGAAGGCGCCGCTGCCAAAGATTCAGGGCAGCGGCATCTTCTTTCTGCCGCTCCTCGATCCTGCCCGGGATCCTCCAGAAATCCGCTTCTTTCAGCGCCTCCAATTCCCCTTCCAGCGCGTCCCGGCTCATCCATGCCTCAACGGGAGAACCTCCCAGACTTACATTGATGATACCCACCGGCGTCTGCAGATGTTCCTGCAGAAACTGCGCAAAAAACAGAGAAAGAGCAGAAAAATCCCGGATGGTCTCAGGGCATGCCGTCATCCACTCTCCGGTCTGACAGTCTTCCAGAGCTTCGCCGAAATCATAATGCTCATTTACTTTAAAAATATGAATCTGTGGGTTGGCGCTGTTCTCAATGGCCCCCGGATAACGATCCCTGACACGCTCCATGGGCAGTTCCATATTGGACTGCCCGGAGGACAGCCACACCTCACCCACATAAATCTCTTCCAGACAGAGGCATTCTCCGGACCCGCTCTCCACCGTCATGGAAAACGGGCCTCCGGGACGCAGATGACTCAGATACAGATCAAATCTTCCGCTCCCGTCGGCTGCCCCGCGGGCAAGACAGTCCTGCAGCCGTACAGAAACTGTCTCGCCCGGATCGGCAAATCCGAAAATCCTCGTCTTCTCCCCCTGCTGCAGGACGCAGCCGTTGCTGATCAGGCGTGGGAGTCTAAGCATACCGGTACCAGCATCTCACTGTGTGCTGCCGTAACTTTCAGACACTCCGGCTGTTTTCCTGTCAGTTCCCTGCTGCGCTCGTCCGGCTGCTGGGTTCCTACGTATACCAGGTAGTCCCCTTCTCCCAGAACCATATCGCCGTTTTCGTTATGCAGTCCGAAGGATTTTGCGGAAAGGGTCAGAGTAACTTCTTTCTCCTCACCTGCCGCCAGTTCCACTTTCTTCAACGCTTTCAGCTGTGCATTGGGTGTACCTTCCCGATCCGCCTTCACATAAACCTGTACGGTCTCAGCGCCTGCCATCTTTCCGGTATTTTTCAGAATCGCTTTTACGGTGATCTCACTGTCTTTGTCCACGGTATCCTGGCTGAGCGTGATATTGCTCAGTTCAAAATCCGTATAGGAAAGACCATAACCAAACGGATAAAGCGCTTTCTGGGTCATGTAGCGATAGGTCCGTCCCTTCATGGAATAATCCGTGAAATCCGGAAGCTCCTCTGTTGTACGATAGAAGGTAACCGGCAGCTTGCCTTCCGGTGAATAATCGCCGAACAGCACGCTTGCCAGCGCTCGTCCGCCCTGCGCGCCCGGATACCATCCCTGGATGATCGCCGGAATATGTTCATCCGCCCAAGTGACCGCCAGAGCGCTTCCTGACAGCAGGACCAGCACCACCGGTTTTCCACTGGCATAGATCGCCTCCAGAACCTCCTGCTGTAAGCCCGGCAGGTTCAGGTTCGGTTTGTCACCGCTGGCAAACTCGTTTCCTTCGTCTCCTTCTTCTCCTTCCAGGCTGGAATCCAGACCCATGCAGGCGATGATCACGTCGCTCATCTCGCAGACGCCTTTCACTTCCGACATACGGTCGTTCTCCTGGCCCAGCCCGCTGACCTTCGGCTTGCACAGATGGCAGCCTTCCGATACCAAAACGCGCACATCGTCTCCCACATAATCCTGGATGCCTTCCGAAAGTGTGATATAACGGGAAGCAGTTCCCTCATAGTTGCCAACCAGCGCCTTGCGGTTGTCCGCGTTCGGACCGATGATTCCGATGGTCTTGATCTTGTCCTTGTTCAGCGGAAGCATGCCGTTTTCATTCTTCAGAAGGACAAAGGACTTTCTGGATGCCTTGAAGTTCAGCTCTCTGTGTTCTTTTGTATCGTTGCCCGCATAAGTAATGGTGCTGTAAGGAACCTTTTCCGGATCGTCAAACAGTCCCAGTTTCATACGTGTAGTCATCAGATTGACAACGGCATCGTTGAGACGTTCCTCGGAAACCATGCCGCGTTTTACCGCCTCTTCCAGATAAATAAACAGGTTTCCGCAGTTCAGGTCACAGCCGTTTTTCATTGCCAGTGCAACGGATTCCAGAGCGGAATTGGTCACATGATGATACTCGTGGAAATCCTTGATCGCCCAGCAGTCGGAAGTCACATGGCCTTCAAAGCCCCATGCGTCTCTCAGGATATCCTGAAGCAGTGTTTTGCTTCCGCAGCACGGCTCGCCGTTGGTACGGTTGTAGGCACCCATCACCGTCTCTACCTTGGCTTCCTTTACACAGGCCTCAAACGCCGGCAGATAGGTCTCGAACATATCCTGACGGGAAGCTACCGCGTTGAAAGAATGACGCTCGTCTTCCGGACCGGAATGTACCGCAAAATGTTTTGCACAAGCTGCCGCCTTCATGTAGTTGTCATCGTCCCCCTGGATTCCTTCAATAAAACGAACGCCCAGACGGGAAGTAAGGTATGGATCTTCGCCGAACGTCTCATGGCCGCGGCCCCATCTCGGATCACGGAAAATATTTACGTTCGGCGCCCAGAAGGTCAGTCCCTTGTAAATATCCGTATCATCAAATTCCTGCTGCATATTGAATTTTGCGCGTCCCTCGGTGGATACCACATCCGCCACTTCCTGAAGCAGATCCTCATCAAAGGCAGCCGCCATTCCGATGGCCTGCGGAAAGACCGTCGCCACACCTGCCCTGGCTACTCCGTGCAGCGCTTCGTTCCACCAGTTATACGCCTTGATCCCCAGGCGCGGGATCGCCGCAGCGCTGTGAAGTGTCTGAGATACCTTCTCCTCGAGAGTCATCTGAGCCACCAGCTCCTCTGCACGCTTCCGATACTCTTTTACTTTTTCTGCTTTCATTCCATTTACCTCGTTTTCCTTTTTTCTAGTTTTTCATTCGGTTGACTTTTCGGGGTTACAAATTCACAGTAATTTTTCGTCATTTTTACCCAAATCCACAGTCTTATATTCTCTAGAATATTAGTTCTGACTATCACCTGCATTACGATTCTTGCCTCGTTTGGTGCAGATATTGCGATTCGTGCAGACAAGTCATATTCCTGCGGGCGAGAACAATTTGAAAATTGTTTTTCCAATTGTTTCATTGCATGACAGAGGGAAATGTATTATGCTTAAGAATATAAGACAAAAAAATCAATGGGAGGTATCATATGAAATTCGCAATTATTTATTACAGCCAGACCGGACATACCCGTGAAATGGGCGAAGTGATCGCCGAAGGAATTTCTTCCGCCGGCGGAGAAGCGCGCCTTTTTTCCATCGAGGAAGAAATAGACATTGACTATATCAACGGCTGTGACGGCGTAATCTTTGGAACACCCACCTGGGTGGCGAACACCTGCTGGCAGATGAAGAAATGGTTCGATGTGGACAGCCGTCCGCTGAAGCTGGGCGGAAAACTTGGAGGCGTCTACGCGACCGCCCACTACGCGCAGGGAGGCGCGGATGTCGCGATCATGACTCTAATCGGCCATCTACTGGTGAAAGGTATGCTGGTATATTCCGGCGGAGCTTCCCTTGGAAAACCATTTATCCATCTCGGACCGGTAGCTCTCGATGCTGTGGAAGGGCACTATGAAAACTGCAAATCTGACTTCCGGATCTTCGGAGAGCGGTTTGCCGAAAAAGCGGAAGAACTGTTCTCAGAGCATCCTTCCGCCGAAGTTTGATCCGTGCAGGAGCCATTCCGCAAATTTTTCCCAGGACATACTGGAAGACACATCTTCAGCCGAACTTTCACATTCAGGAGGACTTCTACATGAAACAGAAAACTTTTCAAAATCCGCTGAAAAGCGGCTTCTACCCTGATCCGTCCATCTGCCGCGTCGGGGATGATTATTATATGGTGACCTCTTCTTTCGTCTATTTCCCCGGGCTTCCGATCTTTCACAGCAAAGATCTGGTTCACTGGGAACAGATTGGTCACGGAATCCATTCCCCGGAACAGCTGGATTACAAAAACTGCGAGACTTCTCTCGGCCTGTGGGCGCCGTCCATCCGCTACCATGACGGCACCTTCTATATTATCAATACGTTTGTATCTGAAGGCCGCGAGGCGAGACGGGACAACTATATCATCACTGCAAAGGATCCCGCCGGTCCATGGAGCAAGGCATGTTTCGTGGAAGGGGCCGACGGCATCGATTCCAGCCTCTTCTTCGACGATGACGGAAGCATGTACTATGCCGGAAATTATATCGTCAGCGACCCGGTTTACGAAGGCCATCACGGAATCTATCTGTGTGAACTGGATCCGGAAACCTTCCAGTTCAAAGGCGAACGGACGGTCATCTGGAACGGCCTGAAATCCCGCAGCAAATGGATCGAGGCTCCGCACATCTACAAACACGACGGATGGTATTACCTGATCGTCGCGGAGGGAGGCACGTTCACCAACCACAGCGTTATGATGGCGCGCTGCCGCACCATCGACGGAGATTATGAAATTTGTCCCCGGAATCCAATCGTCAGTCACCGGCATATGTCCCTGATGAGCGAGATTTCCGTGGTCGGTCATGCGGATATCGTAGAAACGCAGAGAGGTGAATGGTGGATGGTCCTGCTCGGCGTACGTCCCTACGACGGATTCGGCGGCCCCCATTTCAACCTTGGCCGCGAAACCTTCATGGTTCCCGTAGTCTGGGAATCCGACGGATGGCTGCGGGTGGACAACGACAACGGAATCGTCAACGCAGAGGAACGTCTTCCAGATCTTCCCGTTTATCTGGCAGCGCCTTCCTTCTTCAGCGATAACTTTGAATCCGACCGTCTCGACATGCGCTGGAATACTATCCATCCGGCCGCTGAGCCTTTCTGGTCTCTCACCGAACGTCCCGGATGCCTGCGCCTGTTCCTGAAGGAAGAAGTCCTCCACGAAATCTGCACCCCGGCTTTCATCGGCAGGAGACAGCAGCACAAAAACTTCCGGATGCAGTTTGCAATGGACTTCCAGCCGACCGATACCTGCGAGGAGGCCGGAGCCGCTCTGGTACAGGATGACCGCTATCACTATACCTTCACGGTCGGCCTGAAAAACGGTTCCAGAGTTCTGACCCTCACCGAAGTAAAAAATCATGCGCGCACTGTGCTGGCGGAGACACCGCTGGAAAAAGACGGACGTATCTATCTCACCGTTACCGCCACACCGGAAGGTTATCATTTCTATTACGGTTACAGCGATCAGGAATACCGTCTGCTCCGCAAAAACGTGGATCCGACCCTGCTGAGTTCTCTGGTCAATGAGGGATTTACCGGGGCGTATATCGGAATGTACGCGACCTCCAACCACAGACCCGTGAAAAACCACGCAGACTTCGACTGGGTTCTGTACGAAGCAGAGTAAACTGTAGCATTTCAGCCAGCGGAACTGTGACAAGAAATGTGTAACCATTCCGCCACCTGTACGGCTACAGAAATATAACAAATTTTTATGAAAAACTTGCATTTCATCTGAACTCGTGTAAAATGTAGTTGAGACTAACAAGGAGGAAATCAACGATGAGTATTAGAATCGGTATTTTGGGATATGGCAATCTGGGAAGAGGCGTAGAATGCGCAATCAAACAGAATCCGGATATGGAACTGGTTGCAGTATTCACCCGCCGGAACCCGGAAAGCGTAAGCGTTCTCACAGAGGGCGCAAAAGTATATTCTGTAGACGAAGCAAAGAACATGACCAATGACATTGACGTTATGATCCTTTGCGGCGGCAGCGCGACAGATCTTCCGGTACAGACACCGGAATTCGCAAAAATGTTCAACACCATCGACAGCTTCGACACACATGCAAAGATTCCGGAGCACTTCGATGCCGTAGACGCAGCAGCAAAAGAAAGCAATCATGTGAGCATCATTTCCGTAGGCTGGGATCCGGGAATGTTCTCCCTCAACCGTCTTTACGCAAACGCAATCCTTCCGCAGGGCAAGGACTATACCTTCTGGGGAAAAGGCGTCAGCCAGGGACATTCTGACGCGGTGCGCCGCGTGGAGGGTGTAAAAGATGCCCGCCAGTATACCATTCCGAAGGATGAGGCACTGAAAGCAGTCCGCGCAGGAGAAAATCCTGACCTGACCACAAGAGAGAAACATCTCCGTGAATGCTTTGTCGTTGCTGAGGAAGGCGCTGACCTTGCCAAGATCGAAGAAAGCATCAAGACCATGCCGAACTACTTCGACGAGTACGATACGATCGTACACTTCATCAGCGAAGAAGAAATGCAGAAAAACCACAGCGGCATCCCGCACGGCGGTTTCGTGATCCGCAGCGGAAAGACCGGCTGGAACGAAGAACACAATCATCTGATCGAGTACAGCCTGAAACTGGATTCCAACCCGGAATTCACTTCCTCTGTTCTGGTCGCATATGCAAGAGCGGCTTACCGCCTGAGCAAAGAAGGACAGAGCGGATGCAAGACCGTATTTGATATTGCTCCGGCATACCTGTCCGCACAGGACGGCGCAGAACTGAGAAAACATCTGCTGTAAAAACATAACTTGTTTTTCTATAATAGTAATTCAGCCGGCAAGCTTCTTGCCGGCTGAATTATTTCAAAAGATAGTTTATAAAATTTTTTCTGGATTTCATAAGCATAATATCGTATACTTATTGTAATCATTCGAAAGGATGTTCGTCCTTTCAAAAATCAACGGCAGTTCACCGAAAGAATCCAATAGCTTTCATCATTTTACAAAGCGTATAGAAGCCAAAGGAGTGATTCCCATATGGATGAAACAAATACAATCCAGTTGTTTGAAGATCAGACGATCCGTACTGCGTGGGATGAAGAACAGGAAGAATGACCGTGGTGTAAAACAGGGAAAAGAGTTTGCAATCCTCACCGATGAAATCACCCGTGCATGGGCAGGTTTGAGTACCCGGCAGTATAAAAACCTGAAAGGTTTGAAAAAAGAAAATTTACGCGATAACATGACTACACTCGAACTTGTCCTGAATATGCTTGCCGAGGCAACCACAACAGAGCTTTCTAAAGATAGAGGAAAAGACCGGTAAACCGGTAATCTCCCCGAAAAATGCGACACAGCTTAACCGTGTTGTTACAGACATGATTGAGGGATCTGCAAAAATAATTTCAGATGAAACAAGGGACGAGGACAACAACAGCCAAAAATCGTAGTCTCATACCTAGAGCGTGTTCAGCAATGATCTACAAAGCCCCCAAAAAAATATTTTTTGGCGCTGTGTGCCCAACACATAGCGCCAAAAACATCTCTTTTACAATACATACCAGTCCGCATTCGCCATCCGGCTGACACCCTCGCCTCCCAGCAGATGATTGATCAGATCCATTCCATTCTCTGTCTCTTTCTCATCTCCGCTGTCACAGATCTTTGCGACATTTTGGGAAACTACTTCCACAGCGCTTTTCTGTTCCGGCGTGCAGACAATTTTGGCACAATTCCGAAATTCCACATCAGAAAGAATCCTCTCACGACTCACCTCAGGATCTACATACACGGAAGCACAGTTTCGAAATTGAATTCCCTCCGGTGTACCTTCCAATACCAGCAGATCCAGGGTAGCGTTCACTCGGTTTTTCAGGATTTTCCCTTTTTTCAAAATGATATTTTTATACTTCGCGCGAATCTTCCGGAAGGCTTCCAGCTGTTTTTCTGTCAACAGAATATCCTGTGTCACTTCCAGTCCTTCCAGCCGCGGCAGAAGTTCTGTACTCTCCGGCGTAAACTGTAAATCCCCGTCAATGTACAGACGGCTCCCATATCTGCAGAGCAGTTCCTCTGTCAGTTCTGCGTCCCCCTGCACATAAGCATATCCCGCCGGAATTACCTGAAGATCTGTCTTTTCATCCACCAGAAGAATGGCGTCTTCCAGCTTTTCCTCCGGAACAACCAGTGTCTTCGTGAGAAAATGTACGTCCTTCTCCGCCAATCCGGCCACATCGAGCTCCGGATCTGTCAGAAGCACTTTTTCCTGTGCATAATAATTCACTCCTCTTCTGGCACGAAGCACGAAATATTTGTCCAGGACAAATACAGAGTCCAGAAGAATACTGTCGTCCGGATAACACTCCACAGACCCGTTGACATGAATGTTTCCCACGTAAGCCGTCATACTCTCCGGATAGCGGACGAGTCCGTTGGCAAAAATCCTGCAGTAATTCTCCATCGCGCGTTCACTTCCCGGATGAATCGTCAGCGTTCCATTGACTACCATCACCGTCTTTTTCGGCACAGAAGCATCTCCACTGATCTCACACGCGCCGTTGCGTACCACAAACTCGGTATCCTGCTCCAGTTCCATCACCTGATCGACATTATACACAATGGGCAGACGGTTCAAAGCTTCCTTGCTCCGTCCATCCACAACCAGGACGTCTCCGTTGATGATAATTTTCTCATATTCTGCCAGTGTTTCCTCGTTTACCTTTCTGGCATCACAAATGTCACAATTAATGATAAATGTTTTCTTTTCTTCCATGTTTCTTTCCTCCGTTTTCCTGAAAGCATGTTTGAATATTGCTTTCTTCCGGGCAATTACCTCAAAAGTTCTCTCAGATGTTTCCTTGCCGAAAGCAGCTTGGATCGTACCGTTCCCTCTGGAAGTTCAAACATCTGTCCCAGTTCTCTGGAGTTATATCCCTGAAGATACCGCATCGTAAACAGCACTCCTTCTTCCCCGGGAAGCTGTTCCAGAAGCTGTGCCCAGTCGATCTCCGCATAGACATTCCTGACCTCCGTCTGTTCCGGAACTTTTTCCTGCGCCGTCTCGTAGGCGGAATGGCGTACACGGTCAAGATAGAGATTTTTCACCGTGCGGTACAGCCATGCCCGTCTCTGATTTTCCCTGAGATGTTCCAGCACCTGGGAATTTATCAGAGCACGCAGGAATGCTTCCTGCACCAGATCGTCGGCAAGGCTTGCGTTCTGCGTCATTCCGCGGCACCATACGGTCAGCTCCTTCTGATAGCTGTGATACAATTCTTCGATCATCGGTCTCCTCCCTGTTGTCCATTGGTGTACGTTTTCTCCTGTTGTCTGCCGGCAGCAGAGTTTGCATTTCTGAACGACTTTGTTTCTGTCTGGTAACCGTTCAGCCAGCTGAACGGTTATTCTGTCTGTTCAGATTTCCGGATGTTTTATCTGCTTTCATCTATATAACGTTTGAAAACCGCAAAGCGTTGAGAAAAAAACATTTTTTTCTTTGTTTGCTGTCAGTCCTAATACGATTACCGATGCACTCATTGCCACTAAAATGTTTCTCTTTTTTTCATGAAGTTCTTCTTTTCTTCTCATTTCACTTTATATTTCTAAGTTTCCATATAGCCAGTGCTGATATTTTGCATTGTATGACTGCTTTCATATCTTGTCACAAACAGTGTAAACGAGATGGACACCATTGCCTTCCAACCGCGCGATATCCTCCAGACGAAATTCTATCGGATAGCTTTTCTCCAAATAGGGAGGATTGCTCGAATACCGTAACTGTATCCAGGCTTCCGTCTGCTGCCGGCGCTAAAACAAGGTTTACTTCATCCACCATATTCTGCAAGAAAGAGATTTGTCAAGGGTATTTTATATAAACAATCACACATTTAACTTGAAAAAAATATCCTGTGGAAATAACCTATAACCGGTTTTCCACGGGATATTTTTCGTAGCTTCCACAATCTTTAACCTTTCTGCCAATACATCAATGTATTTATGGATACGTTATCAGTTTGCCCTCTGTCTTTGCGTACCCTGTCAAATCGCTCAGTACTTTAGCAAAACCGACCATATCCGATTCTTTTAATGTGCAAACAACGAATTCACAGGTATCTATCCATTCCTTTGTCTGCTTGATTTGTTCATCTGAAATATAATGAAAGGCAGGCACAGAAATTACTTCTGCCGCCAATGATTTAGCCGAAGCAAAGTCTATATCGTTTTCCCACAGGATTCCAGTTGCAAACGCTTTTCCTTCCCGCTGCAATCTGCGAAATACGCTGGTTCCGGTGCCATTTCCTGCAATGACAAAAATCTCAGGTTTCTCCTGCACCGATGACAGCTCCAAATCGCCGGTCAGTTCATCATAAGAGCCGGTCGTCATCTGGTAAAGCTGAGGAATGTATCCTTGGGTAAAGATTTCTTCCGGGGTTCCAAAGCGGTCGATTCGATCTCCCTGTACGCATGCAATCTTGTCAGAGATACGCCCGGCAAGGTCAAGTTCATGCAGCGACATAAGCACTGTCAGATTACGCTTTCTGGACATCTCCTGCAAAATAGATAAAAACTCCAGTTTGTAGCGGATATCCAGAAAAGAAGTCGGTTCATCCAAAACGATCACGTCAGGCTGCTGGCACAGCGCTCTCGCCAGCATAACCCGCTGCTTTTGACCGTCACTGATTTTATTGAAATCTCGGTTGGCCAGTTCTGTGATGCGCACAAGCTCCATGGATTCACGCACGATCTTCCAATCTTCTTGTGATAGAATGCCGAATTTCCCCGTATAAGGATATCGGCCGGTTGCCACAACATCCTCGCAATTCATCATCTCAGGATTGACCCGTTCGGTCAATACAACAGACAGCCTTTGCGCCATTTCTTTTCCCGGCATTTTCTCCGCCTGTTGTCCGTCTAACCATACAACGCCGCATACGGGCGGCAGCTGCTGGATGATACTGCGTAAAATTGTTGTTTTTCCCGCACCATTTGGCCCAATTAAAGTAACAATTTCGCCCCTATTGATTTCAAGCTGAATGTTTCGGATCAGCGGTATGCCATTATAGCCGACTGTTAAATCTTTTGTATATAGATATCCATGTTTCATTCTTGATTACCCCATCTTTTCTCTTTTCCGGCGCAGCATAATGTAGATAACCACCGGAGCGCCCAAAATTGCAGTCACCGTGCTGATAGACAGCTCGGTGGGAGCAAATACCGTTCTTGCCAGCAAATCGCAGAACAGGCAGAATGATGCACCTCCCAAGAAGCAGGCGGGAATCATTAAAATCGGCTGCGTTGTGCCAAACAAGCCTTTGACCAAGTGAGGAACAGCAATTCCTACAAAGGATACCGGTCCTGCAAATGCAGTTACGCAGGCCGAAAGGATACTGGACAGAATCACCAGCACAATGCGGAAGCGCGATACATTAAGTCCCATATTCTGCGCATAGGCTTCGCCCATCTGATAGGCGCTGATTGGTTTGGATAACAGAAATACAAAAAACGTCGTAATAAGCACTACGATTGCCATAACTTTTACATTATCCCAGTTAATCCCCGAAAAGCTGCCCAGAGACCAATTGTGCAGATTTACAATATCCGCATCATCTGCAAACGTAACAACAAAGTCGGTCACAGCAGAACAGATATAGCCGATCATGACGCCACTGACAATGAGCATTGCCATCTGATTGATGACTTTGGACATTAAAATAACAAACCCCATGCATAACATGGAACCGGCAAAGGCCGCAAGAATCATCAGCCATGAACCGAGCTGTACTGAAAATTGCAGGGACGCTACCATCACCAGTGCGACAATCAGCTTTGCACCGGATGAAACGCCCAACGTAAACGGGGTTGCGATTGGATTGTGGAAAAAGGTTTGCAGCAGATATCCGGATAATGCGAGGGCGCCTCCCAAAATCACCGCTGCAAAAGCTCTTGGTGCTCGGACCTGCGTAACAATTTCTGCGTAGGTTTCATCCGTTCCGATTCCCTGAAGGATTTTAGGAATCTCAGAAAATGGGATATTAACGCTTCCGATGCATAGGTTCATGACCAGGAACAAAAGCAGAAGCACAAATAAAACAACAAATGCAGCAAAATATCGTTTTTTCTTCATCTGTCTGTATCACTCCAACTTGTAAATATAGGTAAGGCTTTGATCATCTCCTTGCAGCATATTATGGATATCTGCAATGATGGTACCCAGTTCCATGGTGGACTGGTAAATGTTCTGGGTTGTACCATAGACGTTTCCATTCTGCACAGCCTTGAAGTTCTCTAAAAGCTGACTTTTCGTTAACAATTCATCCCGAGATTTGAGTTCCCCATCTACTGTACTGTTATAAATGATATAATCGGCATCCTTTGCCTGCGCATAAAAAGCTTCCATCTCCATGCTCATGGTGGAAGATTTGCTTTCATCATCAGGGTTCTGCTCCAAAATATAAGTTCCGCCCGCCATTTCAATCATCTTTGCCAGATAATCGGACGGCCTGCGCACGTTGGCTTCGCCATTGGTTGTGATATAAAAAAATGCAACTGTTTTTCCGGTAGGCTGCACGCCGCTGACAGACTCAAACGCCTGCTTTTCCTCATCAAAAGCCGCTTGGGCAGCTTCCTGCCGTCCGGTCAGCAAACCATAGAGTTTTACCCATTCCGTTCTGCCGAGCGGGTGAGATTCATAGCTGGAATAATCTACCAAAACCGGGATCTCAAACTTTTCCAGCTGTTCCTTCACCTCGGGCGTATGGAAAATCATGGTGTTCTCAATTGCCAAGCTGCAATTCTCATCAATGAGGCGCTCATAATCCGGGGCAGAATATTTGCCGGCATACAGAATATTTCCAGCTTCCATTGCCGCACGCACTGGTTCAATATACCAGCCATCGCTTTTCAGCGCACTGAAACGGATCGTATCCAGCGCATCCATCGAAACAAACATATCCATCACAGCCGAGGCTACTAAATAAATATTTTGGAGCGGTTGGTGCAGCTGCACAATGTTTTCATCTAAACCGGATGGCTCTGGTTTTCCCTCCGGGATTACCAGATACTGCGTACCATTGGAGATGGTAATAAGCGCATATCCATCATTGTAATAGTCAACTGCAAATTCCTCAGCATAGTCAAGAGACATACTGTGGTCGAAGGTTAAGTCCGGACTGATGTCGGTATTGCGTGTTTCCAGCAGATCAGTTTCAGAAGGTGAAGCGCAGGAAGTTGCAGTGAATATGAAGAGAAAGCACAATAAAATCGCTGCCAGTTTTTTCATTTTGTCTGTTCCCTCCGCTTCTTATGAATCCGAAAAAAGGAAATGATTCCAGCTGCGGCAATTACGATTACCGTTCCTGCGGCCACAGCCGTCATTGCAAAAGATGTGTCCTGTTTTATGGAATCCTGAAGGAATGTTAAGGTATATTCGATTTCATGCGGGGTACTCATCGCTGTCGTATTCGCAGCGACCGTTACTGGTGTATCAAAAGCTGTAATTGGAATTTCAAAAGTGGAATTTCCATCCTTTTGGAGCGGTGTAAAAGTTTCATTCTGCACCTTCATATAGTCATAGTTCGGGCTGCTCCATTCAATCTGGGCATAACCCTTTCCATCCCGTACAGTCATAATTGCTGGAGATGTAATGGTCGCCCGTCCGCTTCCACCCTCCAGTATGACCTCTATGGAATATTCGCCGTCTTCCAGCTCAACCTGTGCTGCTTCTACAGATGCCGAGACTGGAAATACCATAATGGATGTGATCCACATCGCCATCAACAGCCCAAGACAACATTTTTTCATCAGACAGGGAAATATTCTTCTCCCCATATTCGTCCTCCTCTCCAGATACAAATCTGTCCCTGCCGTTAAGAGCAGGGACAGAACATGGTTTATTCAAGTTTTTCCGGGTTTGATACAATTACCTCATGATCGTACCACTTTCTCTTTGTACCGATCAGGGCAAGTTGAAACGGCTCATCCAACGCCGGAACAGGAACATCAAAACCATTGACCTCTTCGCTGATCCCATCTTCATAAGTTACGGTGTCCACAGTCGGCTGCAAAAGTTCTGCCCCGTCTTTCTGGGCATCCTCTGCGGTGCCGGGGAAAAGATTCACGATATTCTGAGAGGTAAGCGAAATGTGGATGGTCATTTTACCGTCCTGAACCGTCAGTTTTCCTTTGCCATCGCATGTTTCGTTGACACGGAACATACTACTGTCTGTTTCAAAATCAGCAGCATAGATGCCATCTTCCAGAGTTGTTTGTTGTTCCTGTGAAACAGCCGGAGAGCTGGAGCCATCTGGAACGGATGTATCCTTCTGATTGCTGCATCCAGCGGCGAAAACAGCGATCAAAGCGGCCATACACAGGAGTATCGTTCTTTTTTTCATGCTCAATCTGTTCCTTTTATTGATTGATTACAGCACCAGTATGTGCAACATACAGCTCCTGAATGGCCGGAATCTGACCGAGGCCTGCAATCTGCGTGTCAACGCTCTCAAAAGCACCGGATGCGTTGAACATACTCTTCCAGGAATCAGCGTCATCACCTGCCATATCATTGTTTGCGTGGTCACCTGCAACGACCATCAGAGGACGAAGGATGACTTTCTTATAACCAGCTTCTTTGATATTCTCAATAACAGCTTCGCAGGCGGTTTCTTCCGGTTCACCCTCAACAGTGCCGATGAATACGTTGTCGTATCCCAGGGCATCCATCTGAGCCTGCATCTGGCTGTAAGATACCTTTGCTGTGTGGGAAGTACCGTGACCCATAAACACGAAGGCAACGCCGTCTGCCTTTGCTTCGTCCAGAGTCTGATATCCAGCTGTCTTAACAGCTTCTGCGGTAACAGCCTCTGCAACAGCCTTTTTATCTTCGTTGATTACGGTTGTATCGGTACCGACATCGCCCAGAAGAGGAGCGGCGATCTGAACCGATTCAAATTTATCCTGATAAGGTTCTACCGTTTCTGCCAGTTCATCATACTCGGCACCGTACATCAGATGGGTAGGCTGAATCACCAGATTCTTAACACCATTTTCTACAGCACGGTCAAGTGCCTGCTGGACATTATCGATCTTTTCTCCGTCACGTGCCTGTACATGATTGATGATGATCTGAGCGGTAAATGCTCTTCTGACTGACCAGTCCGGATAGGCTTCCTGCAAAGCGTCCTCAATGCTCTTGATATCAGCAACACGGCTGTCGTTAAAGGAGGTACCGAAGCTGACTACAAGCAGTTCGTTTTCGCCGATCTCATCACTGTTGCGGGGATCGTCCTTAGACGCATCACCGGTATCCCGGCCAAAATAGTCTGGATCTGCAAATTCACCGGAAACCAGTTCTTTTTGGGTATCTGTCAGTGCATCCCACGCAGCTTTTGCTTCTGTGCACTGCGCATCGGTGTCATCAGTGCGTTCCTGCACATAGATGGCGTCAATCAGAGCCGCAACATTATCTGCTGCTTCCTGATCAGAAACTGCCGTGTCCTCAGCGGATGTTTCAGTTTCTGCCTGATTTTCCGTCTGGCTTTCTGTTTGCACACTGGTGGTTTCCTGTTCAGTACTTTGGCTGCATCCCGCAAACATAGAGCATGTTACAGCTGCTGCGCACAACAGTGCCACAATTTTTTTCTTTTTCATTTTTCTTCTCTCCTTTTTAATGGATCCTATAGATTTGTAATTGATTCAGAACAACAGGTATGAAGAGAGGCAGAAAAGAAAAATCCAACATGCAGACGCAGTTGGATTGCCGAAAAAATTCGGTACAATCAAACCTCGTGATCTGGAGCGTTCGCTCCGTGTACCATAGCTGGCAGGTCTCCTGGCTCACAGGTTAACGCATACTACAGCCTTCCCCGGAAAATCCGAGTGACGTATTCGTAATATGCTGCTGCATACAGTGACGAGATCGCACAGGCCTTTCACCTGTTTCCCTATTCTCCGTGCCCTCGGCACGGCACCAACTATTTATTTATTTTTGAACTAATTTACTAAAAAAAGTATAGCACTCTGTTTAAATGATTGCAATATATTTGTTGTGCTGTTCTCCTTTTTTCACGGGAGTTTGACAGTTGAATCCGTTATAAAACCCTCGAATCCCGCATAAACTCTATTTTTTCTTTGTCAACTAATCTGTCTTCCATCGTTTCCCCGGCGGTTTCGTTAAACTGGATTTGCACTTTACAGGTGGTATTTCCAATACGCCGGATCAGGAATCCGGTATTTTTTTGCTCCATAGACCCTCACTTTCTTGCCCTTCCGGCGCATCCGGTGTATACTGTTGTTATAGTTCCGTTGTTTGTAACCTCTGGTTGTGTTACTCTCTTTTTGTAATTTCCGGAGCGTGGTGGAGGAACTGAGCGAAGAACACAAGGAAGTGCTGCATTTCCTCTCTTTGCGGCTGTACAGCACCACCAGCTGACAATGGCTCTGTTGTATTTATCCCATTTTTGTGAGGAAGGAAATTCGTACGACCTTTGAAAATTGGCAGACTACATCAGAATACAGAAATCGAAATAATTGCAAACTGAAAGGAGATGCAGATTATGAAACTGTTTCAAATTGCAGACCGGTATTGTAAAGAAAGCAGCTGGAAAACCCTTGCGCTGCTGAAAATCTGCCTGTTTTCCATTGGCGTTATGGTTGGGATGCTGGTTCCCAAAGAGAAGAAAAAAGCTGTCTTCGGCATTGGTGCCGTAGCATTCCTTGCGACCTACCTTCCGCTGATGGGGAAATTTTTCCGCACATGGCAGGCGGAAGAACAGGAGAAAACAGTATGAACGATGAAAAAGTCTATGGAATGAGTTTCAGCAAAATCTATCCGCTTCTGGTCAGTAAGGCGGAGAAAAAAGGGCGCACGTTGGATGAAGTGACCCGAATCATCACCTGGCTGACGGGATATACCACAGAAGAAATTGAAAAAGCCGCAGCAGGTTCTGTGACATACGGCGATTTTTTCCGCAATGCCCCGCAGTTAAACCCGAACCGGAAGCTGATTACCGGCGTTGTATGCGGCGTACGTGTGGAAACCATTGAGGAACCGCTGATGCAGGAGATCCGATATCTGGATAAACTGATCGATGAACTTGCCAAAGGCAAGGCTATTGAGAAAATATTACGTGAACAAGTGAAAGACCATGAACCAGCTATAAAAAACTATCTGTTTGATGCAGTCATTAAACCCGTTCCCGAAAAGGGCGGCGCTTATGTGCGTTTCCCGTATGACATCCGAAAAGAGTTCGGAAAAGGCCGGGTCAAGGCGGAAATCACCTTTGACGGCGAGCCGTACACCGGCAGTATCGTCAATATGGGAGTAAAAAATGAGGACGGTTCCGTTTGTTATATCATTGGGATTCGGAAAGATATTCGAGAAAAAATCGGAAAACAGCCGGGTGATACTGTGAAAGTCACGGTAACGGTGGCTCAGCCATAAGGAGGTGGAACGCCATGTGGGAATGCCCCAAATGCGGACGAACGTTCAAAAATACAAATCAAAGCCATTACTGCGGTACTGCCCCGCAGAGCATTGAGGAATATATCGCACAGCAGCCGGAAGATGCCCGGCCGTATCTTTGCCAGATCAATGAAGCAATCAAAAGCGCACTGCCGGACGCTGTGCAGAAAATTTCATGGAGTATGCCGACTTACTGGAAAAAGCGGAATCTGATCCAGTTTGCGGCGTCCAAAAAGCACATCGGGCTCTATCCCGGCCCTACGGCGGTGGAAGCCTTTGCAGACCGGCTGCAAGGATACAAAACCAGCAAGGGAACCATCCAGCTCCCCTATGAGAAACCGCTGCCCCTTGACCTGATCGGCGAAATCGCGGCATGGTGCGGAAAGGAGTACAGAGAATCATGAACACGGATACACTTCTTTTCTTTGAAGGTCACATGGATGCCCTTCCACTTTATGAAAAGCTGGAAGAACGGATTTTAAGTGAAATTGATAATGTCCGTATCAAGGTGCAGAAAAGCCAGATTTCCTTTTATAATAAGCATATGTTCGCCTGTGTGTCGTTTGCACGGGTGCGGAAAAAGAAAGACTGCCCAGAAAGTTATATTGTGGTGACTTTCGGCTTGGAGCATAAAGAGGAATCTCCCCGGATTGATATTGCAACCGAGCCTTACCCCCACCGCTGGACGCACCATCTGCTCATTTCCAAGCCGGATGAAATTGACAAGGAACTGATGGGCTGGATTAAGGAAGCAGCGGATTTTACCGCTGTAAAATAACGATAATACGATAAGTAACGAGAGGGTTTTATGAATTTTCATCTTATTGATTTGAACACATGGAGCAGAAAGGAATATTTTTCACATTACTATGAAAATCTTCCCTGTACATACAGTATGACGGTAAAGCTGGATATTACGATGATAAAAAGCTGCGGTAAGAAATTATATCCGTCTCTTTTATATGGACTTGCAACAGTGGTCAACCGGCATGAGGAGTTCCGGACAGCTATGGACGAAAAGGGACAGGTTGGAGTTTTTTCCGAAATGATACCCTGCTATACGGTTTTCCATAAGGACACGGAAATGTTTTCCAACATTTGGACAGAGTACAGAGGTGATTATGCGGAATTCTGTAAGCGATACGAAGAAGATATAGAACATTACGGAAGCAATGCCGGAATGATGGCAAAACCAAATCCTCCTGCCAATACCTTCCCTGTATCTATGATTCCGTGGACGACCTTTGAAGCGTTTAACCTGAATCTGAAAAAGGGATATGGGTATTTGCTCCCTATTTTCACATTTGGAAAGTATTATGAAGAAGATAGCAAATATTATATCCCTCTGTCTGTGCAGGTACATCATGCAGTATGTGATGGTTTTCATACCTGCCGTTTTATCAATGAATTGCAGGAAGTAATCCAAAGCTTACCAAAACTATGGAGGTGACGAGAATTTTGCCACGGTGCAGAATATTCTGCTGTTCACTAACACCCTTCGTGTTCTTACTCTGTGACAATGCAGACCGCAACGAATTCTTCAAGCGTATCAATCCGGACAGTGATTGTATCCTCCGGATCCTCCTGTGTAATCCTGATTCCTTTTCCCCCTTTCCAGACTTCATATTCTTTCAGTTTACCTGCAGAATAAAGAACAGCCTCTATATGATTGACAGGAACAATCTCCTGTACCGGTCTTTGAGAGCCCGCCGTCGTATTTACAAACGACAGAATTTTTTTCTTTGGATTTTCCGGATTTTCCAAGCAGGCAATATGAACGCTGCCCGGAGCCTGGACTCGAAGCTGAAATTCATCCGTTTTTACCCATTCTATGGCATTGATAAACATCTGCCTGAAATCTTCATGTCCGTTCATGTAGCAGAGTTTGTCTGTCTGATTGGCGAAGTAGACCACCTTTCCGCGTCCGTATCGATTGACGGTCACAGTCGGATACACCGTATCCAGCTTTTCCCTCCAGGCAAATTCCGGCGGCTGATTGTCAATGCGCGGAATATAACTGCAAATCATCTCTGCTTCCCGTTCCTCCGACATTCTGCAAAGAAGTGTGCTTCCCTCATTCATAAGTACCTGGGTCCTGTCACATCCCATCCCTTCCAAAATAGGATGTCTCTTTCTAACCATCTGATAGCAGTCAAAGGATGTGTCCATCTCAATTCCTGTATAGCTACACCCAAACAGGTCGCTCAGCCCGAACTTTTCCCGGGCTCTTCCATTTTCATCATAGAGAGACGTCTGGTAACTGGCAACAATTCCTCCGCCCTGTTTCACGTAGCTTCGTATGATCTCCATATGGCTGTCGCTGATGCACGCCGCATTTGGCAAAATAAGTACTTTCAACCCCTGTATCTTTTCCAGGCTGAAGGTCAAATCTGGAATAAACTGCCAGGAAAGATGATTTTCTGTCAGCACCTGCTCTGCGCCTTTTATAAACACACCATATCCGTCCGCCTCTTCCCGGTCGTTCCCGAAAAAATCTCTGCTGGGTTTTGAGTAGTAAATCCCCACCTCAGCGACCGGACGCTGACCCTCCAGCAGCTCCTGATGTTCTGCCAGATATTCATAAACTTCCGCTTCAATATAAGCGTTTCTTCTGTCCATCGTTGCCGACGGACACTGACCGTTAAACATACAGTTCCAGAAGCCTCCACCGACAGAAGCAGCTTCCCACATCCAAATCTTCGTCTCTTTCTCCGGCGCTTTAATGTAGCGCCATTTCGTCCCGTTGTTTCCACAGAGAAGAATCGTCTCCTTTTCCGGACTGATTGCTTTCATGAAACGAATTCCCGAAGCCGCATAAGTCAATGTGTCCCACTTCTTCGTCTCCGCCGCAGCTCCGTCAAGGAAGGCAGGGCTGACCAGAAAATCAAATTGTTCCTTAGCATTATAGAGATCAATTCCTGTCATCCAGGCATTGGACGCATGAAACATTCCAAAAATTTCTGCACAGAAAGCCTTCTCTTCTCCAAAATGTTTCACAGCCCGCCGCAGCCTTGCAAGGTGACGGTCCGCACACTTTGCTTTCCACTGTCTGTAGTCGGAAAATACCTCCGATCGATAATCGCCGCCTACGGGAATTTCTTTTCCTGTCTCCCTGCGATAAAGTTCCCGGCAACGCTTACAGTAACATGGGCCGGAACCAAAGCCTACGGAATTCTCCCAGACCCCGTCAATATCGTACCTCTCCATCATACGTGCAATAAATTCTTCCGCATATTCGTTGGCATAATAGCTGTTGTAGCAGGGCTTATGGATAAATCCCCAACTGATTACCGGATTGCCATCCTTATCCTTCGCGAACCAATCCGGCCGTTCCTCATACCGCTCCTTTTCCACTCCCCGGAAATCCACTCGTACCATGACACGGATACCGCTTCTATGACACGCCTCCGTCAGTTCCTTTAGCATATCCCTGTTTCCCATAAAACGGTTTGGTCTTCCCAGCTCCATAGAATTCGGGAAGAAATCAATAATCCCACCGGCATTTACGACGATGCAGTTCGTGCGTGTCTTTTTCATATAAGCGACTACCTGCTCTGCATCATAATTCTGCAAATCCGGCTCTCTCAGCACCGTCTGCAGGATCCTCAACTGCTTCTGATACCAATACCTTTTCTCCATCTCTGCCTCCCTTTACACGATGATGACCTTCGCACCCAGCTCTTTCAGCTTTTTCCGTTCTTCCTCATCAAAGTTTCGATCCGTGACAACCCGCGTAAACTGATTGAAACCTGCCACCAGACACATAGAATGGCTGTAGAACTTGCTGGAAATTTCACAAAATTTTCTTTATTATTCAGATTTTCACAAAATTTTATTAATCTGATTACCTTTCATCCACTGTTCCAAACTGTCAAAGACAATTTCCGCCCGGCGTACCATGGATTCTTCAGATGCAAACGCGATATGCGGCGTCGTAATTGTATTCGGCGTGTGCAACAGCGGGTGATCCTTTGGAAGCGGCGGTTCCACCTCATAGACATCGACGCCTGCTGCAGCAATCCTGCCTTCCGTCAACGCATCCGCCAGAGCCTGTGAATCAACCACCGGTCCTCTTGCCGCGTTAATAAAAATCGCATTCTTTTTCATCAATGCCAGATTTTCATTATTGATCAGGTGGAACGTGCTGCCCATCAACGGACAGTGGATCGTGACAATATCCGCCTCACGCATCAGTTCTTCCAGAGAAAGATATTGGATATACTCCGGAGCATTTGCTGCCGGATTCGGGTCATAACCAAGAATTTCACAGCCAAGACCATAACAAATCTGCGCGACACGCTTGCCGATTGCTCCGGTTCCCACAATTCCAATCTTCTTTCCCATGATTTCACGTCCTACCAGGCCCTCTTTTGTTCCGCCCTCCCGACATCGTTGATCGACCTGCGGAACATTTCTGAGCAGTATAAGCATCATACCGAGAACTAATTCGGCAACCGATTCATTTGAATATCCTGAAGCATTACTTACTGCGATTCCCTTTTCTTTTGCCGCATCCAGACCGACATGATCGACACCGGTAAATGCCACATCAATAAATTTCAGCCTTGGACAATCCCGAATTACCTCGTCAGTAAACGGCATATTCGCAATCATCACTACGTCTGCATTTTCACAGCGTTTCTTTTGCACTTGCGGGTCTGTGTCCCTTTCATAAGCCTTGAAAGTGTGTCCTTCCTCTTTTAATTTTTTTGCATAAGAATCGAGCAATTCCTGTTCAATCCCCAGCGACTCCAGCAATACAATCTCCATAGGTACCTCCTCATAATTTCCGGCGAATCTCTTTTCTTCTTTATTCGCCAAAATATTTTAAT
>CABUPZ010000025.1 GCA_902493585.1 uncultured Fusicatenibacter sp. | reverse complement strand
TGCGACCACAGGCACCTGAAGCCTGCGCGTCTGCCAATTCCGCCACTCCTGCATACTTATGTTTTACGGGACAACAAACAAAAAAGTGAGAATGCAGGAGATGGGACTTGAACCCACACGATCTTGCGACCACAGGCACCTGAAGCCTGCGCGTCTGCCAATTCCGCCACTCCTGCATATTCGGTTTTCTCAGTTTCTTGCGGGCCGTGCCGCTCAACAAGATGTATCATACCAGCATTCATTCCAAAAGTCAACACCTTTTTTCAGATTTTTGAAAAAAATTACAACAGTTTGGATTTTGTGAAAAAAAGGTTGAAATGGAAAGAGGTCTGTGATAAACTTTTGAAGATTAGAGTATAGAGTCCCTTACCAGGCCCTGAAAGGAGATAGGAGGGAACTATACGGATACAAAGAGAAAAAAGAAAGGAAAACGGTGGAATGATGAAAGCTTTTCTAATATTGGAAGATGGACACGTCTTTACGGGAACCAGCATTGGTTCACAGAAGGAAATTATCAGTGAAATCGTATTTAATACGTCCATGACCGGATATCTGGAAGTGCTCACTGACCCATCCTATGCAGGACAGGCGGTATGCATGACTTATCCGCTCATCGGTAATTATGGAATCTGTTATGAGGATCAGGAGTCCCTTCGGCCATGGCCGGACGGATATATTGTAAGAGAATTGTCCAGAATGCCGAGCAATTTCCGTTCACAGGATACGATTCAGAATTTCCTGAAAAAATTCGATATTCCAGGGATCGCCGGAATTGATACCAGAGCTTTGACGAAGATTCTTCGCGAAAAAGGCACCATGAACGGTATGATTACCACCAATGAAAATTATAATCTCGATGAAATCATTCCAAAGTTAAAAGCATATAATACCGGAAAAGTAGTAGAAAAAGTAACCTGCAGTGAGAAGAGCGTGCTGAAAGGGGACGGTTACAAAGTAGCCCTTCTGGATCTTGGCGCGAAGAACAACATCGCCCGCTCTCTGAACGAGAGAGGATGCCAGGTTACGATTTATCCGGCGCTGACAAGCGCGGAGGAGATTCTGGCGGATCAGCCGGATGGAATCATGCTTTCCAACGGCCCTGGAGATCCGAAGGAATGTACGACGATCATTGAAGAGATCAAAAAGCTGTATCAGTCCGATGTGCCGATCTTTGCGATCTGTCTGGGACATCAGCTGATGGCGCTGGCAAACGGCGCGGATACCCATAAGATGAAATACGGACACCGCGGAGGCAACCATCCGGTGAAGGATCTGGAGACCGGACGTGTCTACATTTCATCTCAGAACCACGGTTACGTGGTAGATACGGACAATCTCGATCCGAAGGTTGCCGTACCTGCATTTATCAACGTCAACGACGGTACCAACGAAGGACTGAAATACACCGGAAAGAATATTTTCACCGTTCAGTTCCATCCGGAGGCATGCCCTGGACCACAGGATTCCGGATACCTGTTTGACCGTTTCTTACAGATGATGGGAGGTAATCAGTAATGCCAAAGAATCCTGAGATTAAAAAAGTACTGGTCATTGGTTCCGGTCCGATCGTTATCGGACAGGCTGCAGAGTTTGACTACGCAGGAACACAGGCCTGCCGTTCCCTGAAAGAGGAAGGGATCGAGGTTGTGCTTCTGAACTCCAATCCTGCGACGATTATGACGGACAAGGATATCGCAGATCGTGTCTACATTGAGCCGCTGACTGTAGAGGTTGTGGAGCAGCTGATCATCAAGGAACAGCCGGACAGCGTACTTCCTACCCTGGGAGGACAGGCGGGACTGAATCTGGCGATGGAACTGGAGGAGTGCGGATTCCTGCGTGAGCATAATGTCCGCCTGATCGGAACCACCTCTCAGACGATCAAGAAAGCAGAGGACCGTCAGGAATTCAAGGATACGATGGAAAAGATCGGTGAGCCGGTGGCGGCGTCTCTGGTGGTACATGACGTGGAGACCGGTATTGAATTCACCAATAAGATCGGTTACCCGGTTGTGCTTCGTCCGGCTTACACCCTGGGCGGAAGCGGCGGCGGTATCGCTTATGATGAGGAGCAGCTGATCGAGATTCTTTCCAACGGTCTGCGTCTCTCCCGTGTGGGTGAGGTTCTGGTAGAGCGCTGCATCGCCGGATGGAAAGAAATCGAGTATGAAGTAATGCGCGACAGTGCAGGAAACTGCATCACCGTATGTAATATGGAAAACATTGACCCGGTCGGCGTTCACACCGGAGACAGTATCGTAGTAGCTCCGTCCCAGACCCTGGGCGATAAGGAATACCAGATGCTGCGTACCTCTGCGCTGAACATTATCACTGAGCTGGGCATCACCGGCGGATGTAACGTGCAGTACGCGCTGAATCCGGACAGCTTTGAATACTGCGTCATCGAGGTAAACCCGCGTGTCAGCCGTTCTTCCGCACTGGCTTCCAAGGCAACCGGATACCCGATCGCAAAGGTAGCGGCAAAGATCGCTCTGGGCTATACTCTGGATGAGATCCCGAATGCTATCACGGGCAAGACATATGCAAGCTTTGAGCCGATGCTGGACTATTGTGTCGTAAAACTTCCGCGTCTTCCGTTCGACAAGTTTATCAGTGCGAAACGTACGCTGACGACACAGATGAAGGCGACCGGTGAGGTTATGAGTATCTGCAACAGCTTTGAGGGCGCGCTGATGAAAGCGATCCGTTCTCTGGAGCAGCATGTGGATTCTTTGATGTCCTACGATTTCACAGGACTGACCGAAGAAGAGCTGGTGAAAGAGCTGTCCATCGTCGACGATATGCGAATCTGGAGAATTGCTGAGGCAGTGCGCCGCGGCATTTCCTACGAACAGATCCATGCCATCACAAAGATCGACGTATGGTTTATTGACAAGATCGCGATCCTGGTAGAGATGGAGCAGGCGCTGAAGACAAAGGAACTGACCGAGGATCTGCTTCGTGAAGCGAAACGCCTTGAGTTCCCGGACTATGTGATCGCGGATCTCACCGGAAAGACGGAGGATGAGATCAAGGCTCTGCGCAGAGCGTATGATATTACCGCTGCCTACAAAATGGTAGATACCTGTGCGGCAGAGTTTGCAGCTACCACACCGTACTATTATTCCGTATACGGCGGCGAGAACGAGGCGGTTGAGACCCATGACAGAAAGAAAGTCCTGGTCCTTGGCTCCGGCCCGATCCGTATCGGACAGGGTATCGAGTTCGACTTCTGTTCCGTACACTGTACCTGGGCATTCAAGAAAGCCGGATATGAGACGATCATCATCAACAACAACCCGGAAACCGTCAGCACGGACTTTGATATTGCAGACAAACTGTATTTCGAGCCACTGACACCGGAAGATGTAGAAAATATTGTTAATATTGAGAAACCGGACGGTGCAGTGGTACAGTTCGGCGGGCAGACTGCGATCAAGCTGACGCAGGCGCTGATCAAGATGGGCGTTCCGATCCTCGGAACCTCTGCAGAGAACGTAGACGCTGCGGAAGACCGTGAGCTGTTTGACGCGATTCTGGAGAAATGCGAGATCCCGCGTCCGTCCGGACATACCGTATTTACTGCGGAAGAAGCAAAGAAAGCTGCCAACGAGCTGGGCTATCCGGTACTGGTACGTCCGTCCTATGTACTTGGAGGACAGGGCATGCAGATCGCGATCAGTGACGAGGATATCGATGAATTTATCGGAATCATCAACCGGATCGCACAGGAGCACCCGATCCTGGTAGACAAATACCTGCAGGGCAAGGAAATTGAGGTAGACGCTGTATGCGACGGCACAGATATCCTGATTCCTGGAATCATGGAGCACATCGAGCGCGCCGGCGTACACTCCGGAGACAGTATTTCCGTATATCCGGCACAGTCCATCAGCGAGACCGCCAAGGAGACCATCGTAGAGTACACCAGAAGACTTGCGAAATCCCTGCATGTCATCGGACTGATCAATATCCAGTTTATCGTATGCGGTGAGGATGTATACGTGATCGAGGTAAACCCACGTTCTTCCAGAACCGTGCCGTATATCAGCAAAGTAACCGGAATCCCGATCGTACCGCTGGCAACACAGGTCATCCTGGGCAAGACGATCCGCGAGATGGGATACGAGCCGGGACTGCAGAAAGAAGCCGACTACATTGCGATCAAGATGCCGGTATTCTCTTTCGAGAAGATTCGCGGCGCAGACATCAGCCTGGGGCCGGAGATGAAATCCACCGGAGAATGCCTGGGAATCGCCAAGACCTTCAACGAGGCGCTGTACAAAGCATTCCTCGGCGCAGGCATCAATCTGCCGAAGCATAAAAATATGATCATCACCGTCAAAGACGAAGACAAGCAGGACATCATTCCGATCGCACAGCGATTCCAGGAAATCGGCTACCGCATCTATGCGACCAGAGGCACAGCCAAAATACTGCAGGAAAACGGCGTAGACGCAGTCCGCACCAACAAATTGGAACAGCCGTCCCCGAACCTGATGGACCTGATCCTGGGCCACAAGATCGATCTTGTTATTGATACCCCATCCCAGGGAATCGAACATGCAAAAGACGGCTTTATCATCCGCCGAAACGCCATCGAGACAGGCGTCAATGTTCTGACCTCTCTGGATACCGCAACTGCGCTGGTAACCAGTCTGGAAAACACAGACGTCAAAAAACTGACTCTGATCGATATCGCGACCATCGACAAACGATAACTGATTGAAGCTCAGGAAAACAGATGCGGATCATAAAAAAGTATAAAATAATAGCATAAAAAGCAAAATCAGACCGGGCATCTTGGAGGTGTCCGGTCTTTTCGTCCCCACCTATTGTAATTTTTGGAAGAATGTGATAAGTTGTAAATAGCGTCAAAAGAGAAAAAGAGAGTAAGAGAGGTACAGCAAATGGAATTTATTGAATGGCTGAAGGTCGTTCTGCTTGGTATCGTAGAGGGAATCACCGAATGGCTCCCCATCAGCAGCACCGGCCACATGATACTTGTCAATGAAATCTTTCCGCTGAATGTGGACGCGGATTTCATGAATGTGTTTGAGGTAGTGATCCAGCTGGGAGCGATCCTGGCCGTTGTCGTAATCTATTTCTGGGACCTGTGGCCGTTCCATACAAAGGCAAAAAGGAGAGAGAGGAGCTATTTCGCAAATCCAAGCGATGTTCCTGCACTTGCAAAATTCCAGAATTTTGCCGATAATTATTTTTATATGGATAAGATCGTGATGTGGCTGAAAATCGCCGTATCCTGTCTGCCGGCGGCTGTGATCGGTCTTCTGTTTAACGATTGGATTGAAGCGCACCTGATGAATTATGTAGTGGTTGCGCTGATGCTGATCATTTACGGTGTCCTTTTCATCGTGATCGAGAATTATAACAAGACCAGAAAACCGCGTATGCGGAAGATCCGTGATATCGACTGGAAAACAGCGCTTCTGATCGGTGTGTTCCAGCTTCTGTCGATCATTCCGGGAACTTCCCGTTCCGGCGCGACGATCATAGGAGGAATCCTGCTGGGAACCTCCCGGGAGCTCGCGGCAGAGTACACGTTTTTCCTGGCGATCCCGGTTATGTTCGGGGCCAGTCTTCTGAAGATCCTGAGCCATGGTTTTTCTTTCACAGGAGTGGAAGTAGGCATGCTGGTACTGGGAATGGCGGTCGCTTTTGTGGTTTCCGTATTTGCGATCAAGTTCCTGATGAAATACATCAAAAAGCATGATTTCAAAGTGTTTGGATGGTACCGCATTGTTCTGGGCGCCATCGTACTGATTTATTTCGGAGTAAAAACTCTGGTATTGAACTAAAAAACATGACCGATTTCTTATTGGGATGCTGTCTGTGCAGGTGTATGCCTGTGCAGATGGTATTTGGATAGGAAATCGGTCATTTTTGCCGTATAAATAGTTAAAAAAATTGAAAAAATATAAGAAATCACAAAAACATATTGTAAAAACTGCTGAGACTCTGCTATAATACCACTAAATGCATCATGCAAATGTAACAGGAGGGCGTATATTATGAAGAAAAAAAGAAATATTATTGTAGGACAATCCGGAGGACCGACGTCCGTCATTAATTCATCACTGGCCGGCGTATATAAAAATGCAAAGGAACGTGGTTTTCACAAAGTATACGGTATGCTTCATGGCATTCAGGGACTTCTGGATGAAAAATACGTGGATCTGTCCACTCAGATTCATTCGGAACTGGACATTGAACTTCTGAAGCGGACGCCTTCCGCTTTTCTCGGCTCCTGTCGGTATAAACTGCCGGAAATTCATGAGAACCGGGAGATTTTTGAGAAAATTTTTGAAATTCTGAACCGCCTGGATATTGAGGCGTTTATCTATATCGGCGGCAATGATTCCATGGACACGATCAAAAAGCTGAGCGATTACGGAATCCTGACCGGACAGCCGCAGAAATTTCTCGGCGTACCGAAAACGATCGACAATGACCTGGCGCTGACGGACCATACACCGGGATTTGGAAGCGCAGCCAAATACATCGGAGCATCCACCAAGGAAGTGATCCGCGACGCACTGGGTCTGACCTATAACAAACCGATGATCACGGTGATCGAGGTTATGGGGCGCAATGCGGGATGGCTCACCGGGGCCACGGCGCTGGCAAAAACGGAGGAGTGTGAAGGTCCGGATCTGATTTATCTGCCGGAAGTGGATTTCGATATTCAGAAATTCCTGAAAAAGGTAAAGGATCTTCTGAAAAAGAAAAATTCTATTGTGGTAGCGGTATCGGAAGGGATTCACCTGGCGGATGGCAGATATGTCTGCGAACTTTCCGGAGGCGGAGATTATGTGGATGCGTTCGGACATAAGCAGCTTCAGGGAACAGCTGCTTATCTGGCCGGCTTCCTGGCTGCGGAAATCGGATGCAAGACCAGAAGTGTGGAATTCTCCACGCTGCAGAGAAGTGCGTCTCACATTGCATCCCGTGTGGATATCGATGAGGCGTTTATGGTAGGCGGAGCTGCCGTCAAGGCGGCAGATGAAGGGGACACCGGAAAGATGGTTGTCATTGACCGCATCGCCGATGATCCGTACATGAGTTCCGCGGGAATATATGACGTTCACAGGATTGCCAATGAGGAGAAATTGGTGCCGAGAGAATGGCTGAACCGGGAAGGGGATTATGTGACCAAAGACTTCATTGATGTGAAGCCTCTGATCCAGGGAGACTACCAGCCGATCATGGTAAATGGTCTTCCAAGGCACCTGGTATTAGACACAAAGCACAAGAAATAATGTAGAAAATTGGCAGTTTTTTCATTGACTAAAGACGTACTTATGGTAAAATAAATGTGTGCAATGCCAGGGCTGTCGGAAACGTCAGCTCTGGTGTGTGTCTGCAGATCAAAGAGTGGATTTCAGACACTGAAAATGGCCCGGTCAGGCAGTGGGACAGGCTGGCAGACCGTTTCACATCAGGCAGGATCGGGGCAGTACATAGAGAGGATACTCTACTATAATCAAATCATTATTTAGGAGGAAAAGTAACTATGGCAAAATGGGTTTACTTATTCAATGAAGGTAACGCCAATATGAGAAACCTTCTTGGTGGTAAAGGTGCCAACCTGGCAGAGATGACCAATCTTGGCATGCCGATTCCGCAGGGCTTCACAGTTACAACAGAGGCCTGCACAAATTATTATGAGAGCGGAAAGAAGATCACAGAAGAAATCCAGAATCAGATCTTCGAGGCAATGACATGGCTGGAGCAGGAGAACGGAAAGAAATTCGGAGACACTGAGAATCCGCTGCTGGTATCCGTTCGTTCCGGAGCAAGAGCATCCATGCCTGGTATGATGGATACTATCCTGAACCTGGGTCTGAATGACGTATCCGTAGAAGGCTTCGCAAAGAAGACCGGAAATCCGAGATTCGCATATGACTCTTACAGAAGATTTATCCAGATGTTCTCAGACGTAGTTATGGAAGTTCCGAAATCCTTCTTCGAGAAGATCATCGATGAAGTGAAAGAGGCAAAAGGCGTTCATTATGACACCGAACTGACCACAGACGATCTGAAAGAACTGGTTAAGAGATTTAAAGCTGTTTATTCTGAAAATATGAACGGCGCTGAGTTCCCGCAGGATCCGAAGGAACAGCTGATGGAGGCTGTAAAAGCCGTATTCCGTTCCTGGGACAATCCGCGTGCTATCGTTTACCGTCGTATGAACGATATCCCGGGCGATTGGGGAACAGCCGTAAACGTACAGACCATGGTATTCGGAAACATGGGCGATACCTCCGGAACAGGTGTTGCATTTACCCGTAACCCGTCTACCGGTGCAAAAGGTATCTTTGGTGAGTACCTGATCAACGCACAGGGCGAGGACGTTGTAGCTGGTGTCCGCACTCCGCAGCCTATCAGCAAACTGGCTGAGGATCTGCCGCAGTGCTACAATCAGTTTATGAACCTGGCGATGAAGCTGGAAAACCATTACCGCGATATGCAGGATATGGAATTCACCATCCAGGAAGGCAAACTGTTCTTCCTGCAGACACGTAACGGAAAGAGAACCGCTCCGGCTGCTATCCAGATCGCTTGTGACTTGGTAGACGAGGGAATGATCACACCGGAAGAGGCTGTATGCCGTATCGATGCGAAATCCCTGGATCAGCTGCTGCATCCGACCTTTGATGCGGCTGCTCTGAAAGCAGGCGAAGTAATCGGTTCCGCTCTGCCGGCATCTCCGGGAGCTGCAGCTGGTAAAGTATACTTTACCGCTGATGAAGCAAAAGCTGCTCATGAGAAAGGGGAAAGAGTTGTCCTGGTTCGTCTGGAGACCTCTCCGGAAGATATCGAGGGTATGCATGCATCGGAAGGTATCCTGACCGTACGCGGTGGTATGACATCCCACGCAGCCGTTGTTGCACGTGGTATGGGAACCTGCTGTGTATCCGGATGCGGTGAGATCAAGATTGATGAAGAAGCAAAATATTTCGAACTTGGCGGATATACCTTCCATGAGGGAGATTACATTTCTCTGGATGGAACCACAGGTAAGATCTACAAAGGCGATATCAAGACGGTAGAAGCTTCCGTAGGCGGAAACTTCGGACGTATCATGCGCTGGGCAGATCAGTTCCGTAAACTGCAGGTTCGTACCAATGCAGATACACCGGCAGATACCGAGAACGCTGTAAAACTTGGTGCAGAGGGAATCGGTCTTTGCCGTACCGAGCATATGTTCTTTGATCCGGAGCGTATTCCGAAGATCCGTAAGATGATCCTGTCTGATTCTGTAGAAGAGAGAGAAGCAGCTCTGAATGAACTGATTCCTTATCAGAAAGATGACTTCAAGGCTATGTACAAAGCGCTGAAAGGCCGTCCGATGACTGTACGTTATCTGGATCCGCCGCTGCATGAGTTTGTTCCGACTGCTGCAGAAGATATCAAAGCTCTGGCAGAAGATATGGGTCTGACACCGGAAGAAGTACAGGCAAGATGTGATGAACTGCATGAGTTCAACCCGATGATGGGTCATCGTGGATGCCGTCTGGCAGTTACCTATCCGGAAATCGCCAAGATGCAGACAAGAGCGATCATCGAGGCAGCCATCGAAGTGAAAGATGAGATGGGATACGATATCGTTCCTGAGATCATGATCCCACTGGTTGGCGAGAAGAAAGAGCTTAAATTTGTCAAAGAGGTTGTTGTAAATACCGCAGAAGAAGTTATGAAGGAAAAAGGCGAGTACATCAACTACCATGTTGGTACTATGATCGAGATTCCGCGTGCTGCACTGACCGCTGATCAGATTGCAGAGGAAGCAGAGTTCTTCTCCTTCGGAACCAACGACCTGACTCAGATGACCTTCGGCTTCTCCCGTGACGACGCTGGTAAATTCCTTGGCTCTTACTATGAGAACAAGATTTACGAGTCCGATCCGTTTGCAAAACTGGATCAGGAGGGCGTTGGCCAGCTGATCAAGATGGCAGCTGAAAAAGGACGCGCTACAAAACCGACCCTGAAAATGGGAATCTGTGGAGAGCACGGCGGAGATCCGTCTTCCGTAGAGTTCTGCCACAAAGTAGGCCTGAACTACGTATCCTGCTCACCGTTCCGTGTGCCGATCGCACGTCTGGCTGCTGCACAGGCTGCTATCAACAACAAATGAGCAATCGCTGAATAAAATTTATATTGTTCAAAGATAAGAAATGCCTTATCTCCGACAGAATGCCGGAGATAAGGCATTTCTTTTGGAAAACTTCTTGTGATAATCCTATAGATAGAAAGTCTTTCGGATGTGATGAACTGCAGAAGTTCAACCCGATGATGGGTCATCATGGAATGAGGAGTGGTGTAAAAGGACAACCGTTCAGCTGGCCGAATCGTTACGTAAAAGGAACTGCCCAAATTTCAGATGAGAACATATAGTATAAAGAATGTTAAAATAATAAGGTATGCAGAAGCATGAAAGAATATGTTATACCATCATTGAAAAAGTATTCGTTTTCCTGGCTGCATCGGAAAGAGGGTGGATAAGCGATGGAATTATGGCAATATCCCTGTGAGAACAGAATTCGCCGTTTTACACTGGAAGCCATACAGATTCCGATTGTATATAACCAGTATGGAGATTATGATCCCAATAGCCTTACGAGAAAGTACAGCCGCTGGTGGTTCGGGTAAATCTTGGAGATACCGTAAAAGTACGCTTTCGCAACCGGCTGAACCGCAGGCTTTCCATCCATGTGCAGGGATGAGCTCCAGGGTGTACGGCTACCCGGTACCTCCGGACCGTATTTTTCCATGACCATCTGTTTGCCAATGCCCATCAGTTTCACGGTGTCTTCGGCGCCCTGATCATCGAGGAAGCATCCCATGCGCGGAGCATGTTTCTATACAGAAGCGGTCAGGATCAAGGCGTCAGCCGATGGATATCTCTTGGGAAAAGAGAAGCTCTCCGTACATTATCCTGCTCCAGCAGCCGGCTGGTCAGCCGCTCCAGTCCGAGCCCGAGACCTCCGTGGGGCGGCATTCCGTAGCGGTGGATTATCAGGTAACTTGAAAAATCTTCCGGATCCAGGCCTTTTTGTATCATCTTCTCGATCTGCGCCTGGTAGCTGTGAATCCTCTGACCGCCGGTGGTGATTTCCATTCCCCGAAACAAAAGGTCGAAGCTTAAGGTTTCTCCCGGATGTTCTGGATCATCCATGGCGTAGAATGGGCGCTTGGCGGAAGGATAATGAGTGACGAAGACGAATTCACTGCCGGTTTTCTGCTGGATCAGTCGGCAGAGCATTTTCTCTTCCTCCGGACTAAAATCCAGTGCACGGTTGTCGGTTTCAGAAATGTATGCTTTGTCCTTTGAGTTTTCTGTTGGTTCTTTCTTGGTACCGCTGTACCCCTTGTGAAGCAATTCCTTCGCTTCCTGAAATTTCAGGAAAGGAATTTCCGTAATCTCCGGTATCCGGACGCCCAGAAGAGAGACAGCCTCCGGACACTGTTCTTTCACAGCGGCCATGGCTTCCTTCAGCATACCTGTCTCCATGGCCATCAATTCCTCAAAATTTTCAATAAAGCCCATCTCAAAGTCCACCCCTGTGTACTCGTTCAGGTGACGAGAGGTGTCATGGGTTTCCGCGCGAAATACAGGGCCGATTTCAAACACCCGTTCAAACACACCGACCATCATCTGTTTATAAAACTGGGGACTCTGGGCAAGACAGGCCTCCTTGTCAAAATATTTCAGATGGAAAATGTTGGCTCCGCCCTCGGCACCCTCCGAAACAATTTTCGGTGTGTGAATTTCTGTAAAGTGGTGCGCTTTCAGATACCTGCGCATTCCGTCTGTCAGAGCTTCCTGGATTTTGAAAATCGCAGTTTCCCGCTGATTGCGAAGTGTGATCGGGCGATAATTCAGCAGTGTTTCCAGAGAAGTGTCAACCATTTTCTGATGTTATTGATCATCGAGCATATGCTCCGCTGCAATGGTACAGCATCCATCAGGACATTGTCTGTATGTCCCATGATATCACCACCTTTCCGGAGTTTGATTTGAACATTACAGGAATAAATGTTCAAATCAGATTTCCGTTCTGTGTGGATTTGAAAGAAAGGATTCTACGTTTCGATTCGTACAGGATACATTCAGGAAATTGCGAATAAAAAAGCAGAGCCACACAGAACATAAGTATTCCTGTGCGATCCTGCTTTAGCGGCAGCAGTTCAAAATCTTTTCTGCTGCATATTTCATTCTTCACACAGGCACAACCACAAAAAGCGCTTGTACCTGTTGAAAGATACAAGCGCTATCTATCGTCGTCCCTGTTTGTTTTCTGCAAGAAAATTGTCTGACGCATAAACAGCACCTCCTGAATTGCAATTAGAATATCATGCAAAAACTGGATTGTCAACTGATTTTCGATTCGAATTTGCTTTGTCGTAACAATTCAGCCAGCGGAACGGTTATGCCTTGCCGGTACAAGCCTTCGCTGGTTGTAATTTCATACAAATTTGTGTATAATGAAAAAAGATTGTAACAGTTCAGCCGGCTGAGCTGTTACAAAATATCTGCAGGCGCAAGAAGATTTTGAATGATTTTTACAATAAATCAATGAGAAAGCAGGAGGTAGACAAGTGAGAGGAGTAGAGACAAGAATCCAGGGAATCCGCCATTCTATTTTTACAGAGATTGCCCGGATGGCGTACGAGACAGACGGCTATGTGGGAAAAAGGATCGAGGAGCTTCCCTACGAGATTATTCCGGGAGAAATCGGAAACTTTCGAAATGACGTTTTTTTGGAGCGGGCGATCGTAGGAGAGCGTCTCCGCCTGGCGATGGGACTGCCGTGCAGAGGCGCCGGCGAACATGCGCCGCTGTCGGATAATATTGAACTGGCGGATCAGACGGAAACCTATTATACACCGCCGCTGATCAATGTGATCAAATTTGCGTGCAATGCCTGTGCGGAGAAGCGGGTGTTTGTGACGGACGGATGTCAGGGGTGTCTGGCGCATCCCTGTGTGGAAGTCTGTCCGAAGAATGCGGTGACGTTGGACCGGACCAACGGACGTTCCTATATTGACCCGGAAAAATGTATCAAATGCGGAAAATGTGCGGAGGTATGCGGTTACCATGCCATCATCGTGCAGGAACGCCCCTGTGCGGCTGCCTGTGGTATGGACGCGATCCATTCCGATGAAAACGGAAAAGCGGACATCGATTACGACCGCTGTGTTTCCTGCGGCCAGTGCCTGGTCAACTGCCCGTTCGGCGCGATTTCGGACAAGTCACAGATTTTCCAGGTAATCCGCGCGATCCGTTCGGGAGAGCGGGTATATGCAGCGCTGGCGCCGGCGTTTGTCGGACAGTTCGGACCGAAGGTAACGCCTGGAAAGCTTCGTGCGGCGATGAGGGAGCTGGGATTTGCCGATGTCTTTGAGGTGGCGATCGGAGCGGATCTGTGCGCGACCCAGGAGGCAAACGATTTCCTGGAGGAAGTTCCGGAGCATCTGCCTTTTATGGCAACGTCCTGCTGTCCGGCATGGTCATCCATGGCGAAAAAGCTGTTCCCGGATTACGCCAACTGTATTTCCATGGCATTGACTCCGATGACGCTGACTGCGCGCCTGATCAAGCACCACAATCCCAATGCGAAAGTGGTATTTATCGGACCGTGCGCGGCGAAAAAGCTGGAAGCGATGCGCAACGATGTCCGCAGTGAGGTGGATTTCGTTCTGACCTTTGAGGAAATGACAGGTATTTTTGAGGCGCGCCAGCTGGATCTGGAAGCCATCGAAGAAGATCCCAACGGCGTCAACGATGCTTCTGTGGATGGACGGAACTTTGCCGTTGCCGGCGGTGTGGCAAAATCCGTGGAGGATGTGATCCACCAGAAATATCCGGACCGTGAGGTGAAAATTGCCAACGCTGAGGGGCTTCGGGAGTGCCGGAAGCTGCTGACGATGGCGAAAGCAGGAAAATACAACGGTTATCTGCTGGAAGGCATGGCATGCCCGGGCGGATGCGTGGCAGGCGCAGGAACGATGCAGCCGATCAAAAAGTCTCAGGCTGCAGTCAACAAATACGCGGCTCAGGCGAATCATAAGGTTTCCAGTGAGACCGAACATGTCAAGGAACTGGACAAGCTGGTAGACTGACGACTGCTGGAGCGTGTTTACAGCCGTGAACAGCAACCGGAAAATGACTGGACAGTGACACTGAAAAATTTTTCAAGACAGAAAAAACGTACAATAGGAGGATAGTGAAAAATGAAACAATGGAAAAAGTCAGGCGGCAGATGGTCTGCGCTGTTGATGGCGGCATTATTGGCGGCATCCGCGCTTATGGGATGCTCCGGCGGCGGAGAATCTTCCGTGTCCGGAAGTTCCGCATCGAACACGGAGAGTCAGGCAGTTTCGGAATCGGGCAGCCAGGCGCAGACGGACTCCGAATCAGACAGCCAGGCGGTGTCGGAAAGCCAGCCGGAGGCATCGGAACCGGTGGAGGTCCGGATTGCCGCACTCAAGGGTCCTACGGCGATGGGCATGGTGAAATTCATGGATGATGTGGACCAGCAGGCGGTCACCGATGAAAATTATACCTTTCAGATTGTGGCGTCTCCCGATGAAGTGACACCGCAGATTGCTCAGGGCAATGTGGATATCGCGGCTGTGCCGGCAAACCTCGCAAGTATTCTGTACAACAATACGGACGGCGCTGTTCAGGTGCTTACGGTCAATACGCTGGGCGTTCTGTATCTTGTTGAGAACGGCGATACCGTGCAGTCCCCTGCGGATCTGAAAGGAAAGACCATTTATGCCAGCGGAAAAGGCTCCACGCCGGAGTATGCGCTGAATTATGTACTGGAACAGAATGGACTTGTACCGGGAACGGATGTGACGATCGAGTGGAAGAGTGAACATTCCGAATGTGTGGCTGCGATCACAGCGGACAGCTCCGGGATCGCCATGCTTCCTCAGCCGTTTGTGACCACCGCGCAGACCAAGAATCCTTCCCTTCGCGTTGCCCTTGATCTGACGGAGGAATGGGAAAAGGTGCAGGCAGACGGTGAAGAAAAGAGTACGATGATCACCGGCGCCACCGTGGTGCGCACGGAATTCGCGCAGGAACATCCGGAGGCGGTGGAAAACTTCTTGAAACATTACCAGGAATCGGTGGAATATGTCAATGGAAATACAGAGGAAGCCGCAAAGCTGGTGGGAAACTATGAGATCGTTACGGAGGAAGTGGCACTGAAAGCGCTGCCGGAGTGCAATATCGTCTACCTTGCCGGGAAAGAGATGAAGGAAAAACTTTCCGGTTATCTGTCTGTATTGAACGAACAGAACCCGCAATCCATAGGAGGGACATTGCCAGGAGATGACTTCTACTACGTCGAATCGGAAGAATAAAATAAAAATATGGGCTGTGGCTGCCTGGCTGATCATCTGGCAGCTGGTCAGCATGTGGATTGGACAGGAGATACTGCTGGTATCTCCTGCCGCTGTTTTCCGGCGTCTTTTGACTTTGCTCCCTACAGGGGAATTCTGGAGCAGCGTGCTGTTTTCCGTGGTGCGGATCACAGGAGGATTCCTTCTGGCGGCAGCGGCGGGAGTGGCAGGAGCCGGGCTTGCCGTAAAATTCCACCGGGTGGAGGAATTTCTCCGGCCGTTTGTTCTTACGATCAAAGCGATACCGGTAGCGTCCTTTGTCATCCTTGTACTCATCTGGGTGCCGTCGAGAAACCTGTCTGTGGTGATCTCTTTTCTGATGGTGTTCCCGATCATTTACACCAATGTCCTGGACGGAGAAAAGCAGATGGACCGGAAATTGATGGAGATGGCAGATGTTTTTGACCTTTCACGGCCGGTGCGCCTGAGATATCTGTATCTGCCGCAGATCCTTCCGTATTTCCGCACCGGATGTTCGGTGGGACTGGGGCTATGCTGGAAGGCGGGGGTGGCTGCGGAGGTCATCGGCATTCCGGACAATTCCATTGGAGAGCAGCTGTATCAGGCGAAGGTTTATCTGAATACGCCGGATCTGTTCGCGTGGACGATCGTGATCGTACTGCTGAGTTTTGCCTTTGAGAAGCTCTTTCTGTATCTGATCGACTGCGGCGTATCCCTTTTGGAAAGAATGAGGTGAGACAATGACAAAACAGAACATCCGTGAGGGAAAAATCAATGGGAAAAGATTTCCGGCAGGGGATGAAACGCCCGTTGTGATACAGGGTTTGACAAAGGCTTATGGGGAGCACGTGGTATTCCGGGATCTGTCCCTTACGTTCCCGTCCGGAAGAACCACCTGCCTGATGGCGCCCTCCGGTGCGGGAAAGACGACGCTTCTTCGGATCCTGATGGGACTGGAGACCCCTGACCGCGGAACGGTGACAGGGCTGGAAACGAAAAGGATCAGCGCGGTGTTTCAGGAGCCGAGACTTTGTGAAAACCTGAGCGCTTTTGCCAATATCCGGATGGTCAGGAAGAAAAAACTCTGGGAGAAAGACAAAGGAAGCTGGGAAGAAATCAGCCGGGGCATGAAGGAGCTTGGACTGGGCGGATGCGAGAGACAGCCGGTCAGGGAAATGTCCGGCGGCATGCGCCAGAGAGTTGCGCTGCTCCGGGCACTGTACGCCCGGTGGGAAGTCCTGTTTCTGGATGAACCCTTTCAGGGACTGGACCAGGAGAGTCGGGAGCGGACCATGGCTTATATCAGGAAACGGTGTGAAGGAAAAACTGTGATCCTTGTGACCCACAGCATGGAAGAAGCAGAGCAGATGGGACAGATCCTCCGTCTGCCTGTCCGATGAAAAAACAGTTCAGAGCGTGTTTGAAGATTGCGGGAAAGAATTTTCAAACACGCTTTAGTGTAATTTGCGGAATTCCAGCGGAGTATATCCGGTGGCAGTTCGGAAGACGGAGATAAAGTGGCTGGCATCCTGGAAGCCAACCTGATGGGCAATGTGCTGGATCTCCGTTTCGGGTCGGTTCATCAGCAGCTCTTTTGCCTTTTGGATGCGGTAGTTCATCAGATAAGTATAGACGGAGCTGCCAAGGAAACGTTTGAACAGCCGGGAGAGATACTGAGGTGTGACATAGATCTGGCTGCACAGGCCGGTGACAGTCAGCGGCTGGCTGTAATTTGTTTCAATTTCTTTTATTACCGGAAGGACGTATTTCTGATAAAGGGGCTGATCCGCCAGTTCCCGGCTTTGTTTGCCGTAGACGAAACTCATCAGGAAGGCATAGCACTGTCCGGAGAGTTCCGCGGCGTCCAGCCGGCGGTGCTCGTGGGCATGGATGATGCTGCTGACCCAGCGGCTGTATTTCTGGCCGTCAGCGGCAGATACCAGGGTGAAGGGAGCGCTGCCTGTGATCTTCGGGATTTCCTGCCGCAGGGTACCGGTGAAAGTGGCAAAAGAAGTCGTCCACAGTTCGCCGGTCCGGTAATAAAGGTGAGGAATATCGGGAGCGATCAGGATCCCCTCGCCGGGTTTCAGGGAAAAGACAGAGGCACCGATCTCTATGGCGCCACGGCCCTGTTCGGTCTGGAGCCAGTGGTACAGAGGATAGCCCTCCGGACGGGAGATGGTCTCCTGGGTCCAGTGATTTCCGATGCTTTCCAGAGTGAGGGGAAGGTCAAAGGGAGAGAGTCCGAAATAGATTGCCATAAAGATGCCTCGCTTTCTGTATTGTGTGACAGGATAGTTTCAAAATCTTATATTATTTAGTTTAACATCTTATACATTTCCCTGTCTACCGGTAGTATAATCAAATTATCAGAAAGGGAGCAGTTTTGTTTTTGTTCTCCGGGGAAACGGGAAGCCGGAGATGGGAACAGACTGCCGGAAAGAGAGGACACAGTACAATGAAAAAACCATTCAAGAGGATCCTGTATGGAGGAGATTACAATCCCAACCAGTGGCCGAGAGAGGTATGGGAGGAAGACATGCGGATGTTCCGTGATGCAGGGATCAACAGTGCGACCATTAATGTATTTTCCTGGGCGAAAATTCAGCCGTCCGAGGAGCAGTACGACTTCCGTGAGCTGGATGATATTGTGGAGATGCTGGAGAAGGAAAAGTATGATATTGTGATGGCTACTTCCACAGCGTCCCTCCCGGCATGGCTGGTGAAACGTTATCCGGAGGTTGCGCGCACGGATTATGAAGGACGCCACCACAAATTCGGACAGAGGCACAACGCCTGCCCCAACAGCCCGGTTTACCAGAAATATGCAGCCGCCCTGGTGGAAAAACTGGCGGAACGATATGGAAAGACCGGAAAGGTATCCTGCTGGCATGTGAACAATGAGTACGGCGGAGAGTGCTACTGTGAAAACTGTGAGAAAGCCTTCCGCGTATGGCTGAGAAAGAAATATCACACCATCGAAGCACTGAACAAGGCGTGGAATCTGGAATTCTGGGGCCATACGATCTACGACTGGGATGAGATCGTTCTCCCTAATGCTCTCAGTGAAGGAATCGGCGAGGACAAGACCGCGTTTGCCGGAATTTCCATCGACTACCGCCGGTTTAATTCGGACAGCA
Organism: uncultured Fusicatenibacter sp.; assembly: GCA_902493585.1. Lineage (GTDB taxonomy): Bacteria > Bacillota > Clostridia > Lachnospirales > Lachnospiraceae > Fusicatenibacter. Next base: position 20,961 of record CABUPZ010000025.1, on the reverse strand, counting down.
TTCTGGAAAATTTTAAGATGGAGCGGGACATCATCCGCAGATATGATCCGGATACACCGATCACCACCAACCTGATGGGAACCTATAAAGGTCTGGATTATTTCAAATGGGGCAAAGAGCTGGATATCGTTTCCTGGGATAATTATCCAAGCTATGATACCCCGTGGAGCGGAACCGCGATGTGCCACGACCTGATGCGTGGGCTCAAGAACGAACCGTTTATGCTGATGGAGCAGACGCCGAGCCAGCAGAACTGGCAGCCGTACAATTCTCTGAAAAAACCGGGACAGATGCGGGCGCAGAGTTATCAGACGATGGCTCACGGCGCGGATACGATCCAGTTCTTCCAGCTGCGCCGTTCTGTGGGAGCCTGTGAAAAGTTCCACGGTGCAGTGATCGCCCATGCGGGAACAGAAAATACGAGAGTTTTCCGCGAGGTTGCCCAGCTTGGCCATGAACTGGAGCAGCTGGGGGATACGATCCTTGGCTCCATGCCGAATTCCAGGATCGGTGTGATCTTCGACTGGGACAACTACTGGGCGCTGGAATACACCAGCGGACCGAACAAAGATCTGATGTATGTGGATCAGATCCATCAGTATTACTGCAGTCTGTACAAGAAGAATTACTCTGTGGACATGATCCCGACAGATGGGGATTTCAGCAACTATCAGGTGATCGTGGCTCCGGTTCTGTATATGGTAAAGGAAGGTGTGGCAGAGGCGCTGGAAGCGTTTGTAAAAGCGGGAGGTACTTTGATCACAACCTTTATGAGCGGAATCGTCGGACAGTCCGACAACGTATATCTGGGAGGATACCCGGGACCGCTGCGCAGTATGGCTGGCGTATGGGTGGAAGAGATTGACGCGTTGGCTCCGGAACAGGAGAATACCGTCCGTTTCCAGGATGGAACCACAGGTACCTGCCGTCTGCTGTGCGATCTGATGCATACGGAAGGCGCTGAGGTGATCGCGGAGTATACCAGCAATTTCTATGCGGGGATGCCGGTTGTGACGAAGAATTCTTATGGAAAAGGTACGGTCTACTATATAGGCGCAAATCTGGATGAAGCTTCGCTGGATCGTGTGATGGAGCAGGCGGTTCAGGGAGCGGGCGTGGCTCCGGTGATCGGGGAAAAAACCAATCTGGAAGTCGCTGTCCGTGAGAATGACACCACAAAATTCTACTTTATTATGAATTTTCAGGGAGAGGAGCTTGCGCTGCCGGAAATGTTTGCAGGAAGTGTCGACCTGCTCACCGGCGAGAAGCTGGAAAGCGGACGCATCATGAAGCCGTATGATGTGGCAGTTGTGAAAATAGAAAAAAAGTAAAAAAACGATAGAAACGGAAGAGAAGACGGAAACATCCGGCAGGCTCCCGAATTTCAGATAGTCATCAGGAAATTCAGGGAGCCTGCCGGATTTTCTGTGCCTTTTTCCAGAAGGGTCACCAGCCCGGCGATGGTGTCGCGGATCTCTTCGTGGGAAGAGGGGACAAGCGTATTGTCCAGCTTTACGGTCAGGACGATCAGCACGATCTCTGCCAGCGCTTCCGGGCGGTCAAAGTGGATTTCCCCCTGCTGGATTCCCTGACGGATGATCTCGGCGAGCACCGGTTTCATCTCGGCGATCATATGTGAGAGATACTTCTGATGAAGGAAGGATTTTTCCTGGGCACCTGCGATGGAATTGGTTTCCGATTTCAGAAATTCGGAGGAAGAATTTCGGCAGGCCTGAAAAATCATTGCCATCCGGGTAAACGGAGAAATGTCCGGCTGTCCGGCAAGCTGCTTTGCAGTTTCCAGAGGTTTTTCGTAGTTTCGTTCAATGAGAGCCTCCAGGATCGCTTCTTTGGATGGAAAATAATAATAGATGCTTCCCTTTCCGATCCCTGCCGTCTGGGCGATTTCACTGACGGAGATTGTCTGAAGGTTGCGGTCCTCCAGGAGTGTCTGGAGGGCATCAAGAATTTTTTCGTACTTATCCTGTCTTGCCATGGGATCTCCTTTCTATGGTATGGATATCGGTCCGGAACATTTCTGCAACAAACACGTTCTATGCAAATGGTCAGTATCATGATTTAGTATAGCATAAAAAAAGCAGTAAAAACAACGGAAAAAATATACGGAAAGGCAGCCGTTTTTTTTCGTATTTTTGTAAAGATAGAACTATTGACCAATGGTCGGAAAAATGATAATTTAACAGAAGAAACAGTTGACCATCAGTCGAAAAAGGAGGAAATATGACGTACGCGGAGATGTTTTCAAAAGTAAAGGGAATGTTGATGGGAGCGGATGTCAGCGATGTGACAGAGCATCTTGCTTACCAGTTTCATGTGACAGGGGAGGCAGAAGGAATCTTTTATGTGGAAGTAAAGGACGGATGCCTGAATGTGGAGCCATATGAATATTATGACAAAGACGCTGTCTTTACCTGTTCGGCGGAAACGCTGTTTAAGATCGCGGAAGGAAAGAAAGATCCGATTTTTGCGGTGACACTGGGTCAGCTGAAAGTGGAAGGAAACATTGACAAAGCGCTGAAGCTGAAAACTCTGATTGAAAGTAAGAAAAAATGAAAAGGAAAACAATGATCAAGGGAGCCGCTGCGGTTTTGGGAATCTGTACGGCGGCGGAGCTGGGAGGCTCCGCGTATTTCTACCGGCGCACGATGAAGCGCAGCAGAGCGAAACGGGAGCGCACGATAAAAATGTCGGGAACCGACTGGGCACAGTATTTCCCGCTGATGGAAGAACGAAAGAAATGGATGATGGAGCAGCCCCACCGGGAAGTGTGGATCACGTCAGGGGACGGACTGAAGCTTCACGGCACATACTTTGAGGGAGAAAAAGGCACACGGGCAGTAATCTGTTTTCACGGTTATACCAGCGATGGCATGAGCGATTACATTGGACTGTCCGACTACTATCTGAAACGTGGATACCGGATGCTTCTGGTGGATGAACGTGCCCACGGACAGAGTGAGGGAGAGTACATCGGGTTCGGATGCAAAGACCGGCTGGATGCACTCCGGTGGATCCATTGGATGCTGGATCAGGCACCACAGGGACAGCAAAAGGATATGGAGATTCTCCTTCACGGAACCTCCATGGGAGGCGCAACGGTTCTTATGACCGCAGGGCTGGATCTTCCGGCTCAGGTGAAGGGGGTCGTTTCCGACTGTGCCTTTACTTCGCCGAAAGAGGTGTTCACTCATGTACTTCATACGATGTACCATATGCCGGCATTTCCGATGATCCAGATTGCTGACCGGGTAAACAGAAAGAGAGCCGGTTACGGGCTGGACGAATGCAACGCTGCGCGGGAGGTGCGAAAGGCCGTGATTCCTGTGCTGCTGATCCACGGAAGCGCGGATACGTTTGTTCCGTGCCGGATGTGTGAGGAAATCTATCAGAATTATGCAGGACCAAAGACAAAACTGATCGTGCAGGGAGCCGGTCACGCAGAAAGCTATTACAAAAACAGGGCAGCCTATGAAAAGGCTTTGGATCCATTCACAGGGGGAATTCTAAAATGATGAGGAAGAGAAAAGGATATCCGGTATATCCGCTGACTGCCGCACAGAAATTTCATTTTTTTTACCAGAATTTTTGTCCGAAAAAAGAGGTTCTGAATATCGGAACGAGTCTTACCATCGAGATTGACATTGACTGGGAACTTCTGAAGCAGTCCATTTACAAGGCGTACGAGCGCTGTGAGGCGATGCGTGTGCGGTTTGCAAAAGATAAGGAAGGAAACTGTTATCAGTATGTGACAGACAAGGAAGAGCGGGAGATCGAATTTGTGGATTTTTCCGGCAGGACGATGGAAGAGGCGGAGAAGATCATGAGAAAGTGGACGGCGGTTCCGTTTAAACTTGAGGATTCTCCATGAACCGGATCGTGATGATCCATATGCCGGACGGTTTCAACGGTATTTATCTGCTGGCAAGCCATCTGATCCTGGATGCCCAGTCGCTGATCTGTTTCCTGAAGGATATCATCGAGCTTTACTGCAATGCCAAGTATGAGAATGTTCCGTACCCGAAGGATATGAGCTCTTATATCGAACAGCTCCAGAAAGATCTTGCCTATGAGGCGGGAAGCCGGGCACAGCAGCGTGACCGGGAATTTTTTGAAAAGCTGATCGAGGAATCAGAGCCAATCTATAACGGTATCCGAGGAACCGGACAGCTGGAAGCGGCGAGAAAGAAATTTAAGGATCCGGAACTGAGGGCGGTGTTCAATACTTCTGATTCCGTGGATTCGGAACTGGATATTTTCCATCTTGAGGCGGAACCAACCAAGAGGCTGATGGATTTCTGCGAGAAGTATCATGTATCCCTGGTATGTCTTCTGCTGATGGGACTGCGTACCTTCTTTCAGAAGATGAACGGACACGACGACGTGAGTATCCATACGGCCATTGCCCGCCGTGCAACCCTGAAGGAGAAAAAATCCGGAGGCACAAGGATCCATTCCTTCCCGTTCCGAACGGTCATATCAGAAGATAAGACCTTTCTGGAAGGTGTTTATGAGATCCGTGAAAAACAAAATGAAATGTTCCGTCATGCCGGTTATGATCCGGTGGAATACTTCGCGCACCGGGCGAAAGTTTATCCTCATGAGCCTGGGCTGACCTATGAGCCCATGTCGCTGACCTATCAGCCGATGACGCTGCAGGAGAAAGGTCTGGATAAGCTGGGAGGAATCCGCTATAAAACCAAATGGTATCCCAACGGAGCGACCACACAGGCCATGTACCTGACCGTTATGCATCGCCCGGAGGACAACGGTCTGGATTTCAACTTTGAACATCAGATCCATGCGGTTTCCAGGGAAGATCTGGAGTTTCTGTACTATTATCTGTGCCGGATCATGTTCAAAGGTGTGGAAAATCCGGATCTTCCGATCGGAGATATCATCAAACTGGTATAAGGACAGACAGAATTTTGGAGGATAGATAGATGTTTGAAAAACTGGTAGAAATTATCTGTAATTATGTGGAAGTGGAGCCGGAGCAGGTACGGCCGGAATCCAGATTTATGGAGGATCTGGGATTTACTTCCTTTGACTTTATGAGCATGCTCGGTGAGATTGAGGATACTTTTGATGTGGAGATCGATGAGACAGCGGCTGCAGACATCCGGACGGTACAGGAGGCCGTGGATTATCTGGAAACCCTGAAGGACTGATGGGGGAGGGCAGAACGATGATTTACAGCACCATTCGTGAGATACTGGTACAGGCGGAGGAACGATTCGGACCGGAGGATGCGGTCCGCTATAAAATCGGAAAGCATGAGACAGAAGCAAAAAGTTACTCGCAGCTTCGCCGGGACAGTGAAAGTTTTTCCCGTGCCATGGAAGCGCTTGGGCAGAAGAGAAAACATATCGCTGTGATCGGAGCCACGTCCTATCACTGGCTGACCGCCTATTTCGGGATTGTGAACAGCGGAAGCGTTGCGGTGCCCCTGGACGCGTCCCTGCCGGCGGAAGAAGTCTGTGAACTGCTTGACCGTGCGGACGCGGCAATGCTGGTGTTGGATGAGATCCGTGCGGATGTTGCAGCGATTGTAAAAGAGCGGTGTCCCAAGCTGAAGGTCCTGGTTTCCATGCAGAAGGAAGAGCATGACGGCACCTGGCTGTCCATGGGGCGTCTGCTGAGGGATTATGAAGGAAGTTTTTCCTATGAGCCCTCCCCGGATCAGCTGTGTACGATCATGTATACATCGGGAACGACAGGAAAGAGCAAGGGAGTTATGCTCACCCACAGGAATATGGCGGAGAATGCCACCTGTCTGGATATGAAGATTCCGGCGAGAACCGTGATCCTTTCCGTTCTTCCGATCCATCATGCCTACTGCCTGAGTATGGATATCCTGAAAGGAGTTTCCCTTGGAAGCGTTATTTGTATCAACGATTCCCTGATGCGGGTGGCAAAGAATATCAAGTTGTTCCAGCCGAATATGATCCTGATGGTCCCGCTGATGATCGAGACACTGGCGAAGAAGCTGGAGGAGGCATCTATGCTGCCCGCCGGTCTTGTAAAAAACCAGGTATTTGGAAAGCAGTTTCACACGATCTGCAGCGGCGGCGCCTATCTGGATCCTTCGTATATTGATCTGTTTGAAAAATACGGGATCACGATCCTTCAGGGCTACGGCATGACCGAATGTTCTCCGGTCATCAGTACGACTGTGAGCTGGAACATCCGGAAAGATTCCGTCGGCCAGCTGCTGCCCAACTGTGAGGCGAAGGTGGTGGATCAGGAACTGTGGGTCAGGGGAAGCAGCGTGATGCAGGGATATTACAAAATGTCCCGGGAGACGGAAGAAACGCTGGTGGACGGCTGGCTGAGAACCGGAGATCTGGGGTATGTGGATGAAGAGGGTTTTGTCTATCTGACCGGGAGAAAGAAGAATCTGATCATCACAAAAAACGGCGAAAACGTATCACCGGAAGAACTGGAAAATCGTCTTGGCACTGCACGGCTGATCCAGGAGATCCTGGTGCGGGAAAACAGCGGTGTGATCGAAGCAGAGATTTATCCCGACTACGAATATGCGAAGAAGCATCGGGTTCATGATATTCAGGCGGAACTGCAGAAACTGATCGACGCCTACAATCGGAAGGCTCCGGTGTATAAACGGATTTACCGTCTGAAAGTACGGGAAAAGGAATTCGAAAAAACCCCGTCAAAGAAAATCAAGAGATTCTGATCGTTGCGTATGGAAATGCGGAAAGACACAGGAGCAGGGAAAAACAGGAAAAGCTGCGGCTGACTGCTGGATCAGGCGGAGAGACTCAGAGTTTTGAGTGTCTCCGCCTGATTTTATGTGCGAATGCCCACAGGCACTATGTTTTCATCTGATCTGCGCAGTCGATGCCCGGATCGGGCTAAGCGGCTACAAAGGGAGAACGGCTGTGAGGTCTTTGGCTTGAATTTCTGTATAAAAAATGTTATTGTTATGAAAGAGAAAAAAGGGCGGCGTATCAGAAGATACTATCAAACTGCGAAAGGAGAAAAGCAAGATGAGCGTGCAAATGAACTGTCTGCTTCACGGCGGCGACTACAATCCGGAGCAATGGCTGGATCATCCGGAGATCCTGGAGGAAGATATCGAACGTTTTCATGAGGCCGGCATCAATACGGTTTCCATGGGCATTTTTTCCTGGGCGTTTCTGGAACCGGAAGAAGGGGTTTACCGGTTTGCGTGGATGGAAAAAATCATCGATCATTTGTATGAGAATGGAATTTCTGTGATCCTTGCGACACCTTCCGGGGCGCGGCCCCGCTGGCTGGCGGACAAGTATCCGGAAGTCCTTCGGGTCAATGAGCGCAGAGAGCGGGAGCTTTTCGGAAAGCGGCACAATCACTGCCTGACCTCACCGGTTTACCGGGAAAAGGTTTATCAGATAGACCGCGAATTATCCAGACGTTTCGGAAAACATCCGGCGGTCCGTATGTGGCACATTTCCAATGAATTTGGCGGAGAATGCCATTGTCCGCTGTGTCAGGACGCATTCCGGGAGTGGGTGAAAAAGCGTTACCAGACCCTGGACCGTCTCAACAGCAGCTGGTGCACCGCTTTCTGGAGTCATACCTATACGGATTTTGCGCAGGTGGAAAGCCCGTCCCCGATCGGGGAGGAATCCATTCAGGGTCTGGCTCTGGACTGGAAGCGTTTTATCACCGATCAGACGACGGACTTTATGAAAAATGAAATCCGCGCGATCCGTGAGGGCGGTTCGGCCCTGCCGGTGACGACCAATATGATGTATGATTTTGAAGGGTTGGATTATGCCAGAATGGCTCCGGAGCTGGACGTGATTTCCTGGGACAATTATCCTACTTGGCATAAGATGGACGACTGGACCATAGCGCTGGATGCGGGGATGCAGCACGATCTGATGCGGAGCCTGAAAGGGAAACCGTTCCTTCTGATGGAATCCTGCCCGGGCGCGACAAACTGGCAGAGCGTCAGCCATCTGCCGGCACCGGGAATCCACCAAGCGGCGGGACTTATGGCGGTGGCACATGGTTCTGACAGTGTTCTGTATTTCCAGCTTCGTCAGAGCAGGGGATCGGAGGAAAAATTCCACGGTGCGGTGATCGACCATTATGGAGGCAATGATACCCGGATGTTCCGTGAGGTCTGTGAGACCGGAGAGACGCTGAAGACCATCGGCGAGCTGGCGGGAACGGTCACAAAAGCAAAAGCGGCGATTGTCTATGACACGGAAAACAAGTGGGCCATGAAAGGTTCCAAAGGTCCGAGAAACAAAAATATGTATTACAAGGAGACGGTTCAGAAATCCTACCGTGCCCTTCGGGAACAGGGCTTGGATGTGGATATCATCAATGAGACACAGGAACTGACTCCGTACCAGTTTGTAGCGGCGCCCATGGTATATCTGTTCCGCGAAGGTTTCGACCGGAAGCTGAGAGAGTATGTGGAGAATGGCGGAACTCTGCTGGCAACCTACTGGTCAGGGGTAGTGGATGAGAACGACCGGTGTTACCTGGGAGGCACGCCTTACGGACTGATGGATGTTTTCGGACTGAGGGCGGAGGAAATCGACGGCCTGTACGACGGCGAGACCAATGGGATCGTACCGGCAAATGGCAGCGCCGCCGGAGCTCGGGGCGGAAGGTATTCCTGCGCACATCTGTGTGAGATCGTAAAACCGTCCACGGCGGAGACACTGATGGTATACGAAAATCATTTTTACGCAGGGGCGCCTGCACTGCTTCGGAACCGTTATGGAAAAGGTGTCGTTTATTATCTGTGCGCAGATGCGGAGCAGAAGTTTTACGACAGCTTTTATCCGGAAATTCTGGCGGAAGCGGGCGTGACGCCTTTGCTGGAGGGAGTGAAGATCCCGAAAGGGATTTCTGTGACGAGTCGGGAAAATGAGACCAGCCGTTATCTGATCCTTCAGAATTTCTCCGGACAGGAACAGAATCTTCCATATGCGGGAGGAGAAAAGATCCTTGGCGGAGAGGGAAACATTCTGTGGCCGTTGGAAACCTGGGTATTCCGGGAGAAAAAGGGCTGTTGACGATGTGCGGAATCCCATGAGAAAAAACAATTAGGAAGAGAGAAAGAAAGTGGAAAAGAAGATTATTCAGGTAGAGGAAAAAGTTCCTGTAAAACTGCTGATACCGCTGAGTATCCAGCATATGTTTGCAATGTTTGGCGCGTCGGTCCTGGTGCCGTTTCTGTTTGGCATCAATCCGGCGATCGTACTGCTGATGAACGGTGTGGGAACCCTGCTGTTCATTGTGATCACAAAAGGGAAGGCTCCGGCCTACCTTGGTTCCAGCTTCGCGTTCCTGTCACCGGCGCTTCTGGTCATTGAAAGATTCGGTTATGCCTATGCCCTGGGCGGCTTTGTAGTCCTTGGAATCGGCGGTATGATCGTGGCACTGATCATACGAAAATGCGGGACAAAATGGATCGACATTGTGCTTCCGACTGCGGCTATGGGACCTGTTGTGGCGCTGATCGGCCTGGAACTGGCGGGAAATGCGGCGGATACCGCAGGCCTGCTGGCAGAGGAAGTGGACCTCCGCAATGTCATCGTCTTTCTGGTGACCCTGGGAGTTGCTGTGTTTGGACAGATCCTGTTCCGCGGTTTTCTGTCGGTCATCCCGATCCTGATCGCAATTATTGCGGGATATCTTTCGGCGGCTGTCTGTGGAATCCTGGAGTTTGACGCAGTGCGTGAAGCGGCGTTTTTCGCTCTTCCCAATTTCCAGACGCCGAAGTTTAATATCGAGGCAATTCTGACGATTTTCCCGGCGCTGCTGCTGGTGACCTCCGAGCATATCGGACACCAGATTGTCACAGGAAAGATCGTCGGCCGGGATCTGCTGAAGGATCCGGGGCTTCACCGTTCGCTGTTTGCGGATTTCTTTTCGACGACACTCTCCGGCCTGTGCGGTTCCGTGCCGACTACGACCTATGGCGAGAACATCGGCGTCATGGCGGTGACAAAGGTCTACAGCGTGCAGGTGATCGGAGGGGCGGCGGTCCTTTCCATCTGCTGCTCTTTCTTTGGCAAGCTGGCTGCACTGATCAGCACGATCCCGGGACCGGTCATCGGAGGAATCTCTTTCCTGCTCTATGGTATGATCGGAACTTCCGGCCTGCGTATGCTGGTAGATGGAAAGGTGGATTACGGCAAATCCAGAAATCTGACGCTGACTTCGGTGGTGTTTGTTGTGGGACTTTCCGGTATTGCCCTGAATCTTGGAGACGTTCAGCTGACCGGTATGGTACTGGCCTGCATCGTTGCCATGGGGCTCAGCCTGGTCTTCTATGTGCTGGACCGGCTGAAACTGACCAACGACAGAGACGAGGAATAAGAGAAATGGAGCGTACACGCGAAGATGCGGTACGCTCCATTTCTCTGTCAATGTTCAGGCAGTCTTTTTGCAAGCGATCTGTCGGATTCTGTTTTTGCCGGTAATACGGTAAAATTGTACATGCTTCAACAAGTGCTTTTCCACAACGGAGACTGCTTTCCCGGTGGTAAAGGCACAGATAACGGTTCCGATGCCGACTCCGGAGAGATGGCGGAGGAGCAGCAGAGAGATCAGCAGTGTGGCAGTCAGACAGCAGAGGTCGAAAATTGTCTTTACATCTTTGTATTTTTTGTGGATCAGTCCGGAAAGCTCTCTTGGGAAAAGGTCGGTCGGGACGATCGGAAGCATACAGTGGTTGGACAGGCAGATGCCAAAGGAGATCACCGCAAATCCAAGGAGAAACCACAGGATCCGGAAACCGAAGGCATCAGGCAGGAAGGCAATCCAGGCTTCGTGCACGTCCAGCATTTTTCCAAATGCGATTCCTACCAGGAAAGAGATCAGGTAGGAACCGTTCCATTTTCTGGCAAGGATCATCAGCGCTGCAATGAGGGCAGTCTGGAACAGGTAGTTCCATGTGCCGAAGGTCAGAAAGGGAAATGCCTGGCTGAATACATAGGGCACGGATGAGATGGAGGAGATGCCGAAACCGCTTTTGGACATGATGGCCACGCCAAAACTGTTCAGCACGATGATCATCAGAAGTGCAAGTTCACCGGGAATTTTTATTTTCTCTTTTTCAGATTTTTTCATGACAGAAACTCCTTACAGAATGAGATTGGCCGCAGTCCGGTCACTTTTTTTCTTCTGACCGCCCTGTGAGCTTGGTTCAGTATAGTACAGAAAACAGATAAAATCGATAAATAAAAAAGAATACATTCATTCTTTTTGTTTATTGGTGTTGCAGGGAGAGTCTGCGGACTTTATAATGGAAGCAGAGGAGTTTCATCGGCGGTGAGTGGGGGAGTGATTATGAATCTTACATATCTGAAATATTTTCTTGAACTGGCCAAGATCCAGCATTACGGGAGAGCAGCGGAGCTTCTTGGAATCTCTCAACCGGGTCTGAGCCACGCCATTGCAGCTCTGGAAAAAGAACTTGGAATGCCGTTGTTCAAGAAGGATGGAAGAAATATTGCGCTGAACCGTTTCGGCAAAATGCTGATGCCTGAGGCAGAAAAGATCCTTTCTATGACGGAAAACTGTGAGGAACAGTTTCGAATGCTCAGAGATGGGGATTGCGGCGATCCGTCCGCTGACGACAAAGATGGTTCCGGCTCTGGTGCGGGATTACGTCCGGCAGTCAGGACAGCAGAGACAGAAATTTCTCCTTGAGACAAGGGTCAGCGGGGAAGTGATCGAAGAACTGAAAGAAGGCGGCTGCGATATCGGCTTCTGCTCTATGATTGGAAAGGAACCGGAACTGGAGATGGTTCCGGTGCAGCGGCAGAGGATGGTGGTGATCGTTCCCAAAGGTCACAGATTCTGGTGCCGGGAGCAGGTCCGGCTGGAAGAGACGCTGGATGAACCGCAGATCCTGTTTTCTGCCAAGAGCGGTCTTCGGTCGAAGATGGACAGCTTTTTTCAGCAGGTTGGACAGATTCCGGAAGCGGTCTGCGAGGCGGAGGAACACGATGTGATTCTGGAACTGGTGGCGCTGGGATTCGGTGTTGCGGTGATGCCTGAGCTGGTGACCGGAAGGGAGAAGGATATCCGGGCAATTCCGATCTCTTCCCCCAAATGGGAAAATGTCTACTATCTGGCGAGAAGAAAAAACGACTTCCGTTCCAGACTGGAAGAGGAATTTTTTTCCTTCTGCAGGGAACAGGCACAGGAATGAAGGGAAAGGAGAAGGTTTTATGATTACGGGAATACAGGTTTCAAGTTTTAAACCGATGCTGACCACAGAGGAAGAAGTTCGGACTGCGTTTTGTAAAATGAAGGAAATGGGCTGTGATACGGTGCAGCTTCAGTGGATTGACTGGTCCGTCACGCCGGAGTTTATCGCGCAGGCTTTGAAAGATGCGGGGATAGCTTCGGTTTCCACACAGGATTTTTATCAGACGGTCAAAGAGCATCAAGACTACTTTATCCGGCTGAACCAACTCTGCGGAAGCGAGTGGGTCTGCGTCAGCGGGATTCCGGATCCCAACAGAACTCCGGAAGGACTGAAGGCGTTTGTAAAAGAACTTTCGGAATTTCAGCTGGAACTGAGAGAGCAGGGGCTGAAACTTTGTTTCCATCCCAGGCATATGGAATTCCGCCCGATCGGTCAGGCAGATCCGGTGGAATATCTGATGGATCATCTGCCGGAGGATGCGGCGTTATGTCTGGATCTGTACCATGTAAATCACGCGGGTCTCTCCATGGAAAAAGTGATACGAAAGTACAGAGGAAAGATCTGTATGGTACATTTTAAAGATTATCGGAAGGTTGGGGATCAGGAAATCCTGGTGCCGGCAGGGCAGGGGGATACCCGCTGGAAGGAAGCGCTCAGAGCCTGCAGGGAGACAGAAATCCCTTATGGATTTGTGGAGCAGGAGCGTTGGGAGAAAGATCCGTTTCTCTGCCTGAAGGAGGCTTTCGATTGGCTGAATGAGAGCCTGACGGCTCTTCAGAAGGAAGAAAAGCAAAATTGAGAAAGGATGGTGGCGGCAGATGACGATCGCAGAGGTGAGCAGAAAATATGACATATCTCCGGATACTCTTCGGTATTATGAAAGGATCGGCCTGATTCCTCCGGTGCCCCGCAGCAGAAGCGGTATCCGGGACTATGATGAGGAATCCTGCGGATGGATCGAACTGATGAAATGTATGCGGAGTGCAGGGGTTCAGATCGAGGCTTTGATCGAATATGTGGCGCTTTTTTATCAGGGAGATGAGACTTTGGATGCGCGGAAAGAACTGCTGATCGAGCAGAGAAACCAGCTGATCGACAAACGGGATCAGATTCAGCAGTCCATCGAACGGCTGAACGACAAAATCGATAAATACGAAAAGGGGCTGATGAAAGCCGAGAAACGTCTGGAACAGCTTCACAAAGAGAAAAGGGAACAGAAGACAGGATAAACAAGAAAAGACAGAAAAAGAGAGGGGCTCCAAGAGCCGCTGCAGGGCAGCAGGCTTTCGGAGCCCCTTCCTTGATCAGTCGTACACGGAATCCTGTTCCCAGTTCAGGAAATCTCCGGTTTCAGCATCGATCTCGAAATCATATTCGGTGTTGTTGTAGATGATCGTTCCTTCATAAACCAACCGTCTGTCATCGCGCTGGAGCTGGATGCGGATATCGCTGTCGGAAGCCCCTTCCACTCGTGCCAGCGCAGCTGCTTTGGCATCGTCTTCCGAGACTGCAGCCTGGGTATTCGGATCGACATAATCCTCATCAATTTCAAAATCTGTGGTCAGGATCTGACCGTCAGAAGCCTTGATGTCATATTCATACTGTTTGTTTGCCGCCTGGAAGTCTACTTCATAGACGGAAACGCCGTCGTCGAAATCTTTTTTCACTCGGAGGTTTGTCAGATCCTCCTCTTTCACCTGTGCATGATCAAAGGCAATCTGCTTCGCCTGATCTTCTGTGATCTCAGAAGTGCTGCCGCTCTGACTGTTTGCTGCCTGGGTCGGAACGCTTGGAGTGATGGCAGCGGAGCTGACGTCGGTCTGCCCGGATGCGGAATTGATGGAAGTAGTGGTTATGCCGGACTGGGAAGCTGCTCCAGTCTGCGACTGGGTGCCCGTGGAAGAACCGCCGCATGCGGTAATGGAAACCGCAAGGAAAGCTGCTGTGATCATTGGTGCTAAAATTTTTTTCTTCATAATATCAATCTCCTTTCTTATAGGCTTATTGTTATTGTTTTCTTATCTTGACTTTATCATACAGGAGAAAAATTAAAGGAACATTAAAAGTGAGAATGCATGTCCCAGCATCCGCTTACGATCATTCTCTCTTACACCATATTTTTCACACAATCGTGAAAAAGTATGCCGGCAGCCGTGCGGAGTATGATCTGAGATATTATGGAGTGCGAGATATTCCCCCCATCTGTCTGCGGAATACAGTTGCTGTAACTGTAAGAAGTTTTCCATCATGCGAGATACGTTTCTCTACCAGTGGCCGTATTGCAGAATGGATCGGGACAATCCGGTTCTTTCCAGTTGCTGTCTTGGATCCACCGCGAAAATAACCATCTTCGAAGTTGATTTCCAGGGTTCGGTATTCATTGATCCGGAATCCGCTGCAGCACATAATGAGCATCATTTCTGCGGTCTGATCCGTTTGATTGTTCCAAAAGTTTTTCAGTTCCTCGTCGGTAAAAGCAACACCATGTTCCTCGTCGTCCGGAATTTTGATTTTGACATGTGCAGAGTAGTCCTTATCACATAGTTCCATGATTTCCGCATAGGAATACATCTGGAGCATCAGGCCGAGAATCAGTTCCTGACTGGCGTATTTCAAAGAACAGTTATCCAGCACAGCCTGCAGGTTCTCATATCTGAGAGTGGAAAAAGCTCTGTCATGCAGCGCGGAGCAGTTCTTGAATGCTGATCTGGTAGAATTCCTCGTACACTTCCGAAAAGGTCTTCTGATTTTTCGGTTGTTCTACATCTGCCCGGGTCACCTGGTTGTAGTCGGCCAAAATCCTTTGAATAATATTGTTTTCCGAGCTTTTTGTGTCTGCCAGATTGAGGGTATACGCCATTCCGGGTGTGTATGTACCAGCCTTGTAGGCAGTCAGAACCGTGAAACCTTTCATCCAGTCGTCCAAAAAATACAGCCAGCGCGTGAAAATAAACTATACTTTCCGTCATGTAGTCAAAATTCATGGAGAAGTATTAAAAAAATTTAAGATGTTCTAAAGTCCTTGGATGTTTTCTGCAATTGGTAACATCACAGAAGATGCGATAAAGAAATATATAAGAGAGCAAGCAGAAGAGTCGAGAAAAGAAGATTCAAGAAGTACCGCTTTATAAGTGGACCAGAAGTGACAGAATAATCAAAGAAAATCCATTGCAATGGAATCAGGTGCTGCTATAATAAATTCATCGAGTACGAAAGAGGATATTTAAGTGCATACAGTGGGAAGAATAAATCGTGATATTTATAAGTGTATCACGGAGGATCTTGTGACGGATGAGGTTATTATTACAGATGAGCGAATTCAACATATTAAAGAACGTCATCCGGATGATTATGAAAGATATTATGAATATTAAAAAAACATCGTAGAAGAACCGGATTTTATTATTGAAGCTAACAAGCTAAACAAAGCATTGATTCTGAAAGAAATCATAGAATCGGAAGAAAGACAATTTAAAACCGTGCTTCGGTTGACAACATCAACAGATAATCCTGATTTTAAGAATTCTATTATAACATTTATGAAAGTCAATGAAAAAGAATGGAATCGTTTAATTCGGAATAAGCAGTTTCTTTACAAAAAGGAATAAAAGTGTTATGATTTAAGTACTATAAAGCAAGAGGCTGTTTGAGGTGGAGGATTTCGTACCCGTCCACACGCCGATGGCTTGACAGGGGAAACCCGAGAGACGCAGGAGAATGGTACGCCTGCCAAACAGCTTCTTGTTTATTGGTTATAATAGTGAATTTACAAATACCACCAGCCGACAATGACTGGTGGTATTTTATATGCATTTTTATGGGAATTATTTATAGAAAAAAGGAGGGCCGGGACTTTCGCCCCGGCAGTTATGAAAAAGAAAAAATGTTATATAAAATGGTGTAATGGCTTTTGAGTAACAACAGCGGATTCTGTTTTCTGTTGTCCTCTTGTTGTTTACAAGTACAGTATAGATGGAAAATATGTTCATACTGTGTCCGAATGCTGAAGGTTTTGTGAAGAAAATGAAAAAAATCATGAACCCGCAGAAAGTTTTCCGATAAAAATGGAGGAGCCGGAGTCTGCTGGGACTCCGGCATTGTGAAAAAGAAAGTGATATATGTAAATGGAAATTATATGGGTGAAGAACAGCAATCCAATCAGTAATAAAAACTCTGCCGTTCCTCTTGTTGATAAGAACAGTATAGTCGGAAAATGTGTTCAGAATGTGTCATAAGGATAAAGGATTTCTGAAGAGTAAATGAAGAAATCGAAAAGGGAATTTACGGCTGGCGCAGCGGGAGCTGAAGGGTAAATTCCGTTCCGATCCCTTCCAGGCTGTGTACCTGGATCGCACCGTGATGCGCTTTGACGATCCACTGTACCATGGGAAGTCCAAGCCCGGCGCCCTGCCGGCTGGCGGTGCGGGAGGCGTCTGCCTGATAGAAACGCTCCCAGATATGGGGCAGGTGCTCCTCGGAAATACCGATTCCATTATCACGGACAGAGATCGTGACATGATCCTCCGCGGCAGTCATGGTGACCATGACCCATCCATTTTCTCTGCCGTAGCGTATGGCGTTGGTCAGAAGGTTTTCGAACAGGCGGATCATCATTGTTTCATCGGCGGTGATGGCAACTTCCGGTGCAAGATCTGAGCGGAGTTCGATTTTTTTTTCGCAGGCGGGTTCTTCCTGCTCCTCGAGAATGATTTCCAGCAGTTCCGTGAGATTTACCGTCTCCATGTGAAGCGGCTGGCGGTTCTGATCGGCGCGGGAGAGCAGGAGCAGCTGGGAATTCATCTGTGCCATTCCTTTGGCTCTGGCCTGAATGATCTCCAGTTCCCGACGTTCTTCGGAAGCAAGGTTTCCACGTTCCAGCAGATCCTCACAGTGGGAGAGAATCACAGCCACAGGAGTGCGCAGTTCATGGGACACGTCCGAGGTAAACTGCCGTTCCCGGAGAAAAGAAGTTTCAAGGCTGGAGAGCATCTGGTTAAAGCACTCCGCCAGCCGGTGAAATTCGTCGTTTCCTTTGGTCAGCGGAACACGTTTGGAGAGGTCGTTGCTTTCCTGGATTTCCTGCACGGTACGGATCATAGAATTCACCGGACGGAGTGTCCTTCCGATGAACAGATAGCCCAAAACCGCAGCAGCGGCCACCAGCGCCGGCAGAATGATCAGTGAAGTCCGGATCAGGATCTGCATATTCTGTTCCGCATCTGACACGGACAGGATCCCGCGGATGAACAGCGAGCCGTAGCCGTCGATGGTGTGGACGGTGTCAAACACGTACCATCTGGCACTGCCGTCATGGATCGTCTGGAGGTTTCCGTCCTGGAACGCAGGATGTGCCGTGAAAGAATAGGGAAGTCTTCCATAGATAAATTTTCCGGTGGAGTCGTAAATGGACAGATAAATGCCGTTGTCCACATCCATCAGACTGGAATCCATAAAAAGTTCCTGTCCATCATACTGAATGTCATCCACGCTGTCATAGACATGTTCTTTCATCCGCTGCTGAACAGAAGTGAGCAGTTCACTGTTGCTGATGGAAAGAAGGATTGCCATCAGCAGACAGACGAGCAGCGTCATAAAAAAGGTATACAATAAAGTTAATTTCCATTTGACAGAATGCAAGTTACACCTCCGCTTTCAGGACATATCCGGCTCCGCGGACGGTGTGGATCAGTTTGGGTTCAAAATTCTGATCCAGCTTTTTTCGCAGATAGCGGATATAGACATCCACAACATTGGAACCGCCGTAGTAGTCGTAGTTCCAGATATGCTGCTCGATCTTTTCCCGGGAAAGGACAATGCCCTGGTTCAGGATCAGATAACGGAGCACAGCAAATTCCTTGCTGGAGAGCGCGATTTCCGTATCCCCCCGGAACACCCGGTGAGAATCCAGATAGACCGTCAGATCAGCAGCCCGGCAGACATTGTCACTGGCAGCAGTGTTTTTCCGGAGCATGACGCGGATCCGTGCCAGCAGTTCTTCAAAAGCAAAGGGTTTGACCAGATAGTCGTCCGCGCCGGCATCCAGGCCGGACACCCGGTCATCGACGGAGCTGCGGGCCGTCAGCAGAAGGACCGGAACCTTGTTTCCTTTTGCACGAAGTTCACGGAGCACCGACAGCCCATCTTTTTTCGGCATCATAATATCCAGGATTACTGCGTCATATTCTGTCATTTCCAGAAACGCAAGCGCTTCTTCGCCGTCCAGGCAGGCATCGACGCTGTAGGAATGTTCTTCCAGCCGTTTTTTCAGCAGACGGTTCAGATCCTTTTCATCTTCTGCAATCAGGATACGCATGGAAACACCTTCTTTCTCTTCTTATAAAAGCCCCTGCGCAACGGCCCACTGGCTGATTTTCCGGTACGCAGGGAGTTCCAGGCCGTATTCGTCTGCCAGCCGGACGATCCGGTGAACCAGGCCGTCCATTTCGCTGGGACCGCCGTGCTGGACATCTCTCTGCATGGAGGTGGTGGAAGCATCGTCCAGGCCCTCCAGGATTTTCAGGTTCCGTTCTCCGAGGTCCTCATCAAAGACAATCCCCATGGCATGTCCCAGTGTTTCGATCTCATGAACCAGTGTGAGAAAGAGTTCCTGGGCGGTTCCGGGACGTTTGAAAGCTCCACCGGTCTGGTTCAGATAAATTCCGGCAGCGCCGATGGGGGAGACATAGCTGAATTTTGTCAGAGCCTCTTTCTGAATCTTGTCTGTAAAATTCGCATCAATCCCTGCCTCTTTCAGATCCTGTTCCACACGGGAAGCCAGAGTTTCCAGGCGGCGGGGCTGCCCTTTGCGGTATCCGAAGAACACACGGAAAATCGGCCGCGGCTGGACAACGATTCCGGGGGCTTCGATCATACTGTAAATATAGATACAGCCGTCCAGGATCACCGGTGCAGGACAGGATTGTTGCAGGATTTCTCCGGTGCCGAAGACGTTCAGAATCGGAATCACCAGGGTATTTTCTGAAGCTGTCCGCTGAAGAAAAGAAATCGTTTCCTTCAGGGAGTAGAATTTTACACAGACAAAAATAACATCCGGAGTATCCGAATATTCTTCCATGGTACAGGCTTTCACAGAACGGATCTGCCGCTCTCCAAGGCTGCAGCTCTTCAGGATCAGGCCGTTTCGGCGAATCTCTTCCAGGTGTCTGCCGCGCGCGATCAAGGTGACATCATGCCCGCTTTCCGCCAAAAAACCACCCAGGCATCCGCCTGTACCGCCAGCGCCGATAATTACGTATTTCATGCTCATAAACCTCCACGTAAAAGTAATTTGCACAGTATTTCCTATATTATAACTTCCAATCCCAAGAATCACAACCGAAAACTTTATGATGATCCGGCAAAGAGCAGCACTTCCGCCAGCTGAACGGTTACAGGCAATTTTCAAACACGCTCTAAAAACCTTGACTTGGTCTGAAAATCATAGGATAATGAAGAAAGTATAGTTCAGAAGGGGGAGAAGAAAACAAATGAAGAATACAGAGACGGGCGGCCGTGCGGAATTTTCATCAAAGCTTGGTTTTATCATCGCATGCATCGGATCCGCTGTTGGAATGGGGAATATCTGGATGTTTCCGTATCGTGCCGGTAAATTCGGCGGGGCGGCTTTCCTGATTCCGTATTTCATTTTTGTGATACTGCTTGGATTTTCCGGTGTCATCGGAGAGATGGCATTTGGCCGGGCTATGAAAACAGGACCGTTAGGGGCCTTTCCGAAAGCTATGGAGATGAGGTTTGGAAAGAAAGGGATCCTTCCGGGAAAAATCATAGGTATGGTACCTGTGCTCGGTTCTCTTGGAATTGCCATCGGGTATTCGGTGGTGGTCGGATGGTTTCTCAAATATCTGTGGAGCGCCCTGAACGGTTCCCTTGGAAAGGTGGAGGATATGGGCGCATATTTCGGGGCTCTGGCGGTGGATTTCGGGAGCATCGGATGGCATATGCTTGGGTTGGCGCTTACGTTCGGGATCATGCTCCTTGGGGTTTCCCGTGGAATCGAAAAAATGAACAAGATCATGATGCCGTTGTTTTTTGTGTTTTTTCTGATTTTGATGGTTCGCGTGGCAACGCTTCCCGGAGCAGTGGAAGGATATCGTTATCTGTTTATTCCGGACTGGAAACAGCTTGGAAATGTGCAGACCTGGGTTTATGCACTCGGACAGGCATTCTTTTCCCTTTCCCTGGCAGGTTCCGGAACCCTGGTGTACGGAAGTTATCTGAAAAAAGATGTGGATGTCCGGGAATGTGCGAGAAACGTCGCGTTTTTTGATACCTGTGCCGCGTTGCTGGCAGGAATTGTCGTGATACCGGCGGTCTTTGCTTTTGGACTGGACGTTGCCAGCGGACCGCCGCTGATGTTTATCGCTCTTCCGGCGGTCTTTCAGCAGATGCCTCTGGGAGAGGTGTTTGCGGTAATCTTCTTTCTTGCGGTTCTGTTTGCGGCGATCACTTCGCTGATGAATCTGTTTGAAACGCCCATCGAGGCGCTCCAGATGCAGATGCGTCTGCCAAGGACGGCTGCGGTGGGAATCGTGGCATTTGTAACCGCGCTGATCGGCATCTTTATAGAAAATGGGGATGCGGTTGGAGCGTGGATGGACGCGGTGTCTATTTATATTATCCCGCTGGGGGCACTTCTGGCAGCTGTGATGTTTTTCTGGATCTGTCCGAAAGGATATGCGAGGGAGCAGGTGGAGCTGGGAAGCAGGAAGGCTCTGGGAAAATGGTTTGAACCG
>CABUPZ010000024.1 GCA_902493585.1 uncultured Fusicatenibacter sp. | reverse complement strand
CTGCCATGCCGGCTGAGCGATGTGGCCTGCCATAATGGTCTTAACGCCTGCGTCGATCAGCTCTTTGTATACCTTTCCGAATGTCTCCATCCAGGTGTCGCAGTCCAGATCGTTGACGCCCATCATCAGATGCTGGTCGTTTTCCTCGGTTCCGTCACCCGGGAAGTGTTTGATGGTGGTAGCCATGTCGCATTCTTCGGTACCTTTGATGAACGCTTTTGCATACTCGATGGTGCGGTCCGGATCTGCACAGAAAGAACGTGTCTGTACGATGGTGTTGCGCCAGTTCTGCAGAAGGTCAACGATCGGAGCGAAATTCCAGTTGGAGCCGATCGCCATCGCCTCGGTGCCGCCGACTTTTGCAGCCTTGTATGCAACGTCAGGATTGCGGGAAGCTGCTGTCGCTGCGCCGCAGGATACGCCGGTACCGCCGCCGACGCCGCCGTTTCCGCCGGCCTCACAGTTGGAAGCGACCAGAAGCGGGATTTTGCTGCAGTTCTGGAAGGTGTTTACCATATCCCAGAGTTCTTCTGCGGATTTGTTGTGGTAACGGAGTGCGCCCGGATGATAAGTGTCAGCCACTTTCTTGATTCCTTCCGGAGTAAAATCGGTTACCATGTTTACAAACAGCTGTCCGACTTTTTCCTCGTCGGTCATTCCTGCGATGGTGTCCTCCACCCATTTGATGTCTTCGTCAGAAAGGTAATACGGTTTTGCTTTTAAATCTACCATTCAATGATTCCTCCTTTGCTTTTGTCAGGTGAGTTTTTAATAAGTAAGGCCGAAGCCGTACAGGTATTCGTTGCCGTCGCTGTCCCGGTATGCATAAGTAAGGCCGTCTTTCATATATTTTGCCTTGTCATAACCAGGTACATCGTTGGGGCTTGCGCACACGCCGTTCTCGTCGACCGCGATGGCTGCGTCGCTGCCGGGCAGGGTGATCGGCATCCGTCCTGTCGGTTCCGCTGCGCCGCTGATGACATCGATCGCCGCCTTGGAGAAGGTGTCAAATCCTACCGTGATGGCATCTGCCAGCGGTTCCACATTGGCAAGCAGATACGGCAGGTTCAGATTGACATGCAGGATGACCTGGGGCACTGCATCGCGGATCGCGCGGATATGTTCTACATCAATTCCTGTTTCCTTGCACAGATTCAGTTCCAGATACCCTTCCGTTGCAGCGAAATAGCTGCCGCTGGCAGGTTTCAGGAGCAGGAGTGCGATATCTGCATCGTGGTAAGAGCGATGCTGTTTTCATCCACCTGCTCTCCCTGAATCCCGCGGATCACACGTGTGATGATCTCACTGATCAGTTCCGGTTCCTCGCCGAACGTACCGTAGGTACGGAACCAGCGGGGATCTGTGGCACAGTCCGCCATGTACATGTAACCTTTGCGGATATTTGCCGCATAAAACTCGTCATGGACAATCTGGGCAAACCGGTCGATCAGATCCATATCTCTGGAAGCGGCAAGTCCCAGGGTACCGGGGAACGTTGTAAACTTATTGTTTTCCTCCTCGGCGCTGTAATGTACATCCGAGCTTTCATTTTTCGAATTTGCGGTAACCAGGCAGGGGATACCCAGCCGTGTGCCCTCACACACTTCCTGCATCGCATTTACCCACTCAGCCAGCTGGCTGGCGGAAGCGTTTTCACGGACAATAAAGTGGCGGATGTGGCGGGTGGCGAGCTTGTAGGTGGTCGGATACTGCATATTTTTATGACCGCGCATCATAACTTCTTCGTGGGCCTCGGCGAGAACACCGTTATGGCTGGTAGGCTGTCCGGGCTTGGAAGAGATACCCATCGGCTGGCTGTTGATGATCAGCATGCCTGCCTTCTCCTCGTCGGTCATACGTCCGACAAGGAGAAGGCACGTTCTTCCGGCGAAAGACGCCAATCCTCATAAGGTTTCAGTTCACCGGTACCATCCAGATCCTTAAAACGCAGGCCGTCCACTTCCAGCACACCTTTCGTGCGGGCGACAATCTGCTTTTGTTCCATATGATAGATACACTCCTTTCATCGTTAATCCGCAGCTGTCATCAGGCAAAACTGCGGTTGTTATGTATCTATAAGTATACCATAACTGAACGTAAAACATCAACAACTTGTGCATAACAGACAAAAAAATCTGCTATTTTCATCAAAATAAACTAATTTCCATTCAGAAAATCAAGAAGCATTCTGCGCCATCTGGCCAGATATTTATTTTTCCGTGACTTATACCAGTTTCAAAATAGACAAAGATTCAGAGAATGTTTTCACATGTTGCCTAAAAATTGTTAAATTTTTATTTATTAATTGAAACATTTGACTAGGTGTGATAAAATGACCTCATAACAAAGGAGTTCTGTTGACTGACGGAAATAACGTGGAAAAACCACTGGGGGAGGCAGAATCTCAGAAAATGCCGACCGTCTGGGCAACAAGTGTAACAGCTTTACATTTGTTGCTATTTTTTTCGTCATTAAAGCGGACAATGAAAGGAGAAGGATAACTATGGGCTACAAATCAGACATTGAAATTGCACAGGAATGTACCATGGAGCCGATTACCAAAATCGCGGAGAAAGCAGGTATTGACGAGGAATACCTGGAGCAGTACGGAAAGTACAAAGCGAAGATCGATTACAATTTCCTGAAGAAGACAGATAAAAAGGACGGAAAACTGATTCTGGTAACAGCGATCAACCCGACTCCGGCAGGAGAAGGAAAGACCACGACCACCGTAGGTCTGGCAGACGCTATGCAGAAGCTTGGAAAGAACGTTATGGTAGCGCTTCGTGAGCCATCCCTTGGACCGGTATTCGGCGTTAAGGGCGGTGCAGCCGGCGGCGGATACGCACAGGTTGTTCCTATGGAAGACATCAACCTGCATTTCACCGGTGACTTCCATGCGATCGGCGCGGCAAACAACCTGCTGGCAGCGATGATTGATAACCATATTTTCCAGGGCAATGAGCTGAACATCGACCCGCGTAAGATCACATGGAGAAGATGTGTGGATATGAACGACCGTCAGCTTCGAAATGTGGTAGACGGACTTGGCGGAAGAACCAACGGAATGCCGAGAGAAGACGGATATGATATCACTGTTGCTTCCGAGATCATGGCTGTTCTGTGTCTGGCAAACGATATCAAGGATCTGAAAGAAAGACTGTCCAGAATTATCATCGGATATACTTACGGAAAAGTTTCCGAGCAGAAACCGGTTACCGCAGGTGACCTTCACGCAGAAGGCGCAATGTGCGCACTGCTGAAAGATGCTCTGAAACCAAACCTGGTACAGACTCTGGAGCATGTACCGGCGATCGTACACGGCGGACCATTCGCAAATATCGCTCACGGATGTAACTCTGTAACAGCCACAAAGATGGCTCTGAAACTTGGCGATTATGCGATCACCGAGGCTGGATTCGGCGCAGATCTGGGCGCTGAGAAGTTCCTGGATATCAAATGCCGTATGGCAGGCCTGAAACCGAATGCAGTTGTTATCGTAGCGACCGTAAGAGCGCTGAAATACAATGGCGGCGTTCCGAAAGCGGAGCTGAACAATGAGAACCTTGAGGCGCTGGAAAAAGGTATGCCGAACCTGCTGAAACATGTAAGCAATATCAGAAACGTATACCATCTGCCGTGTGTTGTTGCGATCAATGCATTCCCGACCGATACCAAGGCAGAGCTTGATCTGGTAGAAGCAAAATGTAAAGAACTGGGCGTAAACGTTGCGCTGTCTGAAGTATGGGCGAAGGGCGGCGAAGGCGGCATCGCTCTGGCAGAGGAAGTCATTCGTCTGTGCGAAGAGCCGAACGATGGATTTACCTATTCCTACGAGCTGGAAGGCAGCATTGAGGATAAACTGAACCAGATCGTACAGAAAGTATACGGCGGAAAGAGAGTTGTTCTGACTGCAAACGCACAGAAGCAGGCAAAACAGCTGGAAGACCTGGGATTCGGCAACTGCCCGATCTGTGTTGCGAAGACACAGTACAGCCTGACCGACGACCAGACAAAGCTGGGCGCTCCGACCGATTTCGAAGTAACGGTACGCAACCTGAAGATTTCCGCAGGCGCAGGCTTTATCGTAGCTCTGACCGGCGAGATCATGACTATGCCGGGTCTGCCGAAAGTTCCGGCTGCAGTTCGCATCGATGTTGATGAGAACGGAAAGATTTCCGGACTGTTCTAAAAGGGTTTGGAGATCAGTCATATACTGAATAAGACTGCTGCGGCGGGAAGTCCTGACTTGTTGTAGGAAATTCCCGTCTGGCAACTAATTTGATACCCCGCAGCTTGCTGCGGGGTATTTGAGTGCCGGAGCGTGTTTGAAAATTTATTTCTGCAATCGGTACGCACCATTTTGCGGGGAAGCAATTTTCAGATGTTCTCCGGAGACAGAGAACAGAAAGGAAGGAAAGAAGTGTGAATCAGAAACAAACAAATTTGCTGACCAGAACCTGGGTGGTATGTCTGACGGCGTTTTTATGCTGTGCGTTGTGGGGCAGCGCGTTTCCATGTGTAAAGGTAGGGTATGAGTTGTTTTCCATCGCGTCGGAGGATGTGGCAAGCCAGATCGTATTCGCGGGAATGCGCTTTGCTCTGGCGGGTGTCCTGGTCATCGGGATCGGAAGTATCGTGAACAGAAAGTTTCTGTGTCCCAAGAAGCGTTCTCTTGGAATGGTAGGAAAGCTTGCGATGGTGCAGACGGTTCTCCAGTACCTCTTTTTTTATGTGGGACTTGCCAATACGACGGGAGTGAAATCTTCGATCCTGGTGGCGTCCAACGTATTTTTTTCCATCCTGATCGCCAGCCTGCTGTTTCATTATGAAAAGCTGACTGTACCGAAGGTCACCGGATGTATTCTGGGATTTGCCGGAGTAGTGATCATCAATCTGACCGGCATAGGAATGGAAGGAGGACTGCGTCTGACAGGAGAAGGATTTATCCTGTTTTCAGCGCTTGCCTATGCTTTTTCCTCTGTACTGGTGAAAAAATATTCTGCCAGGGAAGATCCGGTGGCTCTCAGCGGTTATCAGTTCCTGCTGGGAGGGATTGTGCTGACCGTCTGCGGTCTGGCAATGGGCGGCAGAGTCCATGGCTTTACCGTGGCATCCACAGGACTTTTGCTCTATATGGCGATGATCTCCGCGGTGGCCTATACGCTTTGGAGCATTCTGCTGAAATTCAATCCGGTCAGCAAGGTCTCGGTCTTCGGTTTTATGAATCCTGTCTGCGGGGTGGTGCTGTCGGCGCTGATATTAAATGAAAAAAATCAGGCATTCAGTTTTCAGGGGCTTGTGGCGCTGGTGCTGGTGTGTATCGGAATTTATCAGGTCAACCGAGCGCCGGAGAGAGGATAATATTCAGAGGACGCTTTTTTTAGTATACATTTGAATAATACTTTAGTATTGGAAAAAAATAGTTTTTTTAGCTTTTTTGTTGAAACTTCCGTGGAAACGGTCTATACTGGACTTTGTACAATGAAAATCAGTTCTGGGAGAAAAGGAGTAGAGAGAAGAAAAGGGAGTAACGAATGAGAAACAAAAAACTGAATAAGCTATTTGCGGGAGGCATATTGTCTGTCGCTGCGGCGATTTTTCTGTCTGCAGCGGTACCGGCTTTTGGTGCAGGTGATATGCAGAGCAGTTCATCCACGGTAGTTTCCGTTTCTGCGGAGAGAGAGCTATCGGAGAAGAGTCCGGCAGATACTCCGCTTCCGGAGCAGAATACGGCAGTTCCCAAAACGGCTGCAGCGCCGAGTCCTTCAGCGGCAGCAGCAGGAGCACCGGAAAGTCCCACTGAGACGCCGGCAGCAGGAGCACCGGAAAGTCCCACTGAGACGCCGGCAGCAGAAGCACCGGAAAGTCCCACTGAGACGCCGGCAGCAGAAGCACCGGAAAGTCCCACCGAGACACCGACGGCGACAGAAGCACCGGAACCCTCCACCGAGACACCGGACACAGCGGCAACGCCGGAGCCAACGGATCCGGTACAGCCGATGGATTTCACACCGGGCTGGAATCTGGTCAACGGGAAATATTATTATTACCTGGACGACGGAACGATGGTTCGGGGACAGTGGTTCAAGGACGGGAACGACTGGTATTATTTCAATGACGACGGAACGATGAAGTCTGCAGAGTGGTTCCGGGATGGAATTGATACATATTATCTGCGCGACTGGGGCGGAATGCTGCATGACCAGTTCTTCACATACAATGGAAATACGTATTATTTCCGTGGCTGGGGCGGCATGATGTATAGTGCTTCCTTCCAGGTGAACGGCAAATGGTATACGGCAGACAGCAAGGGAGTTGTCAGCAGCGGCGGATGGCTTCTGATCGATGGGAAATACTATTACCAGCAGACGGATGGAGGTATCTACAGAAAAAAAGGCTGGCTGAACCTGAATGGAACGTATTACTATCTGAATGCGGACGGCTCCCGTGTGCAGGGACAGTGGCTGAAAGATGGAAACGACTGGTACTACATGAATGATGATGGCACCATGAAATCCGCAGAATGGTTTCAGGATGGTATCGACTGGTACTATCTGCGCGACTGGGGCGGAATGCTGCATGACCAGTTTTACACTTATGAAGGAAACCGATATTATTTCCGCGGCTGGGGCGGCATGATGTATGATATGAAGTTCCAGGTGGGCAATCAGTGGTATAAGGCAAACAGCGACGGAACCCTTGTCAAAGGATGGACCCAGGAAGGGGACAAGTTTTATTACTACGATGACCAGTATGCGCTGTATCTTCAAAAAGGCTGGCTGAAACTGGGAGATGTCTACTATTATATCAATGCGGATGGTTCACGTGTACAGGGACAGTGGCTGAAAGACGGCATCGACTTGTATTACATGAATGCCGACGGAACCATGAAGTCCGCAGAATGGTATAAGGAAGGAAATGACTGGTATTATCTGCGCGACTGGGGCGGTGCGCTCCATGACATCCTGTTCTACGATGGGGAGAATACCTATTATTTTGAGAGCGACTGCAAGATGGCAAGAGGCTGGTATGAGCTGGACGGCTATACCTATTATTTCCGTGACTGGGGCGCTGCCATGAACATCCCCTGTGTGATTGACGGGGTGAGCTATGTGTTTGATTCCCAGGGGCATCTGGTAGAACAAGACGTAGATGCGGAGGTTGGAGTCAAAACCGTAAAGAATTTCCTGAAAAATGCTCTTCTTCCGGTAGGAAATACTCTGTATATCTGGGGCGGAGGCCATGACGATGCCGATGCGACCCGTTATGGGGTCAATCCCCAGTGGGAAAAATTCTTTAATTCTCAGGATAAGAATTATAACTACACCCAGCACCGTTATGAGTACGGCAATGGACTTGACTGTTCCGGCTATGTAGGCTGGGCGGTTCATCAGGTTATGGAGGACTGGGCAACGACAACGTCCACAATTACGCCAAGATATTACTATCAGAAAGGCTGGGGCTCTTATCGGGAAAACGATACCTCGATGAAGTTTCAGACGGGTGACGTGGTCAGCATGAGCGGCCATGTATGGATCGTGATCGGACAATGCAGCGACGGAAGTGCAGTCATCATGCACGCGACTCCGCCGTATGTTCAGATCAGCGGTACCGTATCATCCGGCGGAAGCACAAACAGCGAAGCGATTCGGCTGGCAAAACAGTATATGAGCAAATACTATCCCGTTGGATATGGGCGATATGGAAACAAAATCGCGAGCAAGAGTTATATGACAGGCGTCAATCACTTTACCTGGAGCAGTTCGGTACTTGCAGATCCGGACGGCTACCGGAATATGACACCGGCACAGATTCTTGCGGATCTGTTTGGAGAGTAAAAAACAGCAAAAGAGGATTTCTGACATGGAAACGTGTTGGGGATCCTCTTTTTTTCGGCGTGTTGGGAAGGGAATGGTAACAGTCCAGTAAGCGGAACTGTTACAAGGAATATTGAAACACGCTCTGGCGGGATACCGCTGTATTCTGGTACAATAAGAACAGAAAGAAAAGGAGGAACAGGCTTATGGATTACGGATATCTGATGGAAGAGGCAATGAAGGCAAGAAAGATGGCATACGCTCCTTATTCGCAGTTTCAGGTAGGAGCGGCTTTGTTATGCACAGACGGAAGCGTTTATACCGGGTGCAATGTGGAAAACGCTTCTTACGGAGCGGCAAATTGTGCAGAACGCACCGCGTTTTTCAAGGCGGTATCGGAGGGGAAACGGTCCTTCCGGGCGATCGCAGTGGCAGGCGGCAAAAAGGATGCAGTCGATTTGGAACCGTGTCCGCCCTGCGGAATCTGCCGGCAGGTGATGGAGGAATTCTGTTCTCCGGATTTTGTGATCGTTCTTGGAAAAAATGAAGTGGATTATCAGCTGTATACGCTGCGGGAGATTTTTCCACTGCCGTTTGGCGGATAAGAGAAAACGCTTTGCGGGCTGAACGGTTACGGATGAAATAAAATTGTAACAGGAAATGACTTTTCTTTCTTTGGAATTTCGATTATACTAAAGTGTGTTTGAAAATTACCTTTTAGAAAGATGGAGATAGAGATGGACGCAATGGAAATATTGAAGCATGTGGATCATACGCAGCTGAAAGCGGTGGCTGCATGGGAAGAGATCGAGAAGTTATGTGATGAGGCGATCCGGTACGGCACGGCCTCTGTATGCATCCCACCGTGTTATGTGAAACGGGTGAAGGAAGTTTACGGGGACAGACTGACGATTTGTACGGTGATCGGATTCCCTCTGGGATACAGCGTGACGCAGGCGAAGCTGGCGGAGACGGAGCAGGCATTGCTGGACGGAGCAGAGGAGATTGACATGGTGATCAATCTCACTGATGTAAAAAACGGATTTTTTGACCGCGTGGAAGAGGAGATCCGTGTGCTGAAGCGCGCGGTGGGCGACCGGATTCTGAAAGTCATTGTTGAAACCTGTTATCTGACAGAAGAGGAGAAGATCCTCCTGTGCGGCTGTGTGACCAGGGCAGGAGCGGATTATATCAAAACATCCACCGGATTTGGCACGAAGGGAGCGCAGCTTGCGGATGTTCAGTTGTTCCGTGAGCATATCGGAGAAAATGTCCGGATCAAAGCTGCCGGTGGAATCCGGAGCGTGGAAGATATGGAGGCATTTCTGGAAGCAGGGGCGGACCGTCTGGGAACCAGCAGTGCAGTATCCATTTTTCAGTCGGCGGGTCTGATCGAACCGTAAGAAAACCTGCGGAAGGAATGGATACAAAAGAAAAAGCGAAGGATCAAGGGATATATAATATGAAGAAAAAGGCGATTTGCCTGTGCCTCGCAGCGGCTGTGCTTTTGGCACTTGGAGGCTGTGGGAAGGAAGAAGAGCCTCCGGTAACGATCGCAGTTGTCACCGACGGGGAAAATGTCGATGACCTGGGAGTCAATCAGGCCATCTGGCAGGCAGTGCAGGCATATGGAGAAACATCCGGAGAACGGACTGGTTATTACATACCGGAAGATGAGAGCGGGGCAGCCCTGGAACAGGCGATGGACGAGGCTGTGGAAAAAGGCGCAGAAGTGATCATCTGCCATGGGGAAGCGGCAGAAGCGGCGGTATATGAGGCACAGAGAGAATACCGGGATGTCCGGTTTCTGATGTTTGACGGAGAACCTCATGCGGAGAAAAGCGAAAGAGCGAGACTGCGGGGAAATACCAGATGCATCCTCTTTGAGAATGAGGAGGCGGGATTCCTTGCAGGGTATGCGGCGGTAAAGGAAGGATATACCAGCCTCGCCTATTATGGAGGCGCCGATGAGGAAAGAGCAAAAGAATACGGCGCCGGATTTTTACAGGGAGCACAGACGGCGGCTGCAGAAATGGAACTGGAAAAAGGAGCAGTCCGGATCCAGTACGAAGAACGGGGAACCGACGCCGTATCTCCGGAATTCCTGACAGAAGTTCAGCAGAAATACCAGAACGGATGCCAGGCGATCTTCACAGATGGAAGCAGTTTTGAGCCCATCGTAAGAAAGGCCGCAGAGACCACAGGCGGAAAAGTCATCGGCATCGTGACAGACGAAAGCCTGAAATCCACCGCAGTTGTGATCAGCGCAGAAAATAAATATGAAGAAATCCTGACAGAAGAACTGGAAAAAATAAAAAACGAAGAATTCAAAGGAGGAAAAACCACAGTCCTCGGAATCCAGGAAGACGCCATCGCCCTGACCACCGACACCTCCCAGATGCAGAACTTCAACGAAGACCAAAACCAGCAAATAACCGAACAATTCAAAACCAACAAAATCACCCTCCAGGGAACCAAACTTCTCAAAGACACCGGAAACCTGAAACAACTGGAAATAGAAATCACAGAGAAAGAAGAACAAACAAAATAACGCTCCAAAATGCAATAAACACTATAGATATATATAGATATATTTATAGAAGAAACTGTTTCCAACTATTAGAATAAAAGAATCATCCACTTGCAGCCAACAGCAAGCAGTATTACTTACCGCAGCCAATCCAAAGAAAACGTAAAAGCCACGTATCTCACGCCGCCAACACACAGAAAGCAGACAGGGGCAGCCGCCCGCCGTACACCCATACCATCTGCCCCTGCCTGCTTTCGTCCGCATCTATTCACGAATTGTTCATAATAAAAACACAGATTGATGGTTGCAAGCTTTCCCAAATTGTGCTATTATGTAGTGGAATTGAAAAAAGTATTTCAGAAATGTTACAAAAAATATAACATTTATTAATAAGTAGTATAACGGGAGTGAATAACGATAATGAGAAAGAAAATCCTTGCTTTGATGCTGACAGTAATGATCGGCAGTGCTCAGGTAATGACCGTCAGTGCGGCAAAAACAACGGATGAACTGGAACAGCAGAAAGCACAGACGACCGCGCAGTTAAACGAGACACAGGGTACCATCAACAATCTGGAGCAGCAGAAACAGGCGATCACAAGCCAGATTGGAGAACTGGATGCACAGCTGGTTGTGACAATGGCTGCCGTAGAGTCTCTGAAAACAGATATTGCGAACAAGCAGACAGAGATCGAGGAGACACAGAAGAAGCTGGAAGAGGCACAGCAGGATCAGGCAGAGCAGTATGAGGCTCTGAAAGACAGAATTCAGTATCTGTACGAGAATGGCGGAAACACCGCATGGGCGTCCCTGCTTCTTTCCGGCGAGGATCTGTCCGATATCCTGAACCAGGCGGAGTACACACAGAAGATGTATGATTACGACCGCGAGAGTCTGGAAAAATATATGGCTGTTACACAGCAGGTAAGCGATTACAGTGAGCAGCTCGAATCTGAGAAGGCAGAGCTGGAGGCAAGCGAGGCCGAGCAGGAAGCTCAGCAGGCAGAACTGCAGACTATGCTCGCTGAAAAGAAAGCGACCTCCGCAGATTACGATGCACAGCTTGCGGACATGCAGGCAAAAGCAGCGGAGTATGAGAACCTGATCGCAGAGCAGAACGCACAGATTCAGGCAATTCAGGAGCAGCAGGCAGCAGAGGAAGCTGCAAGACAGGCAGAGGCAGAGAGACAGGCGGAAGCCGAGAGACAGGCAGAGGCTGCAAGACAGGCGGAAGAAAGCAGCAGATCAGCTCAGCAGTCTTCCAGCGGTTCGTCTTCCAGCCGTCAGGAGTCCAGTTCCAGCAGCAACAGTGGCAGCAGTAGCAGCAGCGAGGAAGCAGAGGATACCTCTGAGGATCAGGGATCTTCCAATTATTCCGGAAGCGCAACGGGACAGGCTGTTGTGGATTACGCAGTACAGTTTGTAGGTAATCCGTATGTATGGGGCGGTACAAGCCTTACAAACGGAGCAGATTGTTCCGGATTTATCATGAGTGTTTATGCACACTTCGGATACAGCCTGCCGCATTCCTCCTCAGCGATGAGATCTGTCGGAAGAGGCGTATCTTATGCGGAAGCTCAGCCGGGCGATATCATCTGCTATGACGGACATGTTGCAATCTATATGGGCGGCGGTCAGATCGTACATGCAAGCAATGCCAAAGATGGTATCAAGATCAGCGGCAACGCAGCATATCGCACCATCCTTGCAGTACGTCGTCTTGTTTGATAAGAGAATATTGTAAAGAGTAAAGAATACATAATAAAAAGAGTCGTGGGGCGAATTTACATTCGTACACGACTCTTTTTCTTTCGAAAAAAATCTTGTTTTGCGGGGATTCCAAAAGCCTCCGTTGATGATGTAAGAAAATCGTAAGGAAAATCCGGAATTTCTTTTGGGAAAATTTGGAAATCTTTCGGTATGATTTTAAGGAAATACAATTATGATTATAGTATGAGATCTGATGTAATCGCGCAGAGATCTGAACGGATGTGTTTTGATCATCTGTAAAAAGGATTTGAGGAGGAAAAAAATGAAACTGGAACTGAAA
The DNA here is from genome assembly GCA_902493585.1 of uncultured Fusicatenibacter sp. Classification (GTDB taxonomy): domain Bacteria; phylum Bacillota; class Clostridia; order Lachnospirales; family Lachnospiraceae; genus Fusicatenibacter. The sequence continues at coordinate 27,159 of CABUPZ010000024.1, read as the reverse complement.
AAACATAAGTATTATCTGCTTGTGCTGACAGCCATGTTTTTTGTTCTGATTTATTTATTTGTGCCGGAGGGATCGGTCTTCGGATCCAATACGGATTGGATGAGCCAGCATGCGGAGCTGGCAGAAACTCTGAGAGATTCCTGTCTTTCCCAGGGAACGATCTTTCCGGATTTTCTGTGGCTTGGAGGGGGAAGCAATGCTTATGAATTTGCCTACTACGGGTATCTGCGCCCGGATGTTCTGATCGGATGTCTTCTGCCGCAGGTTCCGATGATCTATATTCTGATCTTTTCCATGTTGGTCTGTGTGCTGGCTTCCGGTCTGCTCTGCTACTGTTTTCTCATACAGAACCGTATGGAGCCGTTTATGGCATTTATCGGCAGTACCTTTCTGATGACGGCGGGGTGCTTTTTTCAGGCTCACCGGCAGGTCATGTTTGTCAATTATATGCCTTACGAACTGCTTGCGCTTCTCCTTTTGCCGAAGCTGGTGGAAAAAGGAAAGTATACACTGTTTACGATTATGCTCACGCTGGTGATTTATAACAGTTTCTATTATTCCATTACGGTTCTTGCGCTTATGACGTGGAGAATGTACGAACTGACCAGGGACAGGAAAAAGTGGTTTGTATATCTGCGTTCTGCCGCGATTGCGATCGGCATGGCAGGCGCACTGTTACTGCCCACCGCTCTTGTTCTGCTGGAGCACAAAAGACAGGGAGCGGGGACGGCGATTGCAGAGCTTTTTCACCCGGATTTTTCGCTGAAGGGGCTTCTGTACGATCCATATGGAATCGGACTGACCTTGTTTGCCCTGTATGCTTTGCTGGCGGGACTGGCGATCCGGCGGCTGAGAAAGCGGAGTATTGTATTGCTGGCGGCGGTACTGCTGCCCGTTGTCTCCTATTTTCTGAATGGAATGCTCTATGCGCGGGTCAAGATTCTGATGCCGCTGCTCCCGCTGGTGGTGCTGCAGGCAACAGAAGTCCTGCAGATGATTCAGAGAAAGCAATGGAAGATTCGTATCTGGCCGGAGCTTTTCTTTGGAGGAATTGCAGTGGTATCGGCGAAACTGGCGGGTTCGGAATATTATTCCGGCGTACTGCTGGATGCTGTGCTGCTGGTGATGGTGCTTTGCCTGATACCTTTTTATAACCGGAGGCGTATCTATTCCTTACTGCTGATTGCGCCGTTCATCTGTTCGGTTTACACGGCACGGCAGGATCATTTTGTGTCGGAAGGAAAGTGGGTCAGTCCTTTTACAGAGGAAGAGGCAGAGGCGGTTGCCAAAGATCCGTGGGCAAGAATGGACGGAATGGAGGAGCCGTTGATCTCCTCCAACCGTCTGCTGTATTCCGGTCAGAAATCCTCGACCATGTATTCCTCCATCAGCAATGAGGAATATTCCAACTGGTTTTACAATATTATGCGTATGCCGGTGCGGATCAACAACAGAGTCGCAATGCTGTGTGAGATCAATCCATTTCAGGAATATCTGATGGGTGTCAAATATCTCCAGACCACAGAAGATAAGGTTCCGGTGGGGTATGAGATCAGGGCACAGAAAGGGAACTCTGTTCTTGCGGAAAATGAGAATGTCCTTCCGATCGCTTACTTCAGTACGGAAACCATGAGTGAAGAGCAGTTTTCGGAACTGGAATTTCCGGAGAATGTGGAAGCGCTGGTGCACAATACGGTAGTAGGCGAAGATGCCGGTCAAGAAACAGGCAGCAGCATGGGGATTCCGGAAGGGGAAACCTGTGATTCCCGGAAAGGCGGTCTGGAAGATTCCAAAATGGAAGAAAAGACACCGTTGTTTTCCAAAATCGAAACCTCCCAGGACATGGAAGTTCAGAGGCAGGACGGCAGGGTGGCAGTGAACGCTGCGAAGTCCGGGAAAGTGACACTGACGCTGGATGAGCCGGTGCAGGACCGCATTGTGATCCTGGAATTCTGTGTTGCCAGTGAAGATGGAGGAAGAGTGACCATAGATGTGAATGGGGTCAGAAACAGACTCTCATCTGCTCATGCTTCCTATCCGAATCAGAATTCCAGATTTACCTATTACCTGACGGTGCCGGAGGGAGAAAGCCTGGAACAGTTGAAGATCGAAATTTCAAAGGGGAATTTTGAATTGTCTGATTTCAAATGGTACGAGTATCCGGTGGACGCTCTGGTCAAAGAGGATGCGGCGCCGGTTGTCTTTGAGGAGACACAGGACGGTGCGCTTATGAACTGCAGCCTTGAGGCGGAGGAGGACGGATATTTTGTGACCTCCATTCCTTATCAGAATGGGCTGCAGATTCTGGTGGACGGCAAGGAAGTTCCGGTGGAGAAGGTGAATACCGCGTTCGCAGGAGCGAAGATCTCCAGCGGAACACATCAGATCGAACTGAGATTTTCTGCGCCCGGACAAAAAGCAGGGCAGGCAATGACGGCGGCAGGTATCAGTCTTCTTATCTTATGCCCGTTGTGGGATGGATGGAGAAGAAAGAAACGCGGCACGGAACTGTCATAGAAGCGCAACATTCGGTTTGCAAACCGCAAGATACAGGGGTATAATGAAAAGTAATGAAGAACGACGTCTGCGGTTTTCAAATATGCTCTGGGGCGGGAACCGCGGAACAGAAAGGAGGAGAAGGAAATGGAAAATGTATTTGCGGGGTACAGGCGCAGACATGATTATCTGATCTGTATCGATTCCGACGGATGTGCGATGAACACCATGGAAATCAAGCACAGAAAAAGCCTTGCTCCCTGCATGGTATATGAATGGGATCTCGGGGAGTACCGGGATGCGATCATGCGCCGGTGGAGAGAAATCAGTCTGTACAGCATGGATCGGGGGATCAACCGTTTTGAGGCGTTGGCGAAAATCCTGGTGGATGTCAATGAGAATTATAAGCGTGTGGAGGATCTGGACAGTCTGCTCACCTGGGTCAAGACCACAAAGGAGCTCTCCACAGAAAGTCTGCGCAGAGAGGTGGAGCGGACGGGCAGTCCGGCGCTGAAGAAAGCGCTGGAATGGTCGGAACTGGTCAACGGTTCCCTAAAAATGATTTCCGAAAAGAACAAGCAGCCGTTTGAAGGCGTAAGAGAAGCGCTGGAGGCTGCGGAGCAGTTTGCGGATATCGTGATCGTCACTGCCGCAAACAGAACCGAGATCGTGGAAGAATGGGAATATTACGATCTGCTGAAACATGTCGGTCTGGTGCTGACGCAGGAGACCGGAAGCAAGGAGTACTGCATCGAAAAACTTTTGGAGTACGGATACCAGAAGGATCATGTGATGATGGTCGGGGATGCTCCCATTGACCAGAGAGCGGCAAAAACAGAGGAGATATTCTTCTATCCGATCATGGTATGGAAAGAAAAAGAATCCTGGGAGGAGTTTCGGACCCATGCGCTGGATAAATTCCGGGAGGGAACCTTTGCCGGGGAATACCAGGCAGAGGTGGAGAAAGAGTTCGTACAGAACCTGACGAGATAAGGTAGCAGTTCAGCTGGGGAAACTGTTGCGGGATAAGAAAAGAACAGTAAGAACCGGGGAGCTCGGTGAACGGGTCTCCCCGGTTTTTTGTACCTGCAGCGTTCAGCATTTTCCGGGAACGTTGCAGAGTGTGTTTGAAAAAATATTCGGAGATACGGAGCGTGACAAAGATGAAAACACTTTATTACCATGGACAGGTTTATACAGGACGGCTTCCGCTGGCATCTGCCTTTGTTGTGGAAGGGGACCGTTTTCTCGCTGTGGGAAATCGGGAGGATCTGGAGAGATTTGTGGATAACGATACGAAAAAAGTGGACCTCGGTGGAAAGTTTGTCTGTGTGGGGTTCAATGATTCTCACATGCATCTGCTGAACTATGGCTATACGCTGAGTATGGCGGGACTCTCGGAACATACGTCGTCCCTGCGGGAGATGCTGGAATATCTCCGGACTTTCGGCCGGGAAGGACAGAACGGAGAGCCGGGCGCGGAGGAGCGTTGGCTGATGGGGCGCGGATGGAATCAGGATTACTTTACGGACGGACGCAGGTTTCCGACCCGCTGGGATCTGGATCAGGTTTCCCGGGTGCGTCCGATCTGCATCATCCGTGCCTGTGGGCATTGCTGCGTGGTCAATTCCAGAGCGCTGGAACTGATGGGCATTACAAAAGAAACGCAGCAGCCGGAGGGCGGATTTTTTGAGAAAGATCCGGACGGAGAGCTCAACGGGATTTTCCGCGAGAATGCGGTGGAATATGTGTTCCGCCGGATCCCTGCGCCGTCTCTGGATCAGATGGGGGAGATGATGCGGCGCGCGGTAAAGAAACTCAACGCATACGGCGTGACTTCCTGCCAGACCGATGATCTTATGACGCTGCCGGTTCCTTATGAACAAGTGATCCGGGCGTATCAGGAGCTGGAAAAGAAGGGGGAACTGACGGTGCGGGTCAATGAACAGGCTCAGTTTACAGATCTGCAGGAACTGCGGCGGTTTCTGGATGCCGGATGGAATACGGGAACCGGAAGCGCTTTCTTCCGGATCGGACCGTTGAAGATTGTGGGAGATGGATCTCTGGGATCGCGCACCGCGTATCTGAGCCGTCCTTATGAGGATGAGCCGTCTGTGCAGGGACTTCCGCTGATGACACGGAATCAATTGGAGGAATTGACGGCACTGGCGCACCGGAATGGGATGCAGACTGCCATTCACGCCATCGGTGACGGGGTTCTGGACTGGATTCTGGATGCGTATGAGAAAGCACTGCGGGAAAATCCCAGACAGGATCATCGTCATGGGATCGTTCACTGCCAGATAACCCGTCCGGAACAGCTGGAACGGATCGCGAAGCTTGGGCTTCATGTTTATGCGCAGACAATTTTTCTGGATTATGATCTGCGGATCGTGGAAGCACGGGTGGGCAGGGAACTGGCGTCCTCCAGTTATGCGTTCCATACGCTGAAGGAAAAAGGCGTGCATGTGTCCAACGGCAGTGACTGTCCGGTGGAACAGCCGGATGTGATGGCCGGCATCCAGTGTGCCGTTAACCGCAGGACACTGGACGGAACCGGAGGCCCGTATCTTCCCCGGGAGGCGATGGATGTACAGGAGGCGCTGGATTCCTATACGTCAGAAGGAGCTTATGCGTCTTTTGAGGAAGCGCAGAAAGGCAGGATCCGGCCGGGAATGCTGGCGGATTTCGTTGTGCTCGGGGAGAATCCGTTTCAGGTTCCGGCGGCGGAACTGCACCGGGTGCCGGTGGAGGAGACCTATGTAGGAGGGCAGTGCGTTTATCAGCGGGGAAAAATGAAAAATCCTAAATTTTAGGTGTTTTTATGGTTGAATTATCGGAAAAAAATATCAGGGGACAGGAAATACAATCGTCCAAGGGCAATCAGCTGAAATCCGGCATACACACAATATTGCCGTTCTTCTGGATCCGGATGGGAAATATCATTACTGCCCGATTTTTGATCATAGTGCGGCGCTGCTTTCGGATACGGTTCAGGATTATGCGGAGGAGGAACCGGTTCTCGATTTGATCCCTCAGGTTCAGGCAAAAACATTGTCCCGGGATTTTGATGAACAGTTGGATGCTGTGGAACAACTATATGGTCAGCCGATGCATTTTTCTTTCAATGAGAAGGAAGTGGAAGAGCTCCTTGAACAGGAAGATTGTGTGCGGGCAGTGATTCTGCTATAATGGTCTGCGGTAAAAAAGAATCGGGGGGGGGATACCAAGGATGAAGAAAACCAATGATTATGGACGGGACTCAATCCCGCTGCTCGTGCTGAAGACGTCGGTTCCGTTTATGCTGGCGCAGCTTGTCAACGTATTGTACAGTATCGTAGACCGGATTTATGTGGGAAATATTCCGGTGATCGGAGCGGATTCTCTGGCGGGGGCGGGAGTGTGCGCACCGATCATCACGCTGCTGTCGTCGTTTGGAACGCTGGTCGGAATCGGCGGATCGGTGCTTTTTTCTGTGCGCCTGGGAGCAGGGGACGAAAAGAGCGCGCAGCGTATCCAGGCAAACAGTTTTTCCATGCTGCTGATCCTGTCGGCAGTGCTGACGGTTTTGTTTCTGCTGACCAAGAATCAACTGCTGAACTGGTTTGGCGCCAGTGAGGTGACGTTTCCTTATGCGAACGCCTACCTGACCATCTATACGCTGGGAACTTTTTTTGCGCTGCTGTCCATGGGAATGAACTATTTTATCACGGCGCAGGGATTTCCCGGGCTTGGAATGATGACGACAATGATCGGCGCTGTGGTCAACATTGTGCTGGATCCGGTGTTTATTTTTGGTTTTCATATGAATATTGCTGGCGCAGCGGTGGCGACGGTGATTGCGCAGATGAGCTCCTGCATATTCGTACTCTGCACCCTGAGGAGAAAGAAAATGCGGATTCCTCTGACAATCGTGCGGCCGGAACCGGCGACTGCAAAACGGATCCTGACCATCGGATTTTCTCCGTTTCTGATCCTCGCCACAGACAGTGTCATTATCATCGTGATGAATGCGGTTCTGCAGCACTACGGGGGAAAAGAGTACGGGGATACGCTGATCACCGCTGCAACCATTGTACAGAGCTATATGCTGCTGATCACTTCGCCGATGCTGGGAATCACCGGAGGCTCTCAGCCTCTGATCAGCTATAATTACGGGGCGAATCAGCCGGCAAGGATCCGGAAGACCGTGTTCTGGGTTCTTATGCTGTGTATCTGCTTTACCACGCTGATGTTCCTTCTGTCAAGAATTATGCCGGAGATCTTTGTCCGGATCTTTACCAGTGACGCGGAATACAGGGAACTGGCAGTATGGGGCATCCGGGTATTTACGATGATGATCATACCGCTGAGCTTTCAGTATGTCTTTGTGGACAGCCTGACTGCCCTTGGAATGACCGGAATTTCCCTGACTCTGTCATTATTCCGGAAAGGTTTGTATCTGGCATCTACCTGTGTACTTCCGGCTCTTTTCGCGGTAAGTTCTGCGTTCTATGCGGAGCCGATCGCGGACGGGACGGCGGCGGTACTCTCCACCGTGGTATTTTTCGGTATTTACCGGAAGTATCTGAGAGGGGACGGGCGTCTGATGGAGATTAAAGTGTGACGGAAAGAAGATACGGGAAGGAACACATGGGGGAAGTATCATGGACAGAAAAGATGGAATGAACTATACACCGAAAGGAAAGCCGGATCCGGTGGTGAAGGCTGGAGAATTTGTGTTTGCCGCTGTGGCATTGGATCACGGACATATTTACGGTATGTGCAACGGACTGACAGAGGCCGGAGCGACTCTGAAGTGGGTGTATGATCCGGATCCGGAAAAGGTACGGAAATTCTGCGAGGCATTTCCGCAGGCGAAGCCGGCGGTTTCGGAGGAGGAAATTCTGAAGGATCCAGAGGTAAAGCTGGTAGCGGGAGCAGCTGTGACCAGCGAACGTTGTGCGCTTGGACTCCGGGTTATGGCGGCGGGAAAGGATTACTTTACGGATAAGGCTCCGCTGACTACGCTGGAACAGCTGGAAGCGGCAAAAGAGATGGCGGAGAAAACCGGAAGGAAATATATGGTGTATTACAGTGAACGGATTCATTCGGAGGCGGCGGTGTATGCCGGACAGCTGATTGAACAGGGAGCCATTGGAAAAGTGATCCAGGTGCTGGGCATGGGACCGCATCGACTGAACGAGGACTCCCGTCCGGAATGGTTTTTTGAGAAAGAAAAGTATGGCGGAATTCTCTGCGATATCGGCAGTCATCAGATCGAACAGTTTCTGTTTTATACGGGGGCAAAAGACGCGGAAGTGGTGCGCAGCCAGGTGGGAAATTATAACAATCCGAAGCACCCGGAGCTGGAGGATTTCGGAGATGCAATGTTGGTGGGCGACAACGGGGCTACACAATATTTCCGTGTGGACTGGCTTACACCGGACGGACTGCGTACCTGGGGTGACGGGCGTACGTTTATCCTCGGAACGGATGGATATATGGAACTCCGCAAATATATCAATGTCGGAACAGAGACGGAGGAAGGCAATCATGTATTTCTGGTGAACGGTGACGGGGAGTTTCATTACGAGGTGACAGGGCAAGTGGGCTATCCGTTTTTCGGACAGTTGATTCTCGACTGTATCAACCGCACAGAAAACGCGATGACGCAGGAACATGCATTTAAGGCAGCGGAGCTTTGTGTGAAAGCGGAAATGCAGGCGGTGAAACTTCATTAAATTGCATCAGAAAATTGAGGGAATCGTAACAGCCGTAACAGTTCAAACAGTTGGACTGTTACGGCTGTATTTTTGCTCAGGTCAGAAGGTTATGACCGATTCGCAGCACCGGAAGTCGGTATCGATATTGTGGGCGATAAAACGCACCTTGAGATTTCTCGTGCTGCACAGGCCCCGCGGGCAGCCTCCGGATACATTGAGATCTTCCGGGAGGACAAATTTGATACATTTCACCAGAATATCGCGGCATCCCGGGCTGTGGTGAGCGGGGATGGTGAAGGTCTTCATGCCCCTCTGGTATTCTTTTCCTTTGCAGTCCACCTCTGTCAGAATTACCGCCAGAGCCACACGTTTGTCGGGGCAGACATTTTTTAAGGTTACGGTGATCTGAACGATGCGTCCCTGGGATTCCAGATATACATCGCCCATATCCACAACAATGGAATCCTTACATCCGTCCACCTTGAACTCTTTTGCGTATGGGCAGTTTTCCGGCTGGATGACGATGCCGCAGTCTACGGTGACTGCCGGAGAGGGGAAGGTGGCGGCATTGTTTTCTGTGTCTTTGTAGGAAATGGATTCATTGATCTCCTTGGTGCCGGAGGCTGTGCCGATATGGCGGATATAAAATTCCAGAAGCGCGCCCTCATTGCCGGATACTCCCAACTCCGGAATCTTCCACTGGAGCGTGTTGGCGTTTACCATCATTGCAGTTCCTTTGCTTGGAGGCACGAGATTTGTGATGGCAAAATCCGGATGGATAATCTCGTCGATGACAATGTTTGTAGCTCCCGGTTTTGAAATGTTTTTCGCCAGATCCGCAAACAGCTGTTCCAGATCTGCGTCGTCGGGAGTGACAGCCACATGGGAAGTATCCGGATCGGTAGCCCAGTCGTTGAGAACGGAGATATCAATGCCGTCGGCGCCGGTCAGTCCGATGCAGTAAATAACGATTCCCAAAGCTCTTGCTTCTGCCGCAACCGGTGAAGGCGGAGCCCCTGCGGTGGTTTTTCCGTCGGTGAACATGACGATCACTTTTCCGTTTGTGGAAGCGGGGTCAAAAACCTGAATCGCCTGGGTAAATGCATCGGCATGATTGGTGGAGCCTCCGGCGGTGAGCTGATCCACAGCGGATTTCAGTGTGTCCACGGAAGTGATCAGCTGTGTGTCTGTCGCGGCAGTGCCGGAGAAGCTGACGATGCCGATCCTGCTGCCGGAACCAATCTGCCCGTCCTGTCCGCTGTCCGTGGCTTCATCGATGATGTCGATAAATGTTTTGGCGCCCGCTTTAAGACTGGCGAGAGGTGTCCCCGCCATGCTGCCGGAGCGGTCCAGAACCAGGACAATGTCCGTCGGATTGGAAGCGATATCCGGAGCTGCCGCAAGGGAAATGCTGACTTTCAGTGTGCCGTCGCAGTCAATGCGGTCGAGATTTATCTGTTTGTTGGAATTGGTAAGTCCCATAAAAAATCCTCCTTTTCTGTCCGGCGGCATCCTGTTTTGGGTATTTCAAACGGATGCTGCTGGTTTTTAGAGAGTGTCTGAAAAGCGCTTTTGAAAGACGCCGTATCCCGCAGAGCAGAATATGGCAGAATGTGGAAAGAAACTTTCGGAGACACTCTGCTATATAGTATGTTGGAAACAGGGAAATGCTTAGAGCGTGTTTGAGAATTGATTTACAGACAAGAGGGAGAGGGATATAATAAGGTTACTGGTAATGGTTCAGTGAACGTCTGTGGTTACCGGTACATATACTTGAAATGCCCTGCTGGTTCAGTGAGGGTGCTGCCAGCATGGAATAGACACGGGAGGAGAAGAAGATGGCTACGGACATGACAAAGGGATCGATTATTCCGCAGATTACAAGGTTTACGATCCCGCTGGTGCTGGGGAATTTGTTCCAGCTTACTTACAATGCGGCGGATTCTGTGATCGTGGGGAAATTCGTCGGGGACGATGCCCTTGCGGCGGTTGGGACCGCGGGACCGATCATGAATATGGTGATCCTGTTTATCACAGGAATGTGTATGGGCGCGGGAATCCTGATGAGCACGCATTACGGGGCAAAGGATTACGATCTTCTGGAACGGCAGATCAGTACGTCGATGCTGGGAGGTCTGGGATTTTCGGCGGTGATTTCAGTTCTTTTGATCTTGTTTGCCCATCCGCTGCTGGAACTGCTTCAGGTTCCGGAGAATATTATCGGCGACGCCAAGGGATATCTGAGAATTATTTTTCTGGGATTGATCTTTACCTTTATTTACAATTTCTTTTCCAATACGCTGCGGGCGCTGGGGGACAGCAAGGTGCCTCTCTATTTTCTGATAATCAGTGCGGTTCTGAATGTGATTGGTGATCTGTTTTTTGTGGTGATTCTTGGATGGGGTGTTTTGGGAAGCGCTGCTGCGACCGTGCTCAGCGAGATGCTGTGCTGCCTTTTCTGTCTGATCTACATCAGGAAAAAGGTTCCGCTGCTCTGCCTGGGAAAGAAGTGGAAGGTATTTGACGGTTCTATTTTATGGAAGACATTCGATTATGGAATCACAAGCGCTCTCCAGCAGATGTGCGTCCAGCTTGGGAAAATCTGTGTGCAGACGGTGGTGAACGTGCAGGGCGTCGCGTTTATCGCTGCGTTCACCGCGATCAACCGGGTGGATGATTTTGCCATGACACCCCAGCAGAATATCGCCCATGCGACGACGACTTTCATGGCACAGAACAGAGGTGCGGGAAATATCCGGAGGATGAAGCGGGGATTTCTCTTATCGGTTCTTATTCAGCTGATCTATACGTCCGTGGTGGCGGTGCTGGTATTTTTCGGGGCTCGCCCGATCATGCAGATGTTTGTCAGCGACGGGTCGGAGCAGGTGATCGAGCTTGGCGTTTCTTACCTTCGGCTGATCGCATTGATGTATCTCATGCCGGCGGCGACCAATACGATTCAGGGATTTTTCCGCGGACTCGGAGATCTGAAAGTTACGCTGATCAGCACCATTTTGAATATGTCGGCGCGCTTCTTTTCGGCTTGGCTGATGATCCATGTCCTGCATGGCGGGTTCGATCGGCTGGCGTGGGCGAATTTCTTCGGATGGGTGGCGATGCTGGCGCTTCAGATTCCGCTGATCGTGATTCGATGGAGGAAAGAAATATGGAGTGGTAACGTTTAAGTAGAGTCGTAAAATTCACCAAATCTATGATATTATCAATACATGGAAGGTGAGAAAAATGCAATACGACAAATCATTTATAGAAGAAGCACTGAAGCTTTCCGATGAAATCGGAGTAAAAGCAGCCGCCGCTCAATTAGGTATCCCATATTACACGCTGTCCGGGTGGCGTAATAATCGAAAAAAATACGGAGCGGATTTATATTGTGGCAGTGGTCATAAACGGATGTCTGCAGATCCTGTAGAGCAGCGTATCCGGGAACTGGAAAAGGAAAATGCAGAACTCAAACATACCAATGAGATTCTTCAGGAAGCACTTGGTTTTTTCGCACAACGCCGAAAAAAGTAAGAGTTCATCAGCGTTATCAGTTCATCTATGAAAAACATCATGGCAAATGGACTGTGAAACTGATGTGCAGAATCCTTTGTGTCAGTGTTTCCGGTTGCTATAAATACCGTAGAAACCTTGGCAAACCAGATAAAGATACTGTTCTTTCGGCAGCGATACAGTTCATTCTGGACGAATCTCCATATAATGATAATTATGGGGTTCCCCGTATGCAGTTAGCACTTCTGCAAAAAGGAATCAAAGCAGGAATCCGCCGTATTACCCGTATCATGCGGCAACACGGATGGCTTCACAAACCTCATCGCAAACCGAAAGGACTTACACATGCAACAACCGAAATCCAGGAACAGGAAAATCTCATCAAGCAGGATTTTTCAGCATCACAGCCATTAAAAAAGTTGTTAACAGATATTTCGCAGATCCCATGCCAGGATGGAAAACTGTATATTTCTCCAATTTTGGACTGTTATAATGGAGAGATCCTTTCTCTGATCATGAGGGACAATATGAAGAAGAAATTGTGTATCGATACTTTTCGTGCTGTTACAAAACGGTATAAACTTAACGGCTGCATCCTGCATTCCGACCGCGGAAGCCAGTATACCAGTGAAGACCATCATTTTTCGTTATGTCTTTACTTATTATAATCGAATGAGAATTTATACATCTAACCCGGGTGGATATCCACCTGTGGTATATCGAACGCTGCAGGAGGAACTTCTTGCAGCATAGGTACTGAAAGAATTCAGTGAGTTTATACGACTACACTTTTCTTGACAATTCCAGCGTGGAGTATGATCCGGCAAAGATGCTGGGAGATATCAAGCGACCGCCAGTATACATGCAGGCTGCGTAAGAAGTAAAAAGGAAACAAAGTAGGAGGCTGTCGAGAGGGCAGTCACTGAACAAAGTAGAATGTAACAGATAACGTCCGCTGGAAACAGTGCTGATACAGGAAGCAAGTCAGTAATCAAAAATACAAAGAATGAGCCAGTAGTCGGCAGAGATAATTTCCATGGGGCAAGACCCCGTTAGGGAGCAAAGCTGACACCCTAGTTATGGCTGGGCAGAACGAAGGAAGTGAGGACCTCTGGAGACAGAGATGATCCTGGTGGACATAGGAGGTTAGCTGCCATAGAGGGATGGGTATACACAAGGCCATGTAGAGCAGAAATAAAGACGTTCTATTTCGTGTACCCTGCAACCCCTATTTCGGTATCTGATACATCGAAATATCCATGACTGTGGCTTATTCACTGAGATATGAAAGGTTGAAAAACCTTGAATTTTCAATAAAAAACACTTGATTATATGAGGAGGGTAAAGGGTGAAAAGAACTAATAATAGGATAAAGGATAGTACGTTTTCTTTAGCGTCACGTATTTTCAAGATACTGATTGTTGGATTTGTGATCTTCGGAAGCGTGCTTCTGGCCGAAATGATTGCCGTAAATGTGCAGCTGAGAAATGAAGTGATCAGGCAGAATTATGAGATCCTGGATATGCAGACAGACCATCTGGACGAGTGGCTGCTGACGGACGAAAATGATCTTGCGGGCTGGAATCTGACGGACAGCAATGTACATCAGCTGAAACAATGCCGCGACAAAAATGAGGCGGAAATGATTATTGCCAGGATCCGCGCTTTGTTTTCAGATAATATGAATCGGAGAAGTTTTTGCGAACTCTATTTCGTGAAGACGGAGATTAGCGGGACTGCTTATTCTGGGATGGCGGTCAGCGGGGATTTTTCGGCGGAAGAGAAGAGAGTTCAGGAGCAGTTCGTCCGTGATTTCAATATGGAGGATCCGGGGACTGCATATCAGTGGCAGCTGGTCCGGATCGGGGATGAGTGGTATTATTTCTTTTTTCTGGAGTCAGAAGGAGTATTCCTGGGACAGGCGGTGAGGATATGGAAGATCGGGGATTATATCGGCATGCAGGATGATCAGAATAAGTATTTGGGGATCCGTGCCGGAGAGGAGATCCTGTTTTTCCGGGAAGCTGACAATGGAATAGCGGAAACAGCGGAAACTGTACTGAACAGATCAGATATAGGAAACGGAATGATCCAGAACAACTGTCTCGTGACCGCGAATACTTCCCGGCGTCTGGGAAGCGATATCTTCTATGTGCAGGAAGACGTGTTTACGGAAAACTATACACGTGTCCTTATCATGTTATATGGAAGTGTCGTTCTTATTTCATTTGTCTATCTGCTGATCGCTCGTATCGCCTATAAGAATTTGAAAAGCCCGCTGAATGTCATCAAGAAAGCCATGCTGGAGGTTAAAAGAGGAAATATGGAGACGGAGATCGCTGATTTTGCGGCCCTTCCGGTCGAGTTCCGGGATATGGCTCAGGTATTTAATGATATGATGTGTCAGATCAAGATCTTTAAGATTTCTTCCTATGAGAATGAGATCAAGAAGAAGGACTATGAGATCCAGTATCTGTCACTGCAGATCGAGCCGCATTTTTATTTGAATGCGATGAAGGGGCTCTATGCGCTGGCGCAGAAGAAAAAGGTCGCGGAGATCCAGGAGCTGATCCTGGCTTTGTCCGAGTATTTCCGGTATCTGACCTATCATACAGAGCATATGGTAAGTCTTCAGGAAGAAATAGATCATGTAAAGTGTTATCTGAATATTCTTCATCTGGAGAGCAGCAGACCGGTAAAAACAAAGATGGAAATGGACAGCCGTGCCAACGACGCGCAGGTCCCCAAGCTGATGCTTCAGACATTTATTGAGAATTCTTTCAAATATGCGTCTGCGGATGACAGGGAGCTTGAAATCGAAATAAGAATCACTGTCAGCGGAGAAGAGGAGGAATATCTGTTTCTGTCAGTATCAGATAATGGTCAGGGATTTTCAGGGGAGGTCATCAGTCAGATGAGCCGCTCTGCGGACGGCGAACGAAACGACCATGTAGGATTAAGCAACCTGTATCATCGCCTGAAACTGCTGTATGGTGACAGAGCATATATGCATCTTTCGAATAAAGAACCCAGGGGAGCTCTTGCCGAGGTCATGATACCGATTTCTAAATGTGGTGATAAGTAATGAATGTATTAGTAGTTGATGATCAGTTAAACATTATTGAAGGAATACGGGACGGCGTATCGTGGGAAAAGATCGGGGTTACCGGGCTGTTTACGGCCCGCTCGGCATCTGAGGCCATTCAGGTCATCAGCAGCTGTAAGATGGATCTGGTGGTTACAGATATTGAAATGCCTGGGATGAGCGGGATCGAACTGGCAAGGTGGATATCGGCATACTCACCGGAGACCGGGATCATTTTTCTCACGAGCCACGGAGATTTTGATTACGCGCAGACTGCGGTGAAGCTGAAATGTTGCGATTATATCCTTCAGCCGGTCAATTATCTTGAACTGCAGAATGCGATACAGAAGGCGCTGGAATCTGTAGCAACGGAAGATGAGAGACGTAAGATATATGAAAACGGGAAGCGATGGGAAAATATCCGGAATGAGATCGAAACCGACGCCTGGCAGAAAATAGTCTGTGACGAAACATTTTCTTCCCCGTCTGCTATTCAGAATGTGTTTCAGAAGATCGGATATGAAGTGGACTGGAACCAGAGGTATTATCTTGTCCTTGCTTCACTTCTGACGGAGAAAATGGCGCTTGATAAATGGCAGGGAAAAAGCGGCGAGGACTTCCTTGACTCTGATATCAGAGAGATACTAGGACGGGATCTGCCCCTCCTCCGGGTGATCCGGAGCGGCAGAAGAGAGAGACTTTGTATTTTTAAGGAATGCGAGCTGCTCCCTTATATGCAGCTGTGGATTGGGAGAAAGAAACATTACTACGATATTGCCTGCTATTGTTCTGAACCAGCGGTTGTTTATGATCTTCATAAACAGTATCTGCAGCTGAAGGAACTGGACAGGCAGAATATGGGGGCACATTCCGGAGTATTTCAGTATAAAGACCAGAAGGAAATGCAGACCACTTCCCTGCAGGTATGCGAGGAGCTGTTTCTGGAAAACTGGAAGCAGGAGCTTTTGAATCACGAAGGCGGCAAAGTGTTGGAGGAGATACGCAGCTATGTCTCACGTAAACAAGAGGAAGGCGGACTGACGAAGGGGCAGCTTTTCGTCCTCCAGCAAATGATCCTGAACTCTATTTACAGTTTGTACAACTGGGATGAAAAGAGGTTTTTTCATCTTCTGGAGAAACCGGAGATATTCAATGCCTATCTCTCTTCCGCCAGCTCTGCAGAAGAATTTTATTCTTTTATTGAACAGCTGATCAGCAGCAATGAGGAGCTTCTGGGGCAGATGACAAATGAGGATGACAAAGAGGAACTTGTAAACCAGATAAAAATGTACATTTACAATAATCTGGATAAAAAACTGGACAGACAGGATATTGCGGGCCAGTTTTTTATGAGCAAGGATTATCTGACGCATATTTTTAAAAAATATACCGGGGAAAGCATCGTGTCATACATCAATGGCCAGAAGCTGAACAAAGCGAAAGATCTGCTGAAAAGCACCAACATACCGATAAATGTGATCGCGTCTAGTCTGGGATTTGCGGACTATACATACTTCAGCAGGTTGTTCCGGAAAGAATTCGGTCTGTCGGCTGCAGAATACAGAAACCAGGAAAGATAAGCGGAATAGGTATACTGCTGAAAAATCCAACTTTCAGACGGAATAGTCCAATCCTGAGAGCCGGTCAGCGGCAAATGTGGAGATATAGAAAAACAGAGACCTGAAAAGGGCCATTACTGTGCGGAATTTTTCATTTATGAAAAGCTTTATTTTTCTTATACTTTCATTAACAAAGCAACATACTAAAACTAAGAAAAGGGAGGCAAAGAAATGAGACAGCAATTGAAGAAAATGACGGCTCTTGGAATTTCCGCAGCATTACTGTTATCTCTTACCGCATGTTCAGGCGGCGGGGCATCATCAGATAATGGGAATGACGGTGAAAACGGGGAGCAGGCGGCGGATCTGACAATGGTGCTTGTGACAGACGGAACAGAGTATGCGGGGAACGACGCAGTGGACGAAGCGGTGGCGGAGATCGTAAAGGATGAACTCAACATTAATCTTTCATTTAAGAGGGCAAACTTTTATGACTATGCTACGAGCATGAACCTGTGGCTTTCTTCCGGGGAACCCTGCGACCTTTTTGTCAGTCTTACGAACTGGAACAGCTACACACAGTATATGATGGACCTGACTCCGTATACGGATCTGATGCCGGATGCTCTGAGGGTTGTAGGCGATTATATCGACATGGCTTATGTGGACGGAAAGCTGCTGGGAGTACCGGCTATGAAGGATATGACGAATATATTCTGCTATGTGATGCGCAAAGATTATGTAGAGGAGACAGGGATCGATATTGATTCCTTACAGACATACGATGATTTCGAAAAGCTGCTCCGGGCTGTTAAGGAAAATCATCCGGATATCTATCCGCTGGTAAATGGCGACCTGTCCCTTGGAATCCTCCCTGTAAGCAACATTAGTGAAGCGGAGGATGAAACTCTGTATGGAACGGATGTACTGGTAAGTTCGGCAGGAGTCAATCTGATGGATCCGACCAATTCGACGGAAGTTTCCAGCGTGTATACCAGTGATTTTTACAGAGACACCTGCGAAAAGGCATATCAGTGGAATCAGGAGGGCCTGATCTACCGGTCGGATATCTCTACCGGGGCGGAGCAGGTTAGAGCCGGTACAGCGGCAGGATACGCAGGACAGTATAAGCCGGGACTGGAAGAACAGGAATCTTCGGCTACCGGGCAGGATATGATTGTTGTATTCGGTCCGGATCCTGGTCTGGCTATTAAGCAGACGAACAACTATTTCACATGGTCTGTGAATCAGAATTGTGAAAATCCGGAAAAAGCGGTCCAACTGCTGAATTTTTTGTACACCAATGAAGAGATCAGCAATCTGATGGCCTGGGGAATTGAGGGAACGGATTATGTCCATACAGATGAAGCAGACAATGTTATCGCTTATCCGGAAGGAGTGGACTCGACAAATGCCAACTATTATAACTGGGCGAAGTTCTCTCTGCCAAACAATTATCTTCAGTATGTTATGGAAGGAACGAGTCCGGATTTCTGGGATCAGATGAGAGACTTCTGTGAGGGCGCGCAGACATCGCTGGCATTTGGGTTTGCGGCTGATACCTCATCGGTAGACGCGGAGATCACATCAGTTACCAATGTGGTCAGTGAATATGACAGGGCGCTGACTTCCGGAGAGATAGACCCGGATCAGGTGGACAGCTTTATAGAAGACCTGAATACCGCGGGTCTGGAAACGATCATTCAGGAAGTTCAGACACAGCTGGACAGCTGGCTGGCAGAACAGTAAATCAACAGCAGCCGGGTCTTCTGCTCCGCCGCGGCCGGGAGCGGCGCGGCGGGGCAGAGGCTCCGAAGGAAATCGGATGGTGCATAATATGATGAAAAGAAAAACAGAGCAGAAGAAAAAGACGAAATGGAAGCAGATGATACCATTTTATATCATGATGGCGCCGGGGCTGATCTACCTGTTCTGCAATAATTATCTGCCGATGACCGGGCTTTATCTTGCTTTCACAAGAGTGAATCTTCAAAAAGGCATTTTCGGAGGAGAATGGGTTGGACTTTCTAATTTTATATCGCTTGTCAAGTCTCCGGATTTTCTGCTGATCATCAGGAATACTGTTCTCTATAATCTGGTTTTTATTATCGGGGCTCCGGTGATTGGGATCCTGATCGCCTTTTTCCTGAATGAACTGTCGGGAAAGGTCACCCAGAAGATCCATCAGACAACGATCCTCCTGCCAGCACTGATCTCGGTGCAGATCGTCACGTATATGGTCTACGCTTTTCTCGCGGGAGATACAGGGATGATGAACAATACGATCATGCCTCTTTTCGGAAAGGATCCTGTCTTATGGTATTCGGCGGCACAGTACTGGCCTGCGATCCTTATATTTGTATACTTCTGGATGCGCAGCGGATTTAACAGCGTGGTATATTTTTCCAGCATGCTCAGCATCAGCGCGGATTATTATGAGGCAGCCCAGCTTGACGGGGCGACTAAATGGCAGCAGTTCCGCACGATCACACTTCCTCTTCTGAAGCCGACGATCATCACATTAACGATCATCAGCCTGGGGTCTATCTTTAAATCGGATTTCGGTCTGTTTTATCAGGTCCCGATGAACAACGGAGCTCTCTATGATGTGACACAGACCATAGATACCTATGTATTCCGGGGACTGATCGGAACGGGAAATCTCGGATTCTCCGCGGCGGCAGGCTTCCTGCAGTCTGTGATCGGTCTGGCAACTGTTCTGGCTGCAAATTTTGTGATCAGAAAAGTCAGTCCGGATGAGGCGATGTTCTAAACGTATGGATTCATATGGGAAAGGAAGAGGCAGATGAAAGAAAAAACCCGCTATCACATTATGGCGAATGTGATATTAACAATTTTCAGCCTGATGGTGCTGATCCCCGTGATGGTAATGGTCATGTCTTCTTTTTCAGATGAAAGCGCGGCCATAAGAGACGGATATTCTCTGTGGCCCAGTGAATTCAGTTTGGAGGCGTACCGGTATATCCTGCAGAGGATAGATGTGCTGGGCAGGGCCTATCTGATCACGATATGTGTCACAGTGGCAGGGACAGTACTGAGTCTGGCGATCACATGTACGCTGGCATACGGACTGGCGCAGAATATAACGGGCAAAAAAATACTTATGTTTCTTGTAATCTTTACTATGCTGTTTAACGGGGGACTGATACCGACTTACTATTTTTATACCAATGTATTTATGATCAAGAATACATATCTTGCGTATATTGTTCCAAATCTGCTGTGCAGCGCGTTTAATGTCATTTTACTGAAAAATTATTACAGCAACAGCATATCGCCTGCGTTGAGAGAATCGGCAAGGATAGACGGGGCAGGTGAATTTACTATCTTTCTCAGGATCATAGTGCCCCTCTCCAAACCTATCATAGCGACAGTCGGACTGCTTAATGTGATCAATTACTGGAATGACTGGCAGAACAGCCTTTACTATATAGATGACGGAAAAATGGCGAGTATCCAGCAGGTACTCAGAAATATGACGAACAATGTATCTTTCTTGGCTAATAACAGCGGGATTTCCCAGTCCACCAGCCAAATCCCCGGGGTGACTGTTCGTATGGCGATCGCCGTGCTTTCGGTTGTTCCTATCATGGCTGCGTTTCCGTTTTTCGAAAAATATTTTGTAAAAGGGATCACACTGGGAGCAGTGAAGGAGTAACAATATGGATAAAGGACAAATGCAGCGTATATTTGCGGAATTGAGCAATAAAGAAAAAGCGATCGTTACATCAGAAGCATGGAAAAATACTGAAATACCTAATCCGCTGAAAAGGTATGGGATCCAAAGGATAAAGACAGCGGACAGCGCAAAGGAAATGGATTACTGGTTCAAAGATGAAGCGCAAAGGCGGGAAGATGAGTATCAGTGTGTCACATGGCCCTCCGCATCCGCGCTGGGAGCTTCTTGGAATGCTGAGGAGGCAAAGCTGGCAGGAAAAATGACAGGGAGAGCCTGCAAAAACCAGAAGATCGATATTCTGTTTAGACCAGGTATGAATATCAAGAGATCTCCGCTCTGCGGCCGTAATTTTGAATATTTTTCGGAAGATCCTGTGCTTTCAGGAGAACTGGCGGCGGCTTATATCCGGGGAGTTCAGGAGGAAGGCGTATCGGCCTGCCCGAAACATTTTGTCTGCAACAATCAGGAATTTGAGCGGATGACGACGAATGCGGTCGTATCAGAAAGGGCATTAAGGGAAATCTATATGCGGGGATTCCAGATCGCTCTCAGGAAAGGAAAGCCATGGAGTCTCATGACATCCTATAACCGTGTGAATGGTGCTTATGTAAATGAAAACAGACATCTGATGGACGTATTAAGGAAAGAGTTTGGCTTTGACGGATATATAACATCAGATGGGGCCGCTATACAGACCGGACACAGCGCCGTGTCTCATGCGTGTGGAATGGATTATGAACTGGGGGCGTCTCATTATGCAGAAGTGCAGAATGCTCTCGACAGTGGCGAACTGACACAGGCTGAGATCAATGAGAATATACAGCATCTTCTGGAGGTGTATGAAAAGATCCGTGGAGCCGGATGCAGTGGAGAAGAAGATCAGGAAGAGGAGCATGCCCTGGCAAGAAGGATGGCGGCGGACTGTCTGGTCCTGCTTTCAAACAATGGTGTGCTGCCGCTGACACCTGAGAAGAGGATCGCCGTGATCGGCGCTATGGCGAAACAGCCTTTGTTTATGGGGGCCGGCTCGGGATTTTCCAATGCATACCATCTGGAAAATGCTTTTGAGGAAATCAGCAAAATCCTGGGAGAACAACCGCTGTATGCTCCTGGCTATAGGATGGACTTGCGTCAGGAAGGGGCAGAAGTGTCTGACAGACTGGCGGTGGAGGCGGCAGAAACGGCAGGTCAGGCCGAGATCGTTCTGTTCTTTTCCGGCCTGCCCTTTGGATGTGAGGGAGAGGGGCTGGACAGAAGTTCTCTGTACCTTCCGGAAGATCAGAGGAAAGTGCTGCAAGAGGTGATGAGTATAGGAAAGCCGGTAGTACTGATCAACAACAGCGGAGCACCGGTTGATCTGTCACCATATGCATCCGCGGCGGCAATCCTGCAGGTGTATCCGGCGGGAGAAAGTACCGGCGGAGCGACAGCGGATGTGCTGTACGGCATGGCAGAACCCGGGGGCAGACTGGCGGAAACATATCCGGGCAGACTGGAAGATACACCAGCCTTTCTGAATTATGTAACATATCCTCAGGTTAAGGAAAATGTTCTGTATGGAGAGGATATCTTTGTCGGTTACCGCTGGTATGACGCAAGAAGATCGGAACCCTTGTTCTGCTTCGGACATGGTCTGAGCTATACGGATTTTTCCTATGGAAAGATGGAGTTAAGCGAATCAGAGATATCCCCGCAGGACAGAGTAAAGGTCACGGTCGATATATATAATAAGGGAAAACGCGCCGGCAGTCAGGTCCTGCAGCTTTATGTGCATCCGGAAAACGCCAGTGCCATTCGGCCGCCAAAGGAGCTGAAGGCGTTTGCCAAAGTATATCTGGAACCTGGAGAAAAGGCGAAAATATCTATGGAGCTGGATCGAGAGGCCTTTGAATACTACAGCGAAGAACAGAAAAAATGGGTAGCAGAAAGCGGAAGGTATCAGTTGCTTCTCGGAGTGAGTTCCCGTGAGATCATTGATCGCGCGGAAGTTCGGATGATCTCCGGAGAACCGGGAATCTTATATCATCGCTATACGCCGGTGCAGAGAATATTTGCGGATAATAGAGTAAAAGAAGCCGCTGAGAAGCTGGATGGGGACAAAAAAAGGATCCTGATCCCGGATGAGAAAAAAGATGTGATCCTGGGCAGCCCGTTTGCGTATGCTGTTCCCATATATCATGCCATGGAAGATGACTCTATCATGGTGCAGGGACAGAGGCTGACAGAACGCGAATTCAGTGAGATCATGGACCGGCTGAATAAGGCTTGATGACAGGGAGAATATATAATCTGTTTTGTTGACGATCATACATAAGGAGGAGGAACATGAATCATTTTTTTCTTGCAGGGAAAGACCGTGTGACTGCCGTAACAGAAAGCGGGACAATACGCGGATATCAATATGACGGGATCTCGATTTTCAAGGGAATCCCCTATGCGAAGGCAAGACGTTTTCACAAACCGGAGAAGGCAGAGCCTTGGGATGGAGTTCTGGACTGTACGAGCTATGGATATGTGTGCCCTCTTCTTGAGGAGCCTTCCCGTGACAATGAGCTTCTGGTCCCCCATAGATACTGGGCAGAGGATGAAAACTGTCAGAACCTGAATATATGGACTCCGAAAACAGACAAGGGAAAACGTCCAGTAATCGTGTGGATCCATGGAGGCGGTTTTGAGACAGGCTCGTCTATGGAGCAGCTTGCGTATGAAGGAGAGAACATGTGCCGGCTGGGACAGGCGGTGGTTGTGTCGGTCAATCACCGGCTCAATGTACTCGGGTACTGTGATCTGTCTGATTTTGGAAAAGAATATGAGAATTCAGGAAATGCAGGGACGGAAGATCTTATTGCTGCCCTGCGGTGGATACGGGATAATATTGAAAATTTCGGAGGAGATCCGGATAATGTTACTTTGGTCGGACAGTCCGGAGGAGGATGCAAGATCACGGCGCTTCTCCAGACACCGGCAGCTGATGGTCTGTTCCACAAAGCAATGATCATGAGCGGGATCAGTTATGTGATCAGTGACGCAAAGGGAAACGGAAAAGCACTTGTTACAGAGATTATGGAAAAGCTGGGGATCGCAGACATAAAGGATCTGGAAACGGTTCCTTATCATATGCTGGCACAGGCGTATCTGTCCGCAAGAGCTCATCTGGAAAAAGAAGGAGAGTATGTTGGCGGAGCGCCTCATCCCAATGCATTTTATAGGGGAGATCCGCTGGAAAACGGATTCCGACGGGAAACGGCAGGAATACCGATGATCATTGGAAGCGCGTTTGGGGAGCTTTCCTCATTCCGGGAGACAGATTACGATAAAAACAAAATGACAGAAGAAGAGCAGGTGGCCCGTGTGGAGAGAGAAACAGGTCCTGAAGCCGCCGGGAAACTGATTCCATTATTTCGGAAAGCATACCCTGGCAGAAATGTGATAGATATTCTTCAGATGGACTTTATCTTCAGAGAAGCGACAAAAGATTACATAGAGGAGAGATCCGGAATGAATAACAGCACATATTCTTATATGTTTGATTATGAATCTCCATATGCCGGCGGGACTGTGCCGTGGCACTGTGCAGACATTCCCTTTGTGTTCCACAATACAAAAATGGTTCCGGCGGTCCAGTTATCAGGTGTATCCGAAAGAATTGAAAACGAGATGTTCTGCAGTCTGATCGGTTTTGCCCGGCATGGCAGTCCGGATAATCCGTTTATTCCCCACTGGCCGGCCAGCAGTCCGGAAAAAGAGTATGTGATGGTCTTCGAAAACGATAATACGCAAGTAAGATGTAATTATGATCATGAGCTGTTTCCTGAATTTATCTCAGTCATGAAACCGCTGGAAGAACAGAAGCTGCTTGGATATGTCGGACTGGCGGAAGAATAACAGTAAAGAAGAAAGAGGTGAGAGGTATGTCTGATAGCAGAGAGGTAAGATTAAAGTACGGCGTTGTAAAGGGGTCAGAAGAAGATGAGTCCGTTGTTTATAAAGGAATCCCATATGCCCGTCCTCCTGTCGGAGCTCTGAGATTTTGTCCGCCGCAGGAGGCAGAACCGTGGAATGGAGTGCTTTGTGCAGATTCTTTCCCAAACCGGAATTATATGCCTGTCTCTGATGGGAAAAGTTTTTACGACAAAGAATTCTACTGGGATCCCAAATACGAAACTCCTTACAGTGAAGACTGTCTTTATCTGAATATCTGGCAGCCGAAGAATGATCAGAAAGCTCCCTTTCCGGTTGCGTTCTGGATCCATGGCGGCGGGTATGATCACGGATATGGTCATGAGATGGAGTTTGACGGAGCAGAATATAACAAAAGAGGAGTACTGCTGGTTACATTTAACTACCGTGTCGGTGTGCTGGGATTTCTGGCGCATCCATGGCTCAGCCAGGAAAGTGAAGAAAAAATCAGCGGAAATTACGGCCTCCTCGATCAGATCTTCGCCTTAAAATGGGTGCGGGAAAATATAAGCTCATTCGGCGGGGATCCGGATAATATCACTGTGTTCGGTCAGTCCGCGGGAGCTGTCAGTGCTCAGATCCTGACCACATCTCCTCTGACGGAAAACTGGATCAGCAAAGCTATATTTCAGAGCGGACTCAGCTATTATACCGGTGTGTTTTCTAATACCAGGCTGGCTGAAGCAGAACAGACAGGCAGTGAATTTACCAAATACTGCGGAATCGGATCCTTGGATGAACTCAGGAGCATTGCACCAGAGAAGCTGCTCGAATATCAGATTGCTTTTTCCAGACTGCATCCAGACCGGCTGATGTGTTTTTCTCCTAATATCGACAATCATCTTCTTACGGAAGATCTTGAGAAATCTGTAGAGAAGGGGAGTATAAAAAACATCTCCTATATGCTGGGATCGACAAAAGATGATGTGTGGGTGACGACAGAAATACTTGACCGCGGCGAAAAAGGACCTCTTTATGAAAGCATAGAGGCATGGAGCAGAAAGGTGATCGAAAACAGCATGAAGGCTCCGTATGTTTATTATTTTACCCGTGATCTTCCGGGCGATGACGCGGGTTCCTTCCATTCGGCAGAGCTGTGGTATACTTTTGGAACTCTTTCCAGGAGTAGCAGGCCTATGGGGAAAGACGATTATGTCCTGAGCCGGGAAATGCTGGATGCCTGGACAGAGTTCATGAAATCCGGAAGTCCGGGAAACGGCTGGGAATGCTACGATAAGATCAAGATTTTTGATGTGCCGGTGGAGTTTGTTTGAACTGGCTGTTTAGTTCAATAGCATTTTCTCAGAAAGCATCCGGAAGGGAGCGGAAGTATTGTATGAACGTATTCTGAGAGAGGGATATCGGGACAGGTCTGAATAGTCCTCATACGTTCCCCCCTCTCAGAAAAACTTTTCAAGCAGTCCGTCAAGCAGAGGTTCGCACATAGAAAATGCTATGTTTTGACCCCGGCATCATTACATTGGTTCAGTCGGCTGATGCCAGTGCTGCTTTTTAATGGAACTGGCTAAACGGATATAACTTATGCTTGCCTGACCTTTTTTGCAAACAGCCACTTTCTGCGGCCAGCAGGGCCGCATTTCCCGGTCGGACTGGACCATATTAAGCGGTCAGTTGTAGAGAGCAATAGGGCAGAGGGGGGCTCCGCCCTGCTAATCAGTATTGATCCTTGTTCCTAAAGGCTATGCCTTCTCAATCAATACGGTAAATCCTGTAGTCAGCCTGCGCCGGATTTGGTCAAGCTTACCGTAGCACTCCTTCTCATCGCTCAGCTGGTTTCCCCACTCATCTGGAGAATACGGACAGCTGAAGAGAGTAGATGTTCCAAAGTCGTCCCTAAGTTTTATGAGATGGTATAAGATCTTAATGCCTTCTTCTGAATACCGGCTGATGGCGAAGTCATCAATGAACAGCAGCTGGATTCGTGCATAGTATCTGATTCTTTTGCGGTACTTGTTCATATGTAGAAACAGCTTGCAATCAATGAGGTAAGACAGATTTATGCTAGTGGGCATTCCATTGATGAAATTTCACGTTTAACCGGACACACGACTGTTACAATAAAAAAATACTTAAAAGAAGACTGTCCTGTAAGTAACGGACATTATGATTCGAGAAGGCCAGGGAAACTTGCCCCTTATGAGTCGGATGTAATAAAAATGCGAGCACAAGGCATTACATATCAAAAGATTCACGAGTATATCTGCCAGAAAGGATATAATGGAACAATTGCTTCCCTGCGAGTGTTTATGCAGAAAGAAAGAACCCATCAAAATCAACTAACTTTGGAAAGAACCTATTTGACGCTTACGTAGTAAGCCATTTTTTGAAAAAATCAAAAATTTGGAAAGCCCGAAAAAGCCCGTAAAATCAAGCTTTTTTGAGGCTTTCCAAAAAAATTATTAAAAAAATTAGCACTCACCTCTTGATAATGGAAGTTGATTTTTGTCCTGTCTTGTGTATCCCGGAAGTGCCTGTTTTACAGGCTTTCCGGGGCATCAGTCATTTTGTCTGGTATTGTAAAGCAGTGTCAGATTTGTCGTAAATGTCGTAAATTTGTGGTCAAAAAATGATGAGAAATGGAGAGTGCTAATAAAATGAAATTAACGTATACGAATGTAAATGGATACCTGATTCCTAATCTCACCTATAAATCCGGTGAGCAGATGGAGCAACTTGGCAAGTATGGTTTTCTTCGCAGAGATTATCTGAAGAACCATCGAAATTCAACTTATCAGGTGATGCTTCTGCAGGACACCATTGGAGAGCATCTTCTGGAAGTAGATAAGGCAGCCAGAGAACGGGAAGAAATGATTCTGAAACAGTTGGAAGAAAAAGAACCACTGCCGGATAAGGAGAAAGATCAGATGGCATGGGTAAGAGCTGCCAATCAGCACAGAGCGATTGCAGAAGAGATTATCCTGAAAGAATTGATTTATGTATAAGGATTGCCAGTAACTAATCTGGCAGGTAAATGATAAAAATAGAATATTGTGAGCGAAGTAAGACGTGAGTCATAAGATATGGCTTGCGTCTTTTTCTGTCTGGAAAGGAAGTGGGGAGTATGACACAGATTTTTCGTGTAGAGAGAACTAAGAATTTTACGGTAATGAGTAATCACCA
>CABUPZ010000023.1 GCA_902493585.1 uncultured Fusicatenibacter sp. | reverse complement strand
TCAGGGCCGCAGAAGTCTTCGCCATCTGCATCAGGGAAACGATTCCCTCCTGCATTCTCGCGCCTCCGGAACAGGCATAGAGGATCAAAGGGAGCCTTTCCTCTGTGGCACGTTCCACTGCGCGGGTAATTTTCTCTCCGACTACTTCTCCCATACTCGCCATCATGAAGCGTCCGTCGCAGATGCCGAGTACCACGTCCATTCCCTGAATCTTCGCCTTTCCTGTCAGCACTGCCTCCGCAAGGTTGGTCTTCTCCTGAAGCGCGTGAACTTTCTCTTCGTATCCTTTGAACTGCAGGGGATTTGAGGTCTTCAGTTCATGATCCCATTCCTCGAAGCTGCCCTCGTCAGCGATCATTTCCACTCTTCTCCAGGCATGGACCCGGAAATAGTTATGGCATTTTGGACAGATATAATAATTCCTCTTTACATCCTCCGTAAAGATGGCAGACTTACAGGCGTTGCACTTTTTCAGGATGCCCTGCGGCGCTTCCGGCCGTCTTGCCTCGTTTGAACCATCGCCATCGAAAAGGACGGCGGCCTTTGACCTCGTCTTTTTAAAATATCTTTCCAGATTCATGCCTTAACCCAGCCTTTCTATAAATTCAATATCAATCTTTCCGGCGATATAGTCCGGATGATTGAGGATCTCATATTGATAATCCACGTTGGTGTCGATTCCTTCAATCACCACTTCCCCAAGGGCCGTCTGCATTTTTGCGATGGCTTCTTCCCTGGTATTTCCATGTACGATCAGTTTTGCCAGCATGGAATCATAATATGCCGGCACCGTGTAACCGTTATAAATTGCCGTATCCACGCGAACGCCGAAGCCGCCCGGCAGGTATACGTCCGTGATGGTTCCCGGACAGGGACGGAAATTCTTTTCCGGATTTTCCGCATTGATCCGGCATTCGATCGCATGTCCCTTCAGTACAATGTCTTTCTGCTTCACAGACAGCGGAAGGCCCGATGCCACACGGATCTGTTCTTTGATCAGATCGATCCCGGTCACCCACTCAGTCACCGGATGCTCCACCTGGATTCGGGTATTCATCTCCATAAAGTAGAAGTTTCCGTCCGGCTCCAGAAGGAATTCGATAGTCCCTGCATTTTCATAATGAGCCGCTTTTGCCGCGCGGACCGCAGCGTCGCCCATTTTCTTTCTCAGCTTATCGTCCAGCGCCACGCAGGGGGACTCTTCGATCAGTTTCTGATGGTTTCTCTGAACCGAACAGTCACGCTCGCCCAGATGCACCACATTTCCAAAGCTGTCCGCCATGATCTGGAATTCTACATGACGGGGATGACGGATAAAACGCTCCACATACATCGTTCCATCGCCGAAAGCCATCATCGCTTCCTTCTGTGCGGTTGCGAAGGAGGAGGCAAACTCATCGGCGCTTTCCGCCGTCCGCATGCCCTTGCCGCCGCCGCCAAGAGCAGCCTTGATCATCACCGGATATCCGATCTGCTCTGCAATCTTCAATCCGTCTTCCACCTCGTAGATCGGCTCTTTGCTGCCTGGAACCACAGGCACATTTGCCGCCATCATCGTGTTGCGGGCTTCCGATTTATTGCCCAGCTTTTCGATGACCTCCGGCGCAGGCCCGATATAGGTGATATGGCATTTCCTGCAAAGTTCCGCAAACCGGCTGTTCTCGGACAGGAAGCCAAATCCCGGATGGATCGCATCCGCTCCGGATACCAGTGTGGCGCTCAGAATACGCTCCATATTCAGATAGCTGTCCTTGGAGGGTGCAGGTCCGATACAGATGGCTTCGTCTGCAAGCTGTGTATGCAGTGCTTCACGGTCTGCCTCCGAATAGACAGCGACGGTCTCAATCCCCATCTCGCGGCAGGCACGGATGATCCGCACGGCAATCTCCCCGCGATTGGCAATCAGTACTTTCTTAATCATTCTGCATCTCCCACCATAAATGTCAGTTCTCCGCTTGCCACCACTTTTCCGTCAACAGTTGCAACGGCTTCTCCAACGCCCAGAGGACCTTTGCGGCGGATAATCTTCGTCTCCAGACGCAGTTTGTCCCCCGGTTTCACTTTTCCTTTGAAACGGCATTTGTTGATCCCGCCAAAGAACGCGATCTTTCCTTTGTTCTCTTCCAGAGAAAGGATCGCCACAGCTCCGGTCTGTGCCAGCGCTTCAACAATCAGCACCCCCGGCATCACCGGTTCCTGCGGGAAGTGTCCCGCAAAGAAATCTTCCCGGTAAGTCACACATTTATAGCCCACCGCGTATTCCCCCGGAACGAAATCTTCAATTTCGTCCACCAGAAGGAACGGATGGCGGTGAGGAAGGATCTCCATGATCTGTTTTGTATTCAGGCTGTTCATCCCATTACCTCCTCAGGCGATGCAGAACAGAGGCATTCCGTACTCTACCGTATCTCCGTTCTGTACCAGAATGGCGGTTACGACACCGTCATAATCGCTTTCAATTTCATTCATCAGTTTCATCGCTTCCACGATTCCAAGGGTCTGTCCTTTCTTCACATGGTCTCCGACTTTGACGAACGGCTCAGCGTCCTCTGCCGGCGCTGCGTAGAAGGTACCCACCAGAGGAGAAGTGACCATATTCCCCTCTTTCAGAGCTTCCTCAGCCACCGCTGTCCCTGTGGGAACGGTGTCTGCCGCCGCAGAAGCTGCCACAGCCGCTCCCGCCGGTGAAACTGCTGCTGCCGCGGAAACTGCCGCCGGCATTCCCGCCGGTGTGGAAACACCTGACGGAACTGCTGTCTCGACAGCCGCTGCTGTTCCTGCTGCCGGAAGTGCTGCCCCTGTTGTCACCGTGCCTGCCGCAACAGGAGAAATCCCCGCCGGAGTCGTTCCCGCTTCGCGTTCCATATCAATCTTCACTCCGTTTGCTTCATAATGGAAAGCAGTCAGGGAAGAATTGGAAACCGTCTCTATAATTCTGATCATCTGTTCAAATTCCATACCATTACTCCTCATATTTCCTGATCAACAGGCTCGCATTGTGTCCGCCGAATCCCAGGGAATTGCTCATTGCATATTCCACCGGCTTCTCCACCGGAGCGCCGATCGCGTAATTCAGATCACATTCTGCCTCGGATTCCACGGAACCGATGGTCTGATGGATAAATCCATCCTGAATGGATTTTACACAGGTGACAAATTCTACGCCGCCGGCTGCTCCCAGCAGATGGCCGATCATAGATTTTGTCGAGTTGATCACAACATCCTTTGCCGCGTCGCCGAACGCTGCTTTGACCGCTCTGGTCTCCACCAGGTCGTTCAGATGTGTGCTGGTGCCGTGTGCGTTGATATAAGTCACATCCGACGGCTGGATGCCCGCTTCGTTCATTGCCAGTTCCATCGCTTTCGCAGCGCCGCTTCCATCCTCGATGGGTGCAGTGATATGATGTGCGTCACAGGTTGCGCCGTAGCCCACCAGTTCCGCATAGATTTTCGCGTTTCTTGCCTTTGCATGCTCCAGCTCTTCCAGAATAACGATTCCTGCGCCTTCACCCATCACGAAACCGTTGCGGTCCTTATCGAACGGAATGGAAGCTCTCGCCGGATCTTCCGAGTCGGACAGCGCGGTCAGGCTGGTGAAACTTGCCACTCCCAGCGGACAGATACTGCCCTCTGCGCCTCCGGCCACACATACATCCGCATCCCCGTACTGGATCGCGCGGAACGCGTCTCCGATGGAATGGGTGCTGCTGGCACATGCCGTCACAACGCTGGTACATTTTCCTTTTGCTCCCAGGTCAATGGCAACGTTTCCTGCCGCCATATTGGCGATCATCATAGGAACCGTAAACGGATTTACTTTGGACGGTTTTCCCGCCTGGATCCTTGCCTCTGCCGCTTCGCTGGTCTCAAGGTCACCGATGCCGGAACCGATGATCACACCTACGCGGTAAGGATCCTCGTTCGCCATATCCACCCCTGCATCTGCAAAGGCCTCACGGGATGCCGCAATGGCATAGTGGGAAAAACGTCCCATCCTTTTTGCGGTCTTGAAATCCAGGTAATCTTTTGCGTTGAAGTCCTTGACCTCTGCCGCCAGATGTACCTTATATTCTGAGGTATCAAAACGGGTGATCGGTCCGATCCCGCATTTTCCCTCTCTTACGCTCTTCCAGAATTCCTCTACATTATTTCCGATCGGGGTTACTGCGCCCAATCCGGTTACAACTACTCTTCTTTTCATTTCTTCCCTTTCCTTCCTGCAGCGCGCCGCTTCTTCCCATGTGCCGCACCGTCTGTGCGGACAAGGCTTTCAAACGGGACGCACTGGCGAATAGTTACGTTACATCGCCATTCCGCCGTCCACATGGATGACCTGCCCTGTGATATACTTTGCCTGATCGGATGCCAGGAATACGGCAAGGTTCGCCACATCCTCCGCCGCTCCGAAATGTCCCATCGGGATCTGTGCCGCAGTCGCTTCCCGGATCTTATCGGAAAGTACGGCAGTCATATCCGTCTCAATAAAGCCCGGCGCGATGGCATTGACTGTGATGCCGCGGGATGCCAGTTCTTTTGCCGCTGTCTTTGTCAGACCGATCACGCCCGCCTTGGATGCAGCGTAGTTCGCCTGTCCTGCATTTCCGGCAACGCCTACCACAGAAGACATATTGATGATATGTCCGCTCTTCTGGCGGAGCATCGTTCTGGTGACGAAACGGAGGCAGTGGAACGTTCCCTTCAGATTGGTATCCACCACCTTGTCAAAATCTTCCTCCGACATTTTCATCAGAAGCCCGTCTCTTGTTACGCCTGCATTGTTGACCAGGATGTCTACCCGTCCGTAACGCTCGGTTACTTTCTTGAAAAATGCCTCACAGGCGGAAAAATCAGAAACGTCGCACTGGATCGCGCAGGCGCTCCCTCCCGCCGCTTCGATTTCCTGAACCACCTCTTCTGCTTTTTCTCTGGAGCCGTTATAATTGATCACAACCGTCGCTTTCTCCTGCGCAAGTCTGAGCGCGATCGCTCTTCCGATTCCGCGGGAAGCGCCGGTAACTACTGCTACTTTTCCTTCCAACATATCTTTCCCTTTCTGCTCTGCATCCTTTCTGCCGTCATGCCTGTGCAAGCGCTTCACAAACCTTCTGCATCTCTTCCCATGTGCGGATATTGTATCCCTTCACCTGACGGTCGATCTTGCGCAGGAATCCGTTTAATGTGCGTCCAGGTCCGATTTCCACAAAGGTATCGACACCGGCTGCGATCATGTTCTCCACACTCTGCTGCCAGCGCACGGAGGAGGAAACCTGACGGATCAGCAGTTCTTCTGTCTGAGCAATATCATCAACATACTCTGCAGTCACATTGGTTACATAAGGTACTTTCAGCGGCGACATTTTCATTCCCGCGAAGATTTCCTTCAGTCCCTCTCCCGCCGGCTGCATCAGAGGAGAATGGAACGGACCGCTGACATTCAGCGGAAGCACACGTTTTGCGCCGGCTTCCTGAAGCACTTTGGACGCTTCCTCCACCGGAGTCTTATAACCGGTGATCACAATCTGTCCCGGACAGTTATAGTTGGCAATCCATACGCCCTCGCGGCCTTCCAGAACCTTCTCAATGGACGGTCCGTCCATGCCAAGAACCGCCGCCATACTTCCCTGTCCTGCCGGAACGGCTTCCTGCATCAGGATTCCTCTTTTTCTGACCAGCCGCATGGCATCGGAAAGCTCCATTCCTTCGGCAGACACGATCGCGCAGTATTCGCCAAGGCTCAGTCCTGCAGTCACCTGCGGAGCCACGCCCTGCTCGCGCACCACGCGCTCCATCGCCATACATGCGGTCAGCAGGGCGATCTGTGTGTATTCCGTAATGTTCAGTTCATCATTTTCCTCAAAACAGAGTTTCTTCATATCCAGTCCCAACAGGCTTTCTGCCTGGTCGAACACTTCTCTGGCACTGGCGGAATTCTCATAAAAATCTTTTCCCATCCCCGGTTCCTGTGCGCCCTGTCCAGGGAAAATAAATGCAATTTGGCTCATGGTTCCATACTCCTTATCTTCTTATAAATCCCGAAAAAAGAGGGAACAACGTCTCTCTTTCTTCGGGATTCTTATGTCTCTGCTCTATAACACTTTTTACTGATGGTCTTCCAGATATTTTACAACATCTCCGACGGTCTTCATCTGCTCCAGATCCTCGGTCGGGATCTCTACGCCGCAGGATTCTTCCAGAGACATTACCATCTCAAACAGGTCCAGGGAATCTGCTCCCAGATCATCTTTGAAAGATGTTTCCTCTGTAATAGTGTTGATATCTGCTCCCAGTGATTCTGCTACTGTCTCTTTTACTTTTTCTAACATTTGCTTTCTTCTCCTTTTGATTTTCCATTTGATTTATGCGTAATCCGACACAGCGGAAATTACATAACAGTTCAGCCAGATCTGCGCATTTACTGTGCAGACCAATTACCACTCAAAAACACATGCGCCCCAGGTCAGTCCGGCGCCGAAGCCCGACATTACCAGTTTCTGTCCTCTCTCCAGCTTTCCGCTCCGGTTCATTTCGTCCAGAAGGATCGGAATGCTTGCCGCAGAGGTGTTGCCATATTCTTCCATATTGGAAGGAAAACGTTCCATACCGATCTTGAGACGTTTTGCAACGCCCTCAATGATACGGATATTCGCCTGATGCAGCAGAAACCAGGAAATATCATCCGCAGAAAGCTCTGCCTTTTCCAGTACCTCCCGCACCGCCTCCGGAACCTTCGTCAGCGCAAACTTGAATACTTCCCTTCCATCCATCTGAATATAAGTGGATGGATCCTGAGACAGATCTTTGTCTCCTTCCTTGTGGCGGCTGTCACAGGTCAGCGTCCAGCCTTTCGCTCCATCGGAATGAAGCACGGTCTGCAGACAGGAAGCTGTCTCGTCCGCCTGAAGAACCGCTGCCCCCGCACCGTCTCCGAAGAGAATACAGGTGCCTCTGTCCTTCCAGTTCACCAGTCTGCTCAGACATTCTGCACCGACCAGAAGCACCGTTTTCGCCATTCCAGACTGAATGTATGCCTGACCGATCTGATAGACAGACAGGAAGCCGGTACAGGCTGCCGATACGTCAAGACCTGCGGCATGAACCGCTCCGATCTCTTTCTGGATCGCGCAGGCCGCTGACGGAAAGATTACATTGGAAGTGGAGGTTCCCACA
Organism: uncultured Fusicatenibacter sp.; assembly: GCA_902493585.1. Taxonomy (GTDB): domain Bacteria; phylum Bacillota; class Clostridia; order Lachnospirales; family Lachnospiraceae; genus Fusicatenibacter. Next base: position 32,466 of record CABUPZ010000023.1, on the reverse strand, counting down.
AGGATCAGGTCCACTTCTTCCGATGAAATTCCTGCATTTTCCAGGGCCTTCTCAGCAGCTTTCGCTCCCATGGATACCACGGTATCCTGCTCGGCGATATGTCTTCTCGCAACTCCGGTTCTTTCCCGTATCCACGCATCGCTGGTGTCAACGATTTTCGCCAGATCGTCATTGCTCACTGTTTTCTCCGGCACATAGGAACCGGTTCCGCAAATCTTACCTATCATTTTTCCTGCCTCACTGTAAAACGCATTTGGAAATTTTGCTGTCTCAGTTCATTTTCAAATGCGCTTTCTTCTTTTCCTTGTTTTTCGATTGTTTTGACAATCAAAGTATATACACTTTCTTTTCTTTTGTCAAGACGAATTTTATGCTCTTCCTTTTTGCATCTTTCTCACCAGTTTTGCCAGATAATGTCCTGCCCAGACGAACAGTCCCATGACCGCCAGATAATCCAGGAAAAAGAAGATCAACGGCTCTTCAAAATCAAAGAAGACAAAGGGATTCTGCAAAGACATGTATCCCGGAAGTCCCCGGCGGATGAAGGCATAGACTCCATAGACCGCAATGCAGATTCCGAGGATCCGCAGGATGATCCTTCGCAGCCGGGAGGGTTCTTTGCAGAGTCTGCCTGCCATTCCCATCATCATGTTCCAGTGGAAACCAAGATGCAGGGACAGGAAAACAAAGCCCCAGTAAGCGGAAAGCATGTGAAGGGCCCTGCCCAGTGCCCTGCCGCCGGTGATAGGCAGGAAGGCGAATACTTCTCTCGAAATCAGGACTGCACTGATCATCGAGCCCAGCATGGAAATCAATACCAGCGCCGCGAGGATCGTCTGCAGAACCCGGACAGGCGTGTATTTCCCTTTCAGCAGATTCCTGCTCCATTTCCGGTTCAGGATATGGTGCAGAACAAACAGCACAAAAATCCCTATGCCAAGCCACTCGTGGGCAGTCCTTCCAATCAGCTCAAACGCCATCAGAAGCATCAGAAGAACAGTCATCGCAACATCCACAACTATTTTTATTTTCAGCTTTCCATTCATTCTCTTTCCTCTTTCTACATTAATTTTAAAGACATCTTCTATACCTGTACCAGAGCCTTTTCCAAAATGGAAGTTCCCTGCAGACTGCCGTCACGATCTGCCGGTACATTGCGCGGACTTCGTCTTCCTCGCTCCTGCCCGCCGGATGCTCTCCATAAGCTTCTTCCTGCACAATCGAGAGAAGATGGCGTGCCTGGATGTCTGTGAAGCCGGGAATCACCCCCGGAAGATGCAGGATAAACTCCTCCTCCGTACCATCGAATCCTTTCAGGAGTCCGGCATTTTGTACCGTCTTTTTCATTTCCGTAAACAGGCTCCTCACATCCATGGATGCGATCCGGCGGATCCTGTAAATCCGATATCCACAAAGCAGCAGAACAGCAAAAAGCAGCGCCCACCAAACAAGTTCCAGGATCTGTTTTCCGGAAAGCTCCCATGCTGCCGCCCGTTCGGATGAGCCGGAGGACGTTTCTTCCGATGTGCTTTCCTCCGTCTGTGTTGTTTCCGAATTTTCCGGCTGCTGCAGGAAATCCGGATTCCAATTCCCTGCGGCCTGTAATTGTTCCAGCCTTTCCCTGTCCATTCCCGGATAGACTGCTGCGGAGCTGTATCCGGAGGGCGTGACCTCCACGGGGACCCACCCGTAATCTTCCAGAAAGATTTCCGGCCAGGCATGGGCGGAAACATCGGTTACCGATGCCGTCCAGGTACCATCCTCCTGACGGACAAATGTCGAAGGCGAAACCGCGTATCCGGAAGCATACCGGGCAGGAATTCCATACAGCCGGTACATGAGGACTGCCGCAGACGCAAAATGCTGACAGTATCCTTCCTTTCCTTCAAACAGAAAATATTCCACCGGATCCCTGTTGAATGGAAACAGTCCCGGCGTCCTGGTATACACGGCGTTCTCCTGCAGAACAGACAGGATAAACGCAGTCGCCTGCTCCGTATTTTCCACCGGATTCTCCGCACACAGCCGCACAAGATCCGACAGTTCCTCTTCCGGTACCTCTGTATAGACATTCTCTATTTCTTTCAGATACGCCTGCTGAAGTTCCTGATACCAGTCTCTGCTGGCAGTGAAGCCTTCCGGAATGTTCGCCCAGTCAATGTCTACCTCTTCTGTCTCGTAATACCGATACCCGTACCCACGGGTCACTTCAAATTCTTCCCAGAGCCCCCAGTCCGTCGCCGCATAATAAGGCGCGTACCATTGTTCCCGGAATCCGGTTTTCTGATCGATCCAAAGCCCTCTCGGTCTTTGTCTTTCTTCTCTGACCGTGTTTTCATTCATCGTGAAATACATCGCTTCCATCATTCCCGGAATCCAGCGGCTCCACTGACCCCAGTGAAGAGTATTTTCTTCCATCCGGGCATAGACCTCTTCCTCATCCGCCGGCTGCCATTCACCGTCGCGGTAGTCTCCGCCGGAAAATCCCCGGAGATAAAGTGTCTCCCCTGGTTTCTGCGTGGTTCTCAGCTCCATCTGTTCCGTACCTGTGGGGTAAAGATTGCCCCGGCTTACGGTTCCGTCCGCCGGATTGTCGGAAAAACCACTCAACTGCTTCACGGTTCTCTGCAGAAAACCTTCCGCGCTGTATGCTGCCTGATAAAACCATTCCGTGTTCAGCTGTACGGCAAAAAGGGCAGTCAGAAAGATACCAGCCGGAAGCAGCGCCGCTGCCGCACAGCTCCACGGCCTTTTCCTTTGCGGCTGCCCGGAGCAATCCCGTGCATCTGTTCCAGTCAGCCGGTTCATCCCCCAGAAGGCTGTCTGAAAACAGAAAAAAAGAAGCACTGTCAAAATGCCGGGATCCATTCCCAGAAATGCCGGAAGGAGCAGCGCCGCAGTGGTCAGAAGATACATCGGCCAGTGGGTACGGCAGATGATTTCCAGGAGAAATACCGCAAGGGAAACCGCCAGCGCGAGAAACACCGCCGCTCCGGTGATCTCCTGTTCCTGTGCCTGCGCCGCCCCCTGAAGAACCTCCAGGAGCGCCTGGAATTGTTCCCGCAGTTCCGGAACCACAGCCGGAAGAAAGCACAGAAAAACCAGAATTCCAAAACAGACCCAGAACCTGCCTCTCTTTTTCTGATCCACATACCAGAGAAGACCCGCTGGTACTGCGGAAACAGGAAGAGCTGCCCACAGGCGTACTTCTGTCCCTTCCACAGCGTCAAGAAGCAGCAGCACGCCGCACACTGCCGTCAGGACAAACAACAGATCAAAACCGGAGGATACACCACTCCTCTTTGCCGTTCGCTTTCCCGTCAGGATTCCTCTCTTCATCCTTTGTACCTCCCGTCTAAAGGACAAACACCCTCTGTTCCAGTTCTTTTTCATAATGTTCCACGGAAAACCGGAAGACCTTCCTGCCCTGGGAAAAGAGTTCCAGATCCTGATTCAGACAGAGACCGCAGGTTTTCTCTTCGGCGGTATCCGCTCCTCCATGCAGGACAATGTCATTCTGATACAGCTTCAGCAGCAGCGCCCTGCAGTCCTCCAGGGTGTTGACTGCAGCCCCTCCGGAACACCCGTCCCGTTCTTTCCACTGAACAGATACGGAAAGCTGTTCCCGGACCAGCCCGGCAGTCAGAGAAAAAAGCACTTCAAAATAGGCGGCCAGTTCCTGTGGGCTCCGCCGCTTTTCCGGATAAAAATCCAGGTATAAGAGCACCCTCGGCTCCTGTTCCGGTTCCTGTTCTTTTACCCAGAGTTCGTCCGTCCGCGCCGTCTGATTCCAGTGGATCATCCGATAGGAATCCCCAGGCAGATACTCCCTCAGCTGCCGGATCTCTCCGCCTCCTTTTCCAAACACTGTTCTGGCGTCTTCCACATATCCCGGATGATTCCAGAACTCCCGGGAAAACCGGAGGTTCATCCTTGTCCCGACTGGAAGAACCGCGGCCTGCAGCCTGCCCTCCGCCGGAATTCTTGTTTTGAACAGCGAAAGATAGTCAAACCCCTGCGCCCGGTGCACGAAAACATACAGCATCCCGCACCATGGAGCCTCAATATCAATGTCGGCGACTGCAGAAACGCGGAAATCCGCGGAAACCTCCGAAGCCGCCGCTTCCTTTTCCGCAGGATTTCCATACAGGAACAGGGATTTTTCTCCCTCTTCCTCCCACCATGCCGTCCGAAAGCGCAGCCGCACCTTCCCGGCCGGCAGACGTCCCGTGTTCCTGATCAGAACCGGGCATGAAGTTCTCTGTCGTTTGTACATCACCAGAATCGTCCCGGAAAAACCGACACGCAGATGACGTTTCAGATATTTTGACACAACAAACATAGCAATCAGGAGCAGAAGCTCCGCCACCGCCAGTGTCATCAGTGAAACCAGATAATACATCGCCGCCAGATACCAGGTCAGGAGGATCAGCAGCACAAACAACAGTTTTTTCATCGCTCTTTTCCCATCAGCGGTCTCTTCACAGCGGAAAGGATTTCCGCTGTCACCGCATCTTTGTCCATGTGTTCCATTCTCGCCGCAGAGTTCAGAATCATCCTGTGACGAATGATATAAGGGAACTGCTCCGCCACATCCCCAGGCGTCACGAAGCTGCGTCCGTCCAGCCACGCAGCCGCCCGCGCCATCCGCACCAGGGCGATCGTGGCACGCGGACTTCCGCCCCGTTCCAGACAGCGGTGTTCCCTGGTTCTGCGGACCAGTTCCACCAGGTATCTTGCCACAGATTCTTTCAGATATACTTGGCTGACCGCCTGCTGTGCCTGCAGCAGCAGGTTTTTGTCCATGACCGGACGGACTTTTTCTATTCTGTTCCGGTCACGGATCCCAAGACTCATGGAAAGCTCACTTTCAAAATCGGGATAACCGATGGAAAGGCTGACCATAAAACGGTCCACCTGGGCTTCCGGCAGAGACTGGGTTCCGGCGCTTCCGGGAGGATTCTGTGTGGCGATCACCAGAAAAGGAACCGGCACACTGCGCGTCACCCCTTCCGCCGTCACTTTCCGCTCTTCCATCACCTCAAGAAGCGCCGACTGCGTCTTGGGCGACGTCCGGTTCAATTCATCAGCTAGCAGCAGATTGCAAAATACACTGCCCTGCTGATACACAAACTTTTCCTGATCCCTCCGATAGATGGAAAAGCCGGTCAGATCCGACGGAAGTACATCCGGGGTAAACTGGATCCGCCGATATTCCAATTCCATCGCGCGGGAAAATGCCAGCGCCAGTGTGGTTTTTCCCACACCTGGAATGTCTTCCAGCAGGATATGTCCGTCGGCAAGAAATGCAAGGATCATCTCCCGGATTTCCTGCTCCTTTCCAAGAATTACCTGGTTTACCTGGTTCATGACCTCATGCATCGCTTCAAGCATCTTAATAACCAATCTCCTCTATCCAGTCAGCCACATCCCCTGCGGCATCGGGTACATCCCGTTCATTGATGGTAAATCCGTCTTCCACCACTTCCGCATCCGGTTCCAGTTCCTGAATTGTCTCAATGGTTCCGGAAAAACGGCTTCCATTGTGTACATTGAACGGAATGATCGTTTTTCCTGAAAAATCATATTCTTCAAAAAAGCTGTACATTACCATCGGCATATCCGCCCACCAGTTGGGATAGCCGACAAAAATGGTGTCATACTGATCCAGATTTTCAATCTGGGATGTGAGTTCCGGACGGGCATTTTCGTCCTGCTCTTCCGCGGCATAGTCGATCAGTTCTCTTCCATCCGCCGGATAAACCACCGACGTACGGATGGAAAACAGATCGCCGCCTGTATTTTCCTGGATCATCTGAGCGATTGCCTGAAGGCGGCCAACCGCCTCACCGTTGACCATCGAATAGCTTGCGGAGGAAACTGCATCCACACCGCTGTTTTCCGCCGCGGTAAAATAAGCAATCAGGATTTTCTCATCGCCGGACGCTGCCGTTTCGCCCTCCGGATCCTCGGAAGATGTGTCAGTCTCTCCATTCTCCGAAACCGCAGAAGACGTATCCGTCTCTTCGCTCTCCGTTACCACAGAAGAGGTATCCGCCGCCTGACCGACTGTCTGACTCTGCGTCTCATCCGTATTGCCGGAAGTTCCGCAGGCGCCAAGGGAAAGCATCAGGACCGATGCCAGCCCCACCGCCAGAATTTTTTTGCTGAAGTGAGTCATTGTACAAATTCTCCTTTTCTTTGTCTGTAAATATCATAAAAATACCAAAAACAGAGGCCTTTGCACGGGCCTCTGTCCTTTCTGAATCATGCTTTTCTGGTTTTGCCCATGTTGGTCAGCATTTCAACGGTTGCAGGATCATAATGGGAGAAGAAAAGGCTTTCACCCTCATCCAGTTTTCGGATGGCTTCCATATCCTCCTCACTCAGGGTGAAGTCGAACACATTGAGGTTCTGCTCCATGCGTTCCCTGTGTGTAGATTTCGGAATGACCACCACGTCACTCTGCAGCAGAAAGCGCAGAGCCGTCTGGGCGGAAGATTTGCCATATTTTGCGCCGATCTCGGTCAGTACCGGATTGGTAAAGAAATCTTTCCGGCCTTCCGCAAAAGGTCCCCAGGACTCATGCTGTACGCCGTACTTTTTCATATATTCATGCGCAACCTTCTGCTGCTGGAATACATGGGTCTCCACCTGATTCACCGCCGGAACTACATCGGCAAACTGACACAGATCAATGAGACGGTCCGGATAAAAGTTGGAGACACCGATGGCGCGGAGTTTTCCTGCTTTGCAAGCTTCCTCCATCGCGCGGTAAGTTCCGTAATAGTCGCTGAACGGCTGATGGATCAGAAGCAGATCGATGTAATCGCTCTGCAGACGTTTCAAAGATGCATCGATGGATTCTTTCGCCTTCTCATAGCCGGCATTGGAAATCCAAACCTTCGTTGTGAGGAAAAGCTCTTCCCGCGGTACGCCGCATTTTTTCACGGCATTGCCTACCGCTTCCTCGTTTCCATAAGACTGTGCCGTATCAATTGCCCGGTATCCGACGGAAACCGCATCCAGCACACAGCGCTCACATTCTTCCTTCGATACCTGATAAACGCCATAGCCCAGCTGCGGCATTTTTACACCATTATTCAGAGTTACATACTGCATAACTAAAAACTTCCTTTCTCCGTTTGTCTGTATTTCTTCGAACCGTTGTAACAGCTCAGCCTACTGAACGGTTCCCAAACATTCCCTTTCCTGCTGTTCCGCGGCATCGCAGCGGTACCGCAGCCACAGAGCATTTCCATCCAGCGGCTTCGCTTCCAGGAAGGAAAACGGCACCGGGCTTCCCTTGGACAGAAAACCTGCCTGTTCAAAAATGGATACTGCGGTAGTGCTTCCGTCCGCCACCGGAGCGATCACAAGGCTCAGCTCGTCGATCAGCCCCTCCTGCAGAAAGAACCAGTTGGTCACCCCGCCTCCTGCGATCATCAGCCGGTCGATTCCAAAAAGTTCCTGCAGTTTGCGAAGAAGTTCTGTGCCGTTCACCCGGTCCTTCCCGGCAAACACATAGGAAACTCCTGTCTGCCGCAGATACGTCAGATAAGCCGCAGAAACCTGTTCCGTCAGTACCTCGATCACATGGGCGGCAGGCCGTCCTTTTTTCTCAATGATATTGGAATGGAATCCCAGAATCCCCTGGGGATCCATAGAGACAATGAAATTCCCCACAGCCTTTCCATCCTCATTGATATAATCCTCTCCCACATTGCCGGACGTTCCAATCTTCCGGGAATGCCCGCTGTCTTCCGGAATTTCCGGTGCTTTCCCGTCCGCATATCCGCCCAGCATCGTGGTGGTTCCATATACGGTCGCCTGACAGTGGTAAAATCCCCGGAGTTCCCCGTAGGCGGCAATGGCCGGTGCGCTTTCGGGAGCCCCGAAAAACGCTCCGTCGATCTTACCGTCCAGGGATGCCAACATATGGCAGACAACAAATGGTCGTTTCATCCTGTTCCTCCCTGCTCTTACTTCAGAGCCGCACCGTCACGGAACGCGTCGCCGACCTTTTCCCCCAGCACATGATAGGCATTGTGTACCGGCTCAAAGGAGATCGGGCGGAATTTAGTCATATCCACGTTTCCATCCTCTCCCAGCACGCTCTCATCCACACTGACATTGACAATCTCGCCGATGACATTTCCATCCTCGTTGATCCTGATCAGCTTACACTCCAAAGCAACCGGAAGCTCATCGATCAGCGGAGCTTCCACAAAAGCGCTCTTTGTCACATGCAGACCGGATTTCTCCATCTTGCCGGACTCATTATTTGCGGACACAATTCCCACATAATCACAGGGAACCACATGTGCTGCATCCGCAAAGCTGACGGTAAATGCACCCTGTGCCCGGATGTTTGCGGTGGTCTTATGGCCTGCGCTCAAGCACAGGACCACTTTGTTGGAATCGTAGAGACCGCCCCATGCCGCATTCATCGCGTCAGCGGTTCCGTCTTCGTTGTAAGTACCGATGATCAGCACTGGCAGCGGATACAGCCAGGGCTTTGCTCCAAAATCTTTTCTCATTTTTTTCCACTCCTTATTTCTGCTTTCTTTCTATTCCTCTATTATTTCTGTTCATCGACCGGCGGCACCATCTGGGCATACTTCTGAAGCAGCTCCGGTGTGCTCACATAGTAACGTTTCTGCTGATCCATCGCAGCGATCCTGTCCATTTCCTCATCCGTAAGTGTGAAGTCAAACAGATCAAAATTATCCTTGATATGATCCGGATTTTTGGAGCCAGGGATCACGATGTTTCCGCTCTGGATATGCCAGCGCAGAATGATCTGTGCGTTGCTCTTATGATATTTTTCTGCCAGCTCTGTGAATACCGGCTCCTGGATCAGTGCTTTGTCTCCGTGTCCCAGCGGATACCATGCCTGAATGACCATTCCCTCCCGCTCCAGGAATTCTTTCAGCTGCTTCTCCTGAGAATAAGGATGTACCTCTGTCTGAAGAATTGCCGGTTTCACCTCACAGATCTCCAGGATCTCACGGATCATTTTCTCGCTGAAATTGGACAGTCCGATGGCTTTCACTTTTCCTTCTTTGTAAGCTTTTTCCATCTGACGGTAGCCTGCGATGTAATTTCCTGCCGGCTGGTGAATCAGAAGCAGGTCGATATAGTCGGTATCCAGGCGCTCCAGTGTCTTCTCCACTGCGTCCTCCTGCTCATAAAATGCCGGCCACAGTTTGGTCTCCAGAAAAATTTCTTCTCTTGGCACTCCGGATTTTTTCATCGCACGTCCCACCGCTTTTTCATTAACATAAGCATTTGCCGTATCGATCAGGCGGTAACCGTTCTCCAGGGCACTGAGTACCGATGCCTCTGCCTCATCCGGTGACAGTAAAAAGGTTCCGATACCTGCCATAGGCATTTTTACTCCATTGTTTAATATTACATACTCCATACGACAACATCCTTTCTATTTTATTTCTTCTGTCCGGACAGCTTTGTGCCTCCGAACACTTCTGACATTTCCATGCCGTCCAGCGCATGATCCAGAGCCTGTACCTCTTTCGCGGAAAGAGCAATGTCGGCTGCTTCTGCATTTTCTTTCATGCGCTCCGGTTTTCGGGTGCCTGGAATCGGCACAATCCACGGCTTCTTGCAGAGCATCCAGGCGAGAGAAATCTGTGCCGGGGTGGCTTTTTTCTGTTCCGCCATGCTTTGAAGCAGCTCCAGCAGCTCCTGGTTCTGATCTACCGCCTCATCGGTAAACTGAGGCATCGAAGCGCGATAATCATTTTTCGGATCGAACGCTTCTCCTTTTCCATATTTTCCGGTCAGGAATCCGTTGGCCATCGGTGAAAATGCCACCAGACCCACGTTCAGTTCCTCCAATACCGGAAACAGAGACTCATAATGCCGTGCCATCATGGAATAGCGGTTCTGTACCGCTGTCACCGGGCAGACGGCATGGGCACGCCGCAGATATTCCTCATTTGTTTCTGAAATTCCCCAGTGGGTGATCTTCCCTTCCCGGATCAATTCCTTCATGACCTCTGCAACTTCTTCCGGGGAAACCTGCGGATCGATCCGGTGCTGGAAATACAGATCGATGTGATCCGTTTTTAAGCGTTTCAGAGACCCCTCCACCGACTGACGGATAGTTTCCGGTCTGGAATCCGGGATCAGCGGAAGCGGCACCTTACCGCTTTCAAAATCGAACCGCATGCCAAACTTGGTCGCGATGACCACCTGATTTCTCATCGGAGCCAGGGCTTCGCCCACCAGCTGCTCATTGATATGGGGATCTTCCGGAGTTCCGTACACCTCCGCCGTGTCAAAAAATGTGTAGCCCATTTCCGCCGCCTGACGGATCCGGCGGATTGCTTCCTTTTCTTCCGTGGGAGCTCCGTATGCGTGAGAGAATCCCATACATCCAAGCCCTACAGCGGAAACTCTTAAATCTTTTCCCAATGTTCTTATCTGCATCTTACTTTCACTCTCCTTATGGTTTTATTATACCTCCGGCTGTTATAAAGCAGAAGTTTCCATTGGTTTGTCAGTAAAAACCCAAAGGTTATCATATGCCTGGATCTGAATCTCTCTCCTTTCCATCACTGCTTACAGGTTCAAACTGTCGATCCAGCTCTGCACATCTTCCTGGCTGACACTGGAAGAAAACCTCATACCTTCCTGCCAGTCTCCGGTTCCAGTTCAAACAGATCGCCGCCGGCTGCGCAGATTCTGCCTGTGACTGCTCAGACTCTGCCTGCACCGAAGCTGACTGTAAAGCATCTTCCCCGGAACTCTGTGCCGATACCGATGCCGAAGCAGCAGAAACATCTGATGCGTTTCCCTCCTCCGTGGAAGCCGAGGAATTTCCCCCGCTGCATGCGGCAAGACAGAAGGTGAGAACCAACCCCATACACCATGCGGCTAATTTTTTTGCTTTCATAAAAACTTCTCCTTTCGCTCAAAAACACTCATTGAAGATCTCCTGAATCTCTTGATGCGTCATCCTTCTGTAGCTGCCCTCTGAAATGCCGCAGGAACCGGCAATCTCTTTCAGCATGGCTTTATCAGCAATGCCCAGCTCCCTAAGGGTCGTGGGCAGGCCAATCTCTCTGATAAAATCTTCCAGAGCATCCAGTCCCGCCAGCGCCAGCGCCTCGTCGCTTCTGCCGTCACGGGGGATTTCCCAGACATTCTCTGCAAATCGCGCAAACTTTGACAGCCCGTCTTTATAAATATGACGGTAATAAACGGGCTGCAGCACTGCAAGGCCAAATCCGTGATTGCAGTCGGTATAGGCTCCCAGCTGATGCTCCATATTGTGGCACTGGAAGTCCCCTTTCTTTCCCAGCTTGATGATACGGTTTTCTCCCATGGTGGAATCCCACAGCAGATTGCTGCGCGCCGTGTAATTCTCAGGATTTTGGATGGCTGCCCGCAGATTTCGGATCACGCTCTTCATCAGCGCCTCCATGATGTCATCGGATACATTGTCCTCGTCAGGCTCGCTGAAATACGTCTCCATCATATGGCTCAGGATATCGAATCCGCCGGATACCATCTGTTTTACCGGTACACTGTACGTGTAAACCGGATCCATCAATGCAAATTTCGGATTGAGCTTCGGGTAATCCCTGCCGGTTTTTATCTTCTTATCCTCATGGGTGATCACTGCGCCGCCATTGCATTCACTGCCGGTGCCCGCCACGGTGACAATCACCCCCAGCGGGACAGGTTCCACCTCGATCACTCCCGGATGCATCCAGAAATCTTCCCAGATATCGCCCTCGTACCGCGCCGCAAGAGATACCGCCTTACCGCAGTCCATCACTGAGCCGCCACCAATCCCGAGGATCATCTCCACGTTGTTTTCCCTGACCAGCCTTGCTCCCTCCTGCACTTTGGCATAGGTGGGGTTCGGCATGATATCGGAAAATTCCACGATCTCTTTTCCGGCATCCCACAGGATTCCGACAACTTCCTCATACACACCGTTGCGTTTGACAGAACCTCTTCCGTATGCCACCATCACGGTCGTATAAGGTTTCACCAGGCAGCGAAGATACTCTTTGACACATCCTCTTCCAAAGTAAACCTTTGTGTCATTTTGAAAGATAAAGTTATTCATAAAATACTTCCTTCCTTTGTTGTTATGCTACGCTTCTTCCATCCGGCGCAGCCATCCCGCTGGCAGAACGTCTCTCACATCTGCGCCTCCCAGAACTCCACCGCCTGGTCCAGCCATCCCTCCGCCACAGTGCCGGTTCCAATCCCGAATCCGTGCCGCAATCCGGGATAATGATGAAATTCCGTAGGAATTCCCATGGACTCCAGCACCTCAAGTCTGCGCTGCATCGTACGCCAGCTGGCAATCCCGTCGCTTTCCCCTACACAGGCAAACGTCGGCGGATCATTCTGTGTATACTCGGAATGTCCGGTATACTGCATCACGACCGTTCCGGGCCGCGGCAGAGCACCGCCTCCGAAAGCTGCCGGTCCGTACGATCCCATCCACGCCGCCATCCTACCGCCGGCAGATCCGCCCCAGACAGAATAACAGTCGGTATCCACTTCCAGTTCATCGGCATGTTCAAAAATAAAGCTTATGGCTCTTGCCAGATCTTCGCAGGCTGTCTGGGCGCCCGGCCGATAGATCAGGGCAAACGCGTTATATCCCCGCTTGGACAATTCCAGCGCGTGGGGAAAACTGTCCTGCATGGCTCCCACATATGCAAATCCTCCGCCCGCATTGCATACCGCAAATTTTTCTCCCGGTTCTCCTTTGAAAAAGAACAGACCGGTATCTTCCTTTTCCGGGTCAGCCGCTTTTTCTTCTTCTGTGTAAATGTCATAAAAAACGGTGTCTCCAGCCTCCGCATGCTCTTTCAGATAATTGGCGATCTCCACGGTTTTCACCGGATCTATATTGTTGTACCAGGTCAGCTGAAGATCTCCCAGCGTGTCGCCGCTGTAATACCAGCTGTCCACCGGAAAGATCAGCCTGCCATAAGATCCGAACGCCGGATCGCCGATCACCTCTGAAATTTTTGTGTCCTCCGTAAACCATTCTGTTGTGTTCTTATTTTCCTGCACAGGGCTTTCTCCTTCTGTTTCTGATGCGGAATTTTCCCTTTCCTGCCCGGAACTCTCCTCCGTTTCCACACGGGCGCTTTCCGATGTTTCCGCATGTTCGTTCGTTTCATTTTCCCGTTCTGTACCGCAGCCGGCAAGACAGAGGATCAGGCAAAAAAGCACAGCCATGAAAACCGTACGTAACCGTTCCGCCGGCTGAACGATTACAACCGTATTCTTCATATCTTTTCTCCTCCTTTTCTTTCTGGTTCCATTATAAAAAAAAAGAGACTTCCGAAGAAGTCTCGTTTCGTTATGTTGCTTATACCTGGGGGTTAACAGTGGCAGGTTATTGACCATTCACTGTTTTACTGCCTTTTCCACTGCGCGGAGAAATTCCGCTACAGCAAAAGATGGATTGGGAGAATGCAGCAGTCCAAAAGGAATCGTATATCCCCAGTCCACCGGAAGGATTTTCAGCAGCGGATGCACATATCTCCAGTTTTCCACTGCCATCAATACACAATTGTTGTTCTCACACTGATTGAACGCAGCCACATCATAAAAATCAAAATCCACAATATGTATCTGGGGATGATTTTTCCACAGATCATCCCGCAGAAGATCCACATAATGGCTCCAGTCCCTGCGCATGAGCATCAGATTTTCTCCATGCAGATCCTGCACCGTCAGACTGTTTTTCTGCGCCAGGCGGTGATGGACGGAAACCGCACAGCAGATCGGCTCCCTGGAAATCTCCAGACCTTTGCACTGACGGAGGTTCAGCATCGTCTCATCAAAAATTCCGGCGACCACATCAATGTTCTGTCCCAGATTGCCAAGAATCTCCCTGGCATTTTCCGGGGTATTGTCGAAAGGGATCAGCTGAAACTTAATGTTCGGACAGTAAGGCTGCAGCTTGGGCCACAGATCCACCAGCACCTGCGCCGGCGTCATCGGAGACGTCCCGATCCGGATCACATTCGCCGTCTCCTGCATCGCATTTTTTGCGCGCGTCACAGAGTCTTTACAGTATTGAATGATATATTTGGTATCCTGATACAGCGACTGCCCGGCTTTTGTCAGTACCAGGCCGCGATGGGTGCGGACAAAGAGCTGCAGACCCAGATTTTCCTCCAGCAGATTGATCTGTTTGATGACTGCCGGAGGAGAAATGTACAGTTTTTCAGCTGCTTTATTGAAGCTTCCGGCTTCTGCCACATACAGAAAGGTGTCAAGTTGGGGGTTGTACATGGGGATCACCTTCTTTCTGATTCTGCATCTCTTCGTTTTTAATTTCCCAGTGGATCAAAATCGTGAGAACCGCACGAAGCGCAATGATTCCGCCTACAAACAGCAGTTCCTCCATTTCCCGCACTTCAACGGTACGGAGGATCTCGCTGCCAAGTTTAAACTCCAGCCCCATGGCAAGTCCTTTGGCGAGATCCAGCCGGGTGCTCGGGTTTCGTCTGATATAATTTAGAATTCCCCGGATTCCGGCACACAGGATCACTCCCACACCAATATATTCAAAAATAAGGATTGCAAACTCCACAATAAGATGCAGGATCTCCTGCAGCACTCCCATCATCTGTCATACCTCTGTTTCTATATAATGTGTTGGTCAGAGATCCCAGTACTTTCTGTATACGGGAATCTCCTGCCCATTCAGGTTCCTCTGATACATCCGGAACTTTACCATAATATTTTTAGGCTGTCACTTTTCTTCATGGGTATACTGGTATTTCATTCCAAGCCGCTGCGTGACCGCCCTGCACGCTTCTGGCACCATCTCTTTCGTATCTGCCATAACTCCTCTTTCCGGCGCTTATCCTATATCTGAACGATCAGATACGCCATGGATGCCGCCATCACCTGCAGGATCACAAATCTTGCCACCACCTGGGTGTCTGACCATCCTTTATTTTTTCTCATATGGTCATGGATCGGTGTTCTTGTATTTTTCAAAATCGCGATCTTCAAAAATCTGAGCAGGAAGACCTTGATCAGTCCAAGACCTCCGTCAATGATCAGTACTGCCGCCACCAGCAGATAAATAAAAGGATGCTGGGACTTCATTGCGATAATTGCTATGTAAAAACCAAGGGCTCTGGAACCCGCATCCCCCATCAGCATACTGCTCGGCGAAGAATTGAAATACAGATAAGCCAGCAGTACCGCCGCAAACAGGAAATCTGCCACTGCGTATTTTCCCAGCGTCTCCGGGAAGATCACATTGAACGCTACCAGTACCACGATGCAGAGGCTGGCGCACAGACCGTCCACTCCATCGGAACAGTTGGTTACATTGACAGAAACCCAGATCAAGATGATTCCGAGAATTCCGTACACGATCTTCGGAATCTCCACTTCCATGGAACCGAAATAGATCGTGGAAGAGTTATAATTCAGGAATGTCACCACGGTCACGATGGAGATGGCCAGATCGATCAGTCCCTTTTTGTATTCATTCCAGGGTTTGTCCGACGCGTCATCCAGATACCCGCTGAGCATCATGCAGACCAGCAGGATCCCGTAGACGATCATCTCCGTATCCACCGGAACAAAGAGCACGACACCGATCAGAAAACAGATCACAAACAACAGCCCGACACCCCTTGTTTTTCCACGGGAAAGCGCACCATTCACAGCAAACGCCCTGCCCTGATCCCGGGGCAGAAACGGCAGCGGAAACCGCAGCGCAAGAAACGTGATCAGGAATGTCACAAGGATTCCCAGCATTCCTATTTGATTGGTTGTCATAAAGTCATTCAAAATACCATACATAAGCTTTTTCTTCCTGCCATTGGGCAGTTCTCCTTTTCCTCTTCTGTTCATTTACCGCAGAATTGACGCGGTTTCTTTCCTTATATATACCACAGATTCCCTTTTTGCACAACATTTTTCATGGTCGAACGATTATCCTTGACAAACCGCATGCATCCTCCTATACTATGTAATAGTTTACAAGTAAACAATATCTTCCAGAAGGAGGTGGCCTCTTTGAAGAACACGGTAGAGAATATGCTGAATTTCTACTCTCAGATCCGCAAGGTCTACGTCAATGAATTTACCAGACGTTTTCAGGAGAAAACCTTTTCTCCCAACGAACTGGATATTCTGTTTTTTCTTTCAAACAATCCTTCGATCAACACCGCCAGTCAGCTCTGCACCTGTCTCAACGTTTCCAAAGCACTGATCTGCCGGAGCGTGGACAATCTGAGCAGCAAAGAGTTGCTGGTCTGCCGTCCGGATGAGAACGACCGGAGGATTCAGCACCTTTTGCTGACCCCGAAAGCCAGCCCGATCATCGATCAGATCCGCTGTGTCTGTGAATCCATGGACAGAGAACTGCTTCAGGGAATCACTCCCGAAGAGATTGCCCAGATGGAAGATACCATGAACCGGATTTTGGAACGGTTTGTGAAGAAATCGAAAGGAGAATGAAAAATGGCTTCAAAACTTTCCAGAGAGGTAGATCTTGGCAAAGAACCGATTGGCAGACTTTTGTTCACCCTTGCCGTTCCTGCCATCACCTCCCAGGTCGTAAACGTACTTTATAATATGGTAGACCGTATGTATATCGGTCACATCGAAGGAGTGGGCGCCACCGCCCTGACAGGCGTAGGTGTCGCATTTCCGATCATTATGATCATCTCAGCTTTTGCCGCCCTGATGGGAATGGGCGGTGCGCCGCGGGCAAGTATCCTGATGGGAAAGAAGGATAACGAAGGAGCGGAACAGATCCTTGGAAACTGCTTCAGCGCCCTGTTCCTGACTTCCATTGTCCTGACCATTGTGGTACTGGTCTTCCAGGAACCTCTGCTTATGCTGTTTGGCGGCAGCAGCAACACCATCGGATACGCCAAAGATTACATGAGCATCTATGCCCTCGGAACCATCTTCGTACAGATGACCCTGGGACTGAACAACTTTATCTCCGCTCAGGGATTTTCCAAGATCAGTATGCTGACAGTCATCATCGGCGCTGTAACAAACATCGTCCTGGACCCGATCTTCATCTTCGGTTTCAATATGGGCGTCAGCGGTGCGGCTCTGGCTACGATCATTTCCCAGGCAGTGAGCGCCATCTGGGCGATCCGTTTCCTTTCCGGAAAAAAGACGGTGCTGAAACTGCGCAAAAAGAATTTCCGGATCCAGCCCTCCGTGCTTCTTCCCTGTATCGCACTCGGCATTGCACCGTTTATCATGCAGGCGACAGAGAGTATCCTGACACTCTGCTTCAACTCTTCTCTGCTGAAATACGGCGGAGACCTGGCAGTCGGAGCCATGACGATCCTTTCCAGCGTCATGCAGTTCGCAATGCTGCCTCTGCAGGGTCTGACCCAGGGCGGCCAGCCGATCATCAGTTACAACTACGGCGCGAATAACGCGGAGCGTGTAAAAAAAGCGTTTAAGCTGATGCTGATCTGCTGTCTGAGCTACTCAGCCGCTCTCTGGACACTGATCGAACTTTTCCCGGGAATGTTCGTTGCGATCTTCACCAACGATCCGGAGCTGACGAAACTTACTACCTGGGCGCTGCGCATTTATATGGCAGGACTTTTGGTATTCGGCGCACAGATCGGCTGCCAGCAGACCTTTATCGCATTCGGAAATTCCAAGATTTCCGCTTTCCTTGCGATGTTCCGTAAGATCATCGTGCTGATCCCGCTGATCTACATACTTCCGATCTTCATGGAAGACAATGTTTTTGCCGTCTTTCTTGCGGAACCCATTGCGGATGTCATCGCCGTACTGACGACCGTTACCTTGTTCTCTATTTATTTCAGAAAACTGCTTCGCAGTATGCGCGACCAGGACAAAGAAAAAAATCATAACCTGGATGACTGATCAATGACATCATAATACCTGGTACACAAACCACAAAAACTCCGGGTGCGGAAACTTCTGAACGGTTTCCGCACCCGGAGTTTTTTTCTGAAACAGAACATCCATCATCCTTTTTCTCTGCCAAACATGGAAATCCCGTTCCTTTCTGCCGCAGTTTTTTTCATCCGCGGATCATTTTTTCATAAAGATTTCTCTGTTCAGCGCCTTCTCACTGGAAGCGATGATCGTGGTACATACGGCGTCGCCGGTAATATTCACCGCGGTACGTGCCATATCCAGTACACGGTCAATGCCCATGATGATACCGATTCCCTCCACAGGAAGTCCCACGGATGCGAACACCATGGAAAGCGTAACCAGACCAACGCTTGGAATTCCCGCCGTTCCGACGGAGGCGATCGTCGCCGTTGCGATCACCGTCAGATAATCCGACGGAGTCAGCGTAATGCCAAATGCCTGTGCCACAAACACCACGGCAACGCCCTGCATGATTGCTGTGCCATCCATGTTAATGGTAGCTCCCAGAGGAATGGTAAACGATGAAATTTTCCTGGAGACACCCATCTCCTGATCCAGTGTCTCGATGGACATCGGGATCGTTGCGCTGGAAGTTGCAGTAGAAAAGGCGAATCCCATGACCGGAAGGAACTTTTTCACAAACCGCATCGGATTCAGCCTGGTAAACAGATACAACAGAATCTGGTAAACGCCAAGGCACTGGAGCAGCAGCGCGATCATCACGCATGCCATATACTTCAGCAGAGAACCGAAAGCGTCCACGCCGATTCCAGAGAAAGTCTTTGCAATCAGGCAGAAGACACCCACCGGCGCCACTTTCATCACCGCCATCGTCATATCCATCATCAGATCGTTAAACTGGCTGATAAACTGTGCGACCGTATCTGCTTTTTCTCCTCTTTTCGCCAGCAGTACACCGACAAACAATGCAAAAATAATAATCTGCAGCATATCTCCGTTTGCCATCGCCTCTATAGGATTTTTCGGAATAATATTCAAAAGAGTATCCGCAAAACTGAGGGATTCCGCCGCCGTTGTCTGCTCCGCCGCTTCAAAGGAACTGATATCCAGTCCGATTCCCGGATTGATCAGATTTGCCACTCCCAGAGCAAGGGTGATCGCCAGCGCAGTGGTCGCAAGGTAAAACACAATGGCTTTGATTCCCACCTTTCCCAGACTTTTGGAATCTCCCATCGCCATGCTTCCGCAGACCAGCGAACAGAATACCAGCGGTACCACCAGCATCTGCATCAGACGGATGAATCCGTTTCCCAGCACATAAAAAATACCGTTTACAAAGATGGTATCTCTCACATATCCCGCCGGGACCCAGTAATGAAAAATGCTCCCCACACAGATTCCAAGCAGAAGGCTGATAA
The DNA here is from genome assembly GCA_902493585.1 of uncultured Fusicatenibacter sp. Lineage (GTDB taxonomy): Bacteria > Bacillota > Clostridia > Lachnospirales > Lachnospiraceae > Fusicatenibacter. The sequence goes on along the minus strand of CABUPZ010000023.1, from coordinate 13,165 downwards.
AAATCCATGTAGTAAGTCCTGGTTTTTTTCTGGTTTTCTTTTCTTTTTCCACAATCTGTTCCGTATGCTTCATTCAATTCCTCCCTTGTCTCATGATTTCCTGCAACAGTTCAGCCAGCTGAACTGTCACGATTCCCTTCCATTCTGCCGGATTCCGCGGATATACTCTTCCAGCGCCGCCTCCCAGGGCTGCATCCTCTCAATCCCGCTGATCCTGAGCATCAGATTGTCCAGCACCGCATATCTTGGGCGCAGCAGATTCCGGCGCACCGCCATCTCCTCGATCTTCGCTTCTTTTCCGGAAAGCTGAGCAATCTTCCGCGCGAATTCATAACGGCTGCACACACCCTGACAGGTTGCGTGATACGTTCCATAGGCTTCCTCCTCCAGCAGCCGCAGGATCATTCTGGCTGCTTCCAGCGCGCTGGTCGGAGACGCGTAACCCTGCTCTACCTGGATGGTTTCACCATTTTCTATCTTTCTCAGTACGTCTGTCACAAAATTTTTTCCTTCCCCGTATACCCAGGAACTTCTGAGGATCAGATATTTCGGCGCAATACTCCGCACAAAATTTTCTCCCGCCAGCTTGGACTTTCCATAGACACTGTTGGGCACGGGCGTGTCAAATTCATCATACGGCTGCTCCGTGGCTCCGTCGAATACATCGTCCGTGGAAATCTGCACCATCCTGGAACGGAAACTTCTCGCCGCAACGCTGAGATTGCGCGCACCCAGCGCATTGATCCGGAACGCGTCGTCTTTATTCTCCTCACACGCCAAAATATCCGTCATTCCCACGCAGTTGACAATAATTTCCGGACGATTCATTTCCATAAACAGTCGGACAGAGTCCCCGTCCGTGATATCCACATCCCCGATATCGGTCGGGATCAGCTCTACCTCCTCCGCTTTTTCCAAAAGCCGTACAAAATCACGGCCCACCTGTCCGCCTGCCCCGGCGACCCAAATCCTCTCTCTGTTTTTAAACATCATATTTTTCACACAACCTTTCAAACGATACATCTTCCGGCAAAAAAATCAGCATCATCCGGCTATGCTTCTCAGTATAGTCAGCTGATGCTGTTTTATTCCGATCGGGGCGCAAAAAATGCGCCTGCCTATTCTATCACAATCTTTTCTGTTTTTCAATCATCTTTTTTGTGGCAAAGCGGACGAAAGCAGTCCGGGGCCGATTTCTGATACCACCCCTCTGACGGATTTTTTCTGACTCTGGAAACTTTGTAATAGTTGGATCAAATAATTTTCCGAATGCCACAGCCAGAAATCAGCCAGGGGCAGGTGCCGGTTCCCATAAAGGCGGCACTTTACAAATTGCAGGGTGCGTGCTATAGTAAGAAAATCGTGGAATTCTTTCCCGATTTTACTTTTGACTGTTTATGACTCAGAAGGGAGTTTTCATTATGAGAATTATTACAACTTTACTGAAACCTCTGTCCTTTGTCCCGGCTTTGCTGATGATGTATGTGATCTTTACCTTTTCCTCCCAGACAGGAGAGGAATCTTCCAACCTCAGCAACAAGGTGACAGAATCCGCCCTTATTGTTGTAGATCATGTCCTGGATAAAGGCTGGAGTGAAGAAGATATCCAGGTCCGTGTGGAAAAATATGGTTTCTATGTGCGCAAGCTGGCGCATATGACCGAATACTGTATTCTCGCCATCACCATTTCCCTGCCGCTGTACGTTTACGGCCTGAGAGGCTTTCCTCTTCTTCTGCTGGCGGGGATCATCTGTGTCGGTTTTGCCGCTACGGATGAGTACCACCAGTCCATGGTGGCAAACCGTGGCCCTTCTGTGACCGATGTGGGAATTGACAGCATCGGCGCGTTGATCGGTATTACGCTGGTCCGCGTCTTTTCATGGATTGCGCTGGGCGGAGATACCCGCCGACGCAGACGCCGGCGTCGTCGATGATCCGGTAATTCCGGCTGCGGAGCAGACCTGTCAGCTGTCCTTCGGACTGTAGCGGCTGCTCCGTCTCGATTCCGCCTCTTCCCACATCCTCTTCTCTGTGGCTGTCGCTTCCGCCCGTCGGTATCAGCCACGGGTGAACCGCAAGGATGTGCTGTGTCTTTTCATTTCCATTTTCATGGCGGGGACTGGTATTGACCGCCTCCATCCCGTGCAGCAGCTGAACCGGAGCCGGCGCAGAACTTCCCTCCCGATTGGGATGCGCCTGAATGATCAGCAGTCGATCCCCATACGCGGCATAAAAACTTTTCAGATTCATTTCCAGCCATCGTTCCCCTTCCCGGTACAGAAGCTCCTCCGTCATCCCGTACAGCAGATAATCGTTGGGATCTTCGTGAAAACGGATCTCCATCCCAAGACCTACCAGCAGTCTGCTGCCTCCCAGTTCTTTCCCCTTACGATAGGGTTCCAGGAAAAATTCTGCCTTTTCTTTCCAGCACATTCCCTGTGTCATTTCTTCAAATTCCCGGTGGAAATGATTGGTCAGCCAGATTCCGCTGTATCCTTTTTCCTCATATCTGTTCACCATTTCCTGCACATTCAGATGGCCGCAGGGACTTACTTCACTGGTATGCACATGCAAATCATAAACATTCATTTTCTCTCTGTCCTTTCCCTGTCAGAAACGCTCCGGATATCGTTTTTTCAATGCATGAAGCCTTGACAAACTCTGCGCTGTCTTTTCTTTTGTCAGATTGGAGACCAGAAGCACAAGCGCATCTACCACTGCCGCCGGAGCCGTCATGGAATGGTATTCCTTTTCCTCTCCGCGGCAGGCATAGAGATTGATATCCGCGCACTCCTCTTTCATCAGATATGTCCTACCGGTAAATGCCAGCGTGCGGTAACCTGCTTCTTTCTGACATTCGAGGATCACACGCCCCTGCGCAGAAAGTTTGGAGTAGGCAAAAAAGAGCACCAGATCCCCCTCGCCTGCCTGCGCCAGGCTTTCCAGCATCTCGGAGCCTCCGGAAGAGATTTTCTCGACCTGAATCCCGATTCTGCGCAGCCGGAAAAACAAGAGTTCTCCCATTGCGTCAGACGCGTTTTTTGAAAAAATAAAAACTCTGTTCGCCTGAGCGATCTCCCTGGCTGCAGATTCGAAAAGCTCCGGATCCATCTCCTCAATGGTTCTCTCCAGACATTCTTTCTGGTATTCCATCCATTTTGTGATCTGAAAATCATCCTCTTTCTGCAGCGTGCGGGCGATCTTTCTGGCTGGTCCCTTCTCCCTGCTCTGCTGCATGACGCTCTGCTTGAGGTGCTTGAAATCCCTGTATCCGGCATGACGGGCAAATCGGGAGATGGTCGCTTCCGACACCTCCAGACGCTCCGCCAGCTGCCCGATTCCCAAAAACAGAAATTCCTCGGTATTGCTTCCGATAAATTCCAGGATCTTGCGATCCGCCCTGGTCAGTTCTTCTTCTTTTTTTAACAATTCAACTGTCATCCCCAGTTTCTCCTCCGGCTGGTCATTCTCCGTAACCGTTCAGCCCTCTGAACGGTTGCCATTCTTTCCCACTTACAATATCACAGAGTGGTTCAAAAGTACAGAGACGTAATTTCCTCCCAGCTCATGAACCGCTTTCAGGGTCCGTTTCAGCAATGCTGCGTTCTGAACCTGTTCCCTGGCATGATCCGCAATCTCAATCCTGTGCTTTTTCTCCTGCATTTCCTTCCAAAGATCAGAGATCTCTGAAACCTCATTTTCCATCCAGGTCCGGATACATCCATACTGAATCGCCTGATGGGTATCACTGCCTCCGACCACTGGAAGCTGTAATTGTTCCGCAAGTGCATACGTCTTCTCTTCTGTTTCTTCCCGGTGCAGAGCCACATCCTTTCCATTCAGATCGAGAAACTGAAGAGAGGCAAGATCTTCCGGCGGAAGTTCCGGAATATGGCCGCCCTCCCGGAAAGGATGTGCCCCTCCGACGATCACATGATACTCGGAAAAAAGTTTCATCAGCTCCCGAAACGGAAGGAAGCTGCCTCTTTCTTTATAAGGCTCCAGACGGCGGTTCAGTTCCAGGATCTCTCCCATACTGCCGACAGACAGAATATGACCGCCCTCCGCAATATCCGTCTCCATTCCCGGAAAAATGCGCAGCCCGTTCGCAAGCACCAGGCTGTCTCCTTCCTTCTCGCCCGTCTGCTCCAGATATCGGTAGATTTCCTCAAACTGAAGCGTATTGAAGTGTTCTGTCAGGCAAAGAGCATCCAGTCCCGCCCTTCTCGCCTGATCGAACAGCCAGTCCGTATACTCTGTAGAAAACGGCAGCTTCTTTGCAAGTTTTCCATGGGTGTGAAAATCAATGTACACGCTTTTTCCTCCTTACAGGGTGGTCGTTGCAAGTATGGTCAGCGCCATCCACAAAAATGATACTGCCACAAACAGCATATCGTCATACCCCACTTTCAGTGAAGCCAGTTTCAGCTTCTTCACCTCCGGACTCACTGCCGCGTTCCGGTATCCTTTGATTTCCAGTGCTTCCACCGTCGTGCGGGAACGCTTGGCAGTATTCAGCATCAGCGGATAGAATGCATGGATGATCACACGGATCTGATAGATCAGATAGCGAACCTTACCGATAAATCCACTGCTGTCCGGTGCGTTTCCTCTCAGCCGGTAGGAAAGAAGCACATTCTGAAATTCCTCCATCAGCATCGGAAGCATCCGGTAAGCATAGGAAATGGAAAAAGAAAGCCGTTCGGGACATCCGAACCACATCAGTCCATTGGAAAGACGGTCCGGATCCAGCCCGGAAAAGACAGTCACGGATGCAAGGGATACCGTAGCCACTTTCAGCGTCAGGATCAGAAGCGGAACAATCGTCTCCGCATTTCCACCAAATAACAGGGAAACCACAAACAGATAACCGGTCTGTGAAAAGACACCGACCACAAACAGCAGCAGAACCAGTCCTGCCACCCTTGCCATCACGGTCGTCACCGCCACCAGCAAAAAGGCTCCCAGGAGAAACGGCACCCGGTCCACAAACCACGGTACCAACGCAAAAAACAGATACCAGACCAGCAAAACTCTCGGATCCAGTTTCGCGATAAACGTGTCATCGTTGCCATAAGCATTTTTCAGTACCTGATTTCTCAGAAAATCCATCGACAATTTATCCAGAATATTGTCAGAAAGCTTCTGCATCATTTTTTCCATAATTCTCTCTCCTTCTTACAGGCAGCCGCAGCCAAACTGCTGACGGAACTCCTGAATCGTATAGCAGAACGCACCCGGGTTCAATACTTTTCCCATATCAAAAATTTCCGGCGGCCGGATTCCTGTCAGTTCCAGCACCCTGCCGTTTCCGAAAATTTCATTTCTGCTTCCGTCCGCAACGACTTCTCCCTGACATAACACGATGATCCTCTCCGCCCACTCACAGACAAGCTGCATATCATGAGTTGCGATCAGGACGGTTTCCGTGATATCCTTCATTTCATTCAACGTGCGCATAATCTCTTTTCTTGTAGCAATATCCAGGTTTGCCGTCGGCTCATCCAGCAGCAGGATCTCCGGATTCAAGGCAATACCGATCGCCAGGCTGGCTCTGCGCATCTGCCCTCCCGAAAGAAGCCTTCCGTCCCTGTCCTTCAGTTCTGTCAGTCGGAACTGCTCCAGGAGCGCTTTCGTCCTCTCCTGCCAGTTTTCCGTATTGCGCGCCTCCATCGCGAAAGCAATATCTTTTTCAATGGAATCCTTGATAAACATCTCTTCCGGATTCTGATAAACCAGAGAGATCATTTTTGAAAGCGCCTCCGGTTTGGTGTCACGGATTCCTTTTCCTTTCAAAAGGATCTCTCCCTCGGATGGTTTGATCAGTCCGGTCATCAGCTTCATCAGGGTAGATTTTCCGGCTCCGTTGGAACCGATCAGCGCGATTTTTTCGCCCTTTTTGATTTCCAGATTCAGATTACGAAAAACCTGTTTCGCCTCTCCTTTTACCGCCCGGTAGGATACGGCAACCTTTCGGAACGAAACCGCAGATTCTGTTTCCTGCTGTTTTTTTCCTGATGTCTCCCGCTCCATACAGATTTCCCCACGATAAAACAGATGATCAAACACTTTTTTTCCAGCCTCGATGGTCGTCGGAAGCACAGTGTCTTCCGCCAGCATTCCCTCTTTTTTCATCTGATGCGCCGCAATCGTCACCTGCGGAGGGAAAATATTGCACTCCTGAAGCTCCTCCACTCTTCGCAGCGCCTCGTCGGAGGGCAGCACCCACTCCGTATGGCCGTCTTTCAGCAGCGCCACATGATGGCAGTAGTCTGCAATATACTCGGTGTGATGCTCGATCACAATAATCGTTTTTCCCCAGGTTTCATTGAGATTTTTCAGTACCCCGTAAATCAGATCCGCATGCCTTGGATCCAGCTGGGCGATCGGTTCATCCAGGATCAGTACATCCGGTTCCAGGGAAACGGCGCCGGCCAGCGCCAGCAGATGCGTCTGCCCGCCGGAAAGCTGCCAGATATACTCCTGCTCTCTGCCTTCCAGTCCACACTGACGCAGCGCTTCCCTTCCCCTTTCCAGATAATCCGGCATCGCATAATTCATGCAGGCATAGGACGCGTCATCCAGGACCGTAGGTCTCACGATCTGATTTTCAAAATCCTGGTAAACATATCCCACTTTTCCTGCAATCCGGCCCACATCCATCGTTCTGGTATCCTGCTGTTCTACCAGGACACTTCCTTCGAACTCACCGGCAATAAAATGCGGGATCAGACCATTCATCGTCTTGCAGAGTGTCGATTTTCCGCATCCATTATTTCCTATGATGGCAAGAAAATCCCCCTTTTCCACGTTCAGATTCAGATGGTCCAGGGTAGGACGGGATGCACCCGGATAAGTATAAGTCAGATCTCTGATTTCAATCACATTCATATCTCGCAACTCCTTCAGCGGCCAGCGCCGCAAGTATTCGCAATGGTTCAGCCAGCTGAACCGTTACCATTTCCTCAGTTTTGTTTTCCTGCCTCTGCTCTTTTTTTCATGACGACCAGAACGATCACCGCCGCAGCCGCAGCGACTACCATACCTGCCGCAAGCGCTGTACCGCTTCCTGCCCAGTCTGCTTCCCAGTCGATCAGGGACATTCCGCTTTCCGCCAGCATTTCAGCTGCCACAGCTACAGCAAACGCTCCAAGACAGGCAAGGATTACTTTTCCATTGATGGCTCCAAGAGCTGTCTTTTCCGAACGCGGCTCCATGCCAAGGAGTGGCTCGATCTTTCCGTATAACTTCGGCACGAGGTAAAGGGTAGGAAGCATACAGAACAAAATACCTGAGAACAGAAGATCATTGGCAAACGCAAACCCTTCTGTTGCGAACACACTTTCCGGCAGTCCCGGTACCGCTTCAAAATCCTGCACGGCAAACTGCACTTTGAAAATATCAACCAGCATACTGAGAAACAGCTGGACACCCGTTCCTGTAAGAGCGGCAATTCCTACCATCTTACGGTTTTTCGGATCCTTCACCATACGGCCTGCCAGATATACGCCGATGGTCACTGTGATAAACTTTTCCAGCTCTCCAAGTCCGCCGAACTGCCCAAGCATAATCTCGCTGAACACCAATTCTCCGGTCGCTGCTCCCAGCGCTGCTGAAATCGGATCAAACAGCATGCTCAGTACCAACGGGATAAACAGAAAATATTCCACGGAAAACTCTACAACCCCCACCTGAAAACTCGGGATCAGTTCTGTAAACAGGGTAGCCATTCCGTAGAGCGCCATCGTAAGAACAAAAATCATCAGTTTTTGCGACTGCGTTGCAGCCGGTCTTTTCATCGTCTCCATTTTCAATTCCTCCAGATTGATTTTCTGACAAACCGATTCCGAATATCCGAAACCTCCGCTCCGAAATCTGCATGTCTCTCTTTGTTCCTTCTATACTATAGCAAACCTCTGTAAATCTTTCTTTCATACTTTTGTTAAATGTAAATAAATTTTCAATATTTTCTTTTTGAAAATTTTTTTTCATTTTGTGCCGTGCATCTGTAAAAGCTCACTGCTCAAGCAAGAAAAAGCATAAAAAAAGAGCGCTGAAAAACCAGTGAGTCTTCGGCCTTCACTCATTTTCAGCACTCTTTTCACAACAGTTCATCTGATCGATATTCTGCACGCCCCGCATTATGGAAAATTCGTCTCAAACTCTCCTTCATGCTCCCGGAAAAACTCATAATAAACCCGCACATTTTCCAGTTCCGTCCATCGTTTCACATCCACCGGATTCTCATCCAGATCGTAGATCTTCGCGCCCCGCATCGCCAGCAGGAACGGCGAATGCGTTGAGATCACAAACTGGCATCCAAAAAATCTTGCCGAATCCTCCAGAAATTTCATCAGTTCCATCTGCCGGTTCGGAGAAAGGCTGTTTTCCGGCTCATCCAGCAGATAGAGACCGTTCTCTTCGATCTTTTCACAGAAATAAGACCAGGCACTCTCCCCATTGGAGTATTCCCTGACATTTCCCGGCGTATTGGCCCGGACATATTTGGACTGGGTTTTGCTCCTTGCCATATTGACCTTTTTCAGCTGGTCGTAATCGTCCAGGGAGCGCATCCGAAACTTTGAATATTTCATTTCCAGGTATTCTTCAAACAGTTCCTCCCGCCGCACTTCCACACCATTATTGAGAGAGCGGATGTTCAGCATATAGTCAAACACATCATCGCTGGTGATGATCCGGCTTCCCTTCGGCAGTTTTCCAATCACCTCAGCATCACAGAGTTCAAGATAATCTTCAAAAAACTCAGAACGGTTATAAGGCGTATCCCGTTCCAGCCCCAGTTTCGCGGCGATCACGTTCAGCGCCGTTGTCTTTCCGCATCCATTTCCCCCATAAAAAACAGTAATCGGTTCAAAATCCACCCTCCGGAACTTTCTTTTGGAAAGTATCTGAAACGGATAATAAGAATCGTAGCATGTTCGTTTCAGGCGCGGATCATCCAGGCGATAGAAAAAACCCGATTCCCTCTCTTCGTCCGGAAAACAAAAATTTTCCAGGTAAATCATTGCGATTCTCCTCCCAAACACTATTGGTTTCTGCAAGATTTGCGTCACAGTCTGCAGAAATGAATTTTAAACACGCTCCAATGTCACAGACTGTCTGCATATTCCTGTACATCCTGCCGGAACTGTACCCAAGCATCCTCATGCTCCACAAAATACTTCGGACAGTCCTTTCCTGTCACATCATAATGGCGGATCACATCCTCCGACGAAAGGCCGAACCTGTGACACAGCCAGCCGGTCAGTTCCACCATCGACTGATACGTCGCATCATTGAACTGTCCGCTCTCATCCGGATGGCAGCATTCAATCGATAAGGTATCACTGTTCCTGTCATTGGATGCATAAGCCCATTCAGAGCTGGGGATACACTGGATCACTTCACCGTCCAGCCCAATGATAAAATGGCTACTTGCCTTGGTGGACTGAGCATCCTTCAGTCCCTCAAAATAATCATGGTTCTGCTGTGCCGTACTGCCCGGATTTGCCGTATAATGAATCACGATTCCCTGGATCTGCTCCAACGGAATCTGTGGCCTTGACCATTCATTTGGCGTCAGAAGTTCCACATGGATCGGCGGAGCCCCCTCCCACTGTACGCTGGTAGTATCTGCCTGAATATCAACAGGTCCGCTCTGCCCGATACCTGTCAGCTGCCGTATTCCAAAGCCAATTCCAAACACACATAAAACTGCAGCCCCCACACCAATTATCCTGCGGCGGATCTGTGCCCTTCTTCTCTTTCTTGTCATCCGTGAATAACGGTATCGTTTTCTCTTTTGCTGCATTTAACTCTCCCTCTGTCTCTTAAGACTCTTTTCCTATGTATTGAACATAGGCATCCCCGCTTTATCGTTTTCACCTGCATATACTGATATCCATGTTCCCTCGCATACTTCAGACATTCCTGCCACAAAGCTCTCCCAAGTCCGGAACGCTGATACTCTCTCCGGACAGCCATCACATAGATTTCCCCAGTCACCGGTCCGGTTTCCTTCATCGCCAGGAATCCGACCGGTTTCCCATTGGAAAAAGTCCCCCAGAACGGCAGGTCTTCGCTGGTTTTGATATATTCCTCCGTACTTTCCGGAATTCCGAACCATTCCGGCAGGCTTTGCAAAATGTCTCTGGAAACCCTTTTCTTTTCCTTCTGATCATCAATAAATTTTATCACTTTATCACTCCAAGCGCTATATATTCACAAAAATTACATCATTTTCGCAAAAAACGGCACCCGCGTAACATTGCCTCACGCAATGCCGCGGGTACCGTTTCTCTCACACTCAGTCTGTGCCTGCGTGCTATATTATGTTCAGTCGTTCTCTACCATATAGTTCGGAGCCTCTTTGGTGATATGAATATCATGCGGATGAGATTCCTTCAGAGATGCTGCGGAAATCTTTACGAATTTTCCAGTCTCCTTCAGTGTCTCAATGTCCTTTGCGCCGCAGTATCCCATACCGGAACGGATTCCTCCGATCAGCTGGAAGACGGTGTCTTCCACAAGACCCTTGTAAGCAACACGTCCCTCAACGCCTTCCGGTACCAGCTTCTTGGCATCGGTCTGGAAGTAACGGTCCTTACTGCCGTTTTCCATCGCTGCGATAGAGCCCATTCCACGGTATACCTTATACTTTCTTCCCTGGAACAGTTCGAACTCTCCCGGGCTCTCGTCACAACCTGCAAAGATGCTTCCCATCATGCAGACATTGGCTCCGGCTGCAATTGCCTTGGTCATGTCTCCGGAATACTTGATACCACCGTCGGCGATGATCGGAGTTCCGGTCTTCTTTGCTTCTTCATAGCAGTTCATAACCGCTGTGATCTGCGGTACGCCGATACCTGCAACGACACGGGTCGTACAGATGGATCCAGGTCCGATACCTACCTTTACTGCATCCGCTCCGGCTGCGATCAGATCGCGGGTTGCTTCCGCAGTCGCAACGTTTCCTGCAATTACCTGCAGATCCGGGAATTTTTCCTTGATGCTGCGAAGTGTCTTAAAGATATTTGCGGAATGTCCATGTGCAGAATCGATAACAATCACATCTACATGTGCATTGACCAGAGCCTCCACACGCTCCAGAACGTTTGCTGTGACACCTACGGCAGCGCCGCACAGCAGACGTCCCTGCTCGTCCTTTGCGGACAACGGATACTTGATGTTCTTTTCGATATCCTTGATCGTGATCAGACCTCTCAGGTTAAAATCATCGTCTACGATCGGAAGCTTTTCCTTTCTGGATTTTGCCAGAATCTCTTTTGCTTCCTCCAGCGTCACACCTACCTTTGCGGTGATCAGTCCTTCGCTGGTCATGGATTCTTTGATCTTCTTTGTAAAATCTGTCTCGAATTTCAGGTCACGGTTTGTAATGATGCCGACCAGTTTTGTTCCCTCTGTGATCGGTACACCGGAAATACGGAATTTTGCCATCAGATCGTTGGCATCCGCCAGTGTATGCTCCGGAGATAAGGAAAACGGATCCGTGATAACACCATTTTCGGAACGTTTTACCTTATCGACTTCTTCCGCCTGCTGTTCAATCGACATATTCTTATGGATAATACCGATTCCTCCCTGGCGTGCCATCGCAATTGCCATACGGTGTTCCGTCACCGTATCCATACCTGCGCTCATCATCGGAATATTCAGCTTGATCTTTTTTGTCAGGTTGGTTGTAAGGTCCACCATGTTTGGGGTTACTTCTGAGTACTGCGGAACCAGCAGCACGTCGTCAAAAGTAATGCCATCACCAATAATTGTGCCCATTTTCTTTTCTCCCTTTCTTCATTTGTCATTAACAGTTTCTTATAAGTTTATCAAAACTGAAAAACCCTGTCAATCATAAAATACCTTTCTCGGCATCTTGCTGCGGATATCCTTCAGCATGACCTCGTTCGGTTCAAAAATAACCAACTCCAGCTGATTTTTGTTGGAGATCACAAAGCCATATGGCTTATGTCCCTGTCCTTCGATGCCGGAAGAATAGTCAACTTTTTTCAAACTCCGGTTATTTTTGTAAGAATCCAGGCGATGGGAACTCCATGGCGCCATGATTTCCATCGAAGAAAGATCATAGCTGGCCGCACGTTTTCTTCTCGCTTTGGAGAAAATACGGTCTACATCAAGTTCTCCATTTACATACAGATACTCAAACTCTACACTCAGACGCGGAATGAAAAAATAATCCACCACGCCAAGAATCACAGCTGCAACCAACAGAATCGGCATGAGCACAAGCCCTGCCAGCGCAAACAGCACCGTAAACAGGATCAATACAAATTTGATCAGCTGATCTTTCGCCGTTGGTTTTTTCGCCACCATAACTTCTGTGTACAAATCGCTCATTTTCAGTTATCCTCCTCAAGGTAATTAATAAAAGCTTTTGTTGTATCCAGATTCTGTGCATTCGTCAGGACTGCCAGATATACCGGTTCATAAGAAGTGAGATTCATTTCCTGATACCGTGGAAGATTGGTAATCTCAAGCGCGGTATCCTTCGGAAAGATTGTATTTCTGACATTCCTCTTCGGAAAGAAGTTCTGTCAGATCCATAAAATATTCCTGATCATCATAATGTTCATAGACCTCTTGGTTGCAGATCAGGATATCCATATCCTGAGCCGCGACGATCGCTGCGAATTTCATCACGGTATTATAATCCGCGTTGCTCATATCGAATCCAAAGGAATAACTCGTATCAATCCCGACACGCTGGTATTGATCCTCGGGATCTCCGAACTGCTGCTGAAGCTCCTCTTCCAGAGGATCCAGGGATTCCACATTGGTGGAATTCGCCACTCCGATGCTCAGAATATCATAATATTTTGCGTTTTCAATCTGATTTCTGATGATGAAAATCAGAGCGATCACACCGATAATTCCGAAAATGACGGGTTTATAGTAGGTCCAGATGTAGTCCAGCTTTCCCCTTAATTTCATCTCCGACAGCTTCTGGCGCTCCAGCTCCATTTTTTCTTTTCTTGTTCTGTCTGACTCATACCGCTTTGCCATCTTGCGTTCTTCTCCTTCGCTGGTAATCCCCCCCGGTCGTGCTCACAATTATATCACAAAAAAGGGCTATCGTCTACCTGCGATAGCCCTTTCCTTTCACGGTAACGGAATTACATCATTCCCATAT
>CABUPZ010000022.1 GCA_902493585.1 uncultured Fusicatenibacter sp. | reverse complement strand
AAGACATCGCCCTTTCACGGCGGTAACACGGGTTCGATTCCCGTCGGAGTCATCTTCTGTTTTTTCAGAAGTAAATCTCATACAGAATGGCGCAGTAGCCAAGTGGTAAGGCATAGGTCTGCAACACCTCGATTCACCGGTTCAAATCCGGTCTGCGCCTCTTAAAAACTCAGGAATTTGTTTCCTGAGTTTTTTCGTATCATTTGATTTTCTCATAGAAATGCTTTTCAAATACAATTTTAATACAACTACTCTTCTCATATCTTTTCCTGCTTCAGAAAAATCTTTTATTGATTCCCTCTCTCCGATACCGTAAAATATAGACATAAGATTGTAACGGTTCAGTCAGCTGTACCGTTACATAAGATTTACTGAGCAAACAGGAGGGTTTTTTATGGCTTACAAAAAAATTCCAAAACAAGGCTATACTCTTTACCAGAATGAAAACGGCAGGCAGATCGGTACCGCCAACGGCAAAATTCTGGAACAGGACGGGCTGATCTTCAAAGATCTAGCCGGGACCGGTACGCTGCTGCCCTACGAGGACTGGCGTCTCCCCGCCGCTGAACGTGCGCGGGATCTCGCAGGACGGCTTCCGGTGGACGCGATCGCAGGTCTGATGCTCTATTCCAGCCATCAGATGATCCCGGCACTTCCCGGCTCTCCCTTTCCTGCTACCTATGGAGGAAAATCTTTTCCGGAAAGCGGCTGCGAGCCCTGGAGCATGAGCGACCAGCAGAAAGAATTTCTTACACAGGACAACATCCGTCATGTACTGGTGACCACCTTCCAGGACACCCGCACCGCGGTCCGCTGGCAAAATTCCATGCAGGCGTGCGCAGAATCTCTGCCCTACGGAATTCCCATAAACTTCTCTTCCGATCCGCGGCACGGTTCCGCTGACAGCGGGGCGGAATACAAAACCGGCGGCGGCGAAGTTTCCAAATGGCCGGAGGGAATCGGCATGGCAGCGCTTTTCGACCCGGAACGTACCCGTGAGTTTGCCCGTATCATCTCCAGCGAATACCGCGCGCTGGGCATCACCACCGCCCTCGGACCCCAGATCGATCTCTGTACCGAGCCAAGATGGATGCGTCTTCCCGATACCATGGGACCGGACTGTGAAATGACGATCCGTATGACAAAAGCATACTGTGACGCTCTCCAGACAACGGAAGATTCCGCCGACGGATGGGGAAATCAGAGTGTCAACGCGATGGTGAAACACTGGCCTGGCGGCGGTACCGGAGAAGGCGGGCGTGACGCTCACTATTCTTTCGGCCAGTTTGCCGTCTATCCGGGCGGGCGTTTCGAGGAGCATATGCGTCCTTTCACCGAAGGTGCTTTCGCCCTGGATGGTCCGACGCAAAAGGCTGCTGCCGTCATGCCTTACTACACCGTTTCCTGGAACCAGGACAAAAAGAACCATGAAAATGTAGGAAACTCCTACAGCGAGTACATCATCCGGGATCTGCTCCGCGATTCCTGCGGATACGACGGCGTTGTCTGCACCGACTGGGGAATCACTCAGGATCCCGCCGATGACATGGACGCTTTCGGAAGCAGATGTTTCGGCACGGAATCCCTCTCTGTGGCGGAACGCCACCTGAGGATCCTTATGAACGGCGTGGACCAGTTCGGCGGAAACAACGAAAAAGAGCCGATCCTTGAAGCATACCGGATCGGCTGTGAGCGTTACGGCGAATCTGTGATGCGAAAACGCATGGAAGAATCTGCAGTCCGTATCCTGACCAATATCTTCCGGGTCGGGCTGTTCGAAAATCCATATCTGGATGAGGAAGAGAGCGTCCAGACCGTCGGATGCGAGGCATACGTTCAGGCAGGTTATCAGGCACAGCTGGATTCCGTCGTCCTCCTGAAAAACAAAGCAGCGGCGCTTCCTCTGCAGAAACGGCTGAAGGTCTATGTTCCAGACCGCCACATCCGCCCCAAAAAGGGATTTATGCGGTTTATGGAAGAAGAACAGTTCCTGCATCCGGTTCATGACCGTCTGCTTTCGGAATATTTCCAGGCAGTGTCCACACCGGAAGAGGCGGACGCGGCAATCGTCTTTATCGAAAGCCCTCTGACCAACGGCGGCTATGAAAATCATTCCTATGTGCCCATCAGCCTCCAGTACCGCCCTTACCAGGCCGTCAGTGCCCGCAAGACCAGCATTGCCGGAAGCACCTGGTGGGAAAACGATACCAACCGCTCCTACCTTGGCAAAACGGTACATGCCGCCAATGAAGAGGATCTGGACCTGGTCATCAACACCAAAAAGGCAATGAAAGAAAAACCGGTAATCGTTTGCATCACCATGCACAATCCAACCGTGTGCAGCGAATTTGAACCCTATGCCGACGCAATCCTCTGTGAATTCGGCGTCAGCCGCCGGGCGCTTCTGGATCTCATCACCGGAGCCGCGTCACCGAAAGGCCGTCTGCCGGTACAGCTCCCACTGAATATGGAAACCGTGGAACGCCACTGCGAAGACGTCGCCTTTGACCTTACTCCTTATACCAATGAGGAAGGACACGTTTACGATTACGGATATGGCATCGACTTTTCCGGAGCACTGCTGAAATGACAATGGCTCTCTGCAGACTGTGTATCACCGTTTGCCGGATATGCATCACCGTTTGCTGAATGCTCATCACTGTCTGCCAAAATAAAACTGCCGCATTCCCTTAAAGCATGTTTCAAAAACATCCAAGTGAATGCGGCAGTTTTTTATTCAATTTCCCGTCTTCTGAGAATATCAAAACGATCCATTTCCGTCCCCAGATCGATCCAGAGCTTCTGCTTTGGATGCGGCGCGCTGTCCATCGCATTGCCCTCCTCGTCGTAAATGGCTTTTACCGTTACGATCAGGTTCTCTCCGTCCGGCTTCATGATCTCAATCTCTTCCCCGACGCTGAACTTGTTCCTCTGCTCGATGCTGTAACGTCCCTGGTCATCTTTGTCTCCGACGATTCCCAGATAGGTATAGTCTTTCGCATAAGTATTGCTGTCATAGATCTGCGCCTCATCCGTCGGCTTTCCGTAGAAAAATCCCGTCGTAAACTGGCGGTAGGTACAGTTGGAAATCTGGCTGCGGTACCAGTCCATATGAGCCTCGTACAGCTTTGGATCCTCCAGATAATCGTCAATGGCTTTTCGGTAAGTACGCGCCACCGTAGCTACATAGAGGGCGGTTTTCATCCTTCCCTCGATCTTAAAGCTGTCGATCCCCGCCTCGATCAGATCCGGGATATGCTCGATCATACAAAGATCCTTGGAATTGAAAATATAGGTTCCCCGTTCATTTTCATACACCGGAAAATACTCTCCCGGCCTTGACTCCTCCATCACCGAATATTTCCACCGGCACGGATGGGTGCATGCGCCCTGGTTGGCGTCCCTTCCGGTAAAGAAGTTGGACAGCAGACATCTTCCGGAGTAGGAAATGCACATCGCTCCGTGAACGAATGTCTCGATCTCCATATCCTCGGGAATCCTTCTGCGTATCTCCTTCAGTTCCTCCAGAGAAAGCTCCCGGGCGGAAACCACGCGCTTTGCCCCCAGCCCATACCAAAACTGATACGTTCCGTAGTTGGTATTGTTCGCCTGTGTGCTGATATGGCGCTCGATCTCCGGACATACTTCTTTCGCGATCTGGTAAACCCCAGGATCCGAAATGATCAGCGCGTCCGGTCCGATCCCCTTCAGCTCTTCAAAATAAGCTCTGACGCCCTCCAGATCTTTGTTATGCGCCAGGATATTGGCGGTGACATAGACACGGACACCGTGTTCATGGGCAAATGCAATTCCCTCTTTTATCTCTTCCATCGAAAAGTTCTTCGCTTTCGCACGCAGCCCAAAAGCTTCTCCCCCGATATAGACAGCATCCGCCCCAAACGTGACGGCTACTTTCAGAACCTCCAGGCTGCTGGCCGGCACCAGCAATTCCGGTTTTCTCATAATTTCCTCCATTCTAACAACAAAAAGGCATCTTTGCGGCATCCGCCGCATCGTTATGCCTTTTTATCTGATGCTTTTATCTCTGTACTTCTTTCTCCTGCCGCTCCTTTTTCTGCAGCATTTCCTGTTTTACACTGACCGTGATCCCGTCTCCCAGAGGGATAATGGACGTCAGCAGATTCGGATGATGCTTCAGTGTGTAAAGGTATTCCCGCATTCTTTTATGAATGGTACGGTTTCTTCGCTCCACCGCAAAACGGGATTCGATCACATCTCCATCCTGCAGCACATTATCCGAAATCAAAACGCCTCCGTCTCTCAGAAGTCTCAGAACTTCCGGCAGAAAATGAATATACTGGCCTTTCGCCGCGTCCATAAAGATCAGGTCAAACGGACCCTCCAGCGTCTTCATCACTTCCGTCGCATCCCCTTTGAGAAACGTGATACGGTCTTCGTAACCGGATCTGCGAAAATTCTCCTCCGCCACCGGAAAACGTTTCTCGTAATTTTCAATCGTCGTGATCCTTGCATCCGGCACTCCATATTCTGCCATCAGAATCGCCGAAAACCCTACGGCCGTTCCCACTTCCAGAATCCGCTTGGGTCTCTGCACCGCCAGAAAAACTTTCAGAAAGCTCTGCATCTCCCGGCGGATGATCGGAACATGGGCTGCCCTTGCGTCCTGCTCCAGCTTTTCCAGAAACGGCGTATGCCCTGTGTCCAGGGAATTGATATACGCGGTCATACGTTCCTCTGTTATCATAACTTCTTCCGCTCAGGCAATGCCAGAGCTTCCTCCTCACTGCTGTTCCGCTGTATCTTCTGCCGTTGGCTGGCCTTCCGTATTCTCCTGCGCCAGGATTTCGATCATTTCATCCACCGTCTGTGACGTATTCAAAATATAGGTACCCGGCTGCAGGGAATCCTTATATCCCGAAAACACAACCTGTGCCTGGAAAACACTCAGACTTTCATCAATCAGTCCGTTCTCGATCAGCATCTCACCGATTTCTCTCACTCCCATGTTTTCCGTCACTTCCACCGTGATATCCTGGCCATTTTCTTCCGATGCCACCGGCTGCTGAACGAAAATGTCGTACCCGAAATCGTATGCCGTTTTACCCGCAAACACAAGCAGTAAAAGCAGGCAGATATAGATCAATGTCTTTAGTATCCCCCTCGCCCCGGTCACTGCGGCATGATAGCCGGCATCCTTCTTCTTTGTGCCCATAGGTACTCCTTCCTGTCAATATTCAGGTACAAATACATGGATTTCATCCGTAATACGCTGCTGAACCTTCTGGATCATCTTACAGACGGCCAGCTCCGCTTCCAGATAAGCGTTTGCCTTCTGATTTTTCCTGAGATCATAAAAATCATGTTCCAGGGAATCCACCGCATCGAACAGATCCACATCCTCCGCCTGCTGCAGGCGGTAATTCCGTATGCGATAATCGTCAATCCTTCTTTTCAGTTCCGGGTCCTTCGAAATCTCCTGTTCCATCCACAGGTAATTCTGATACTCTTTACTCTCATGCATTTCAAGAACCAGACTGTCCAGACATTCTGACACCTTATCCATCTTTTATGCCTCCATGATAATCGGCAGGATCATCGGTCTTCTCTTGGTACGTTTCCATACGAAATCTCCAAGAGCATCCTTGATCGTCGATTTTATCTTGCCCCAGTCAGAAATATGGCGGTTCAGGCACGAATCCAGCGCTTCCTCCACCACTTCACGCGCATCGCCCATCAGATCCTCGGACTCACGCACATATACAAAGCCGCGGGAAACAATATCCGGTCCCGCCAGAAGCTGATTGCTTCTCTTCTCCAGTGTGAGCACAACTACCATGATACCGTCTTCCGACAGATGCTGACGGTCTCTCAGGACAATATTTCCCACATCGCCGACGCCAAGGCCGTCTACCATGATCGCTCCCGTCGGAGCCTGTCCCGCTGCCAGTTCTGCTCCATTACCGTCCAGAGACAATACATCTCCGGAATGCATCAAAAAGATATTTTCTTTCGGAATTCCAAGGCTCTCGGCAATTCCCGCGTGCGCTTTCAGATGGCGGTATTCACCGTGAACCGGAATGGAATATTTGGGTTTCACAAGAGAATAGATCAGTTTGATTTCTTCCTGACAGGCATGTCCGGAAACGTGGACATCCTGGAAAATAACATCCGCTCCCTGTTCGGACAGGTCATTGATAATGTTGGACACAGCTTTTTCGTTGCCCGGAATCGGGTTGGAACTGAAAATAACCGTATCTCCAGGTTTGATCGACACTTTTTTGTGAAGGTGTGACGCCATTCTGGACAGAGCCGCCATGGACTCTCCCTGGCTTCCCGTCGTGATCAGAACCAGCTGCTCATCGGGATAATTTTTCATCTGCTCAATATCGATCAGCGTATTCTCCGGAATCCGAAGATATCCCAGCTCCTGTGCCGTAGAAATCACATTTACCATACTGCGGCCTTCCACAACGACCTTGCGGCCGAATTTATATGCCGAGTTGATGATCTGCTGCACACGGTCCACATTGGAAGCGAACGTAGCGATAATGATACGGCTGTTCCTGTGTCCGGCAAATAAGCCGTCAATGGTACGTCCCACCGTACGTTCGGACATGGTAAAGCCAGGGCGCTCCGCGTTGGTACTGTCACACATCAGCGCCAGCACGCCCTTCTTTCCAATCTCCGCGAATCTCTGCAGATCGATGGCATCGCCGAATACCGGCGTATAATCCACTTTAAAGTCTCCGGTATGGACTACGATACCCGCCGGAGAATAGATTGCGAGCGCCGCCGCGTCCGCGATACTGTGATTGGTCTTGATAAATTCAATCCGGAACGCTCCCAGATTGATGGACTGGCCGTGACGGATCGTCTTGCGCTTTGTCGTCCGGAGCAGTCCATGCTCCTTCAGCTTGTTTTCAATCAGTCCGATGGTCAGTTTGGTCGCATAAATGGGGACATTGACTTCCCTCAGGATATAAGGCAGCGCACCGATATGGTCCTCGTGACCATGGGTGATGACAAAGCCTTTTACCTTCTCAATGTTGTTTTTCAGATAAGTCACATCCGGGATTACCAGGTCGATTCCCAGCATATCGTCCTCCGGAAAAGACAGACCACAATCCACGACAACAATACTGTCTTCATACTCGAAGGCAGTAATATTCATTCCGATCTGCTCAAGGCCGCCCAGCGGAATGATCTTTAATTTACTTGTATTATCCTTTTTCAACTAGCACCTCCGTCTGGAAGGGCTTCCCCCTTCCTGTTTTTCCGAACACAAAGAATGTCATGTCTGCTGCCATTTTTATTTTTCAAGCTCGACATCGTCGTCCAGCATCTGGGAAAACACTCCGGATACGGCTTCAAACTCAACCTCGTCGTCCACCATCACATATTCGCTTTCCTCTTCCTGGGCGGATGGGAGTTCTTTTAAGATGTAGGCGTTCGCCTCATCATTCATAGAATCCGAGACCAGAAGATAATTCACACCGTTGATCCTGGTCTGTTCCTCTATGTAAAATTCCTCTTTCGTTCCGTCTTCTGCTGTAAATATAATTTTTTCCATACAATATTCCTTTTCGGCCGCTTCCGTTTCCAGGCATGCGGTTCTTATTTTTCCTGATTCTTCATCGCCAGATAGTCCAGATATCCCTGCAGTATAAATACAGCCGCAAGCATATCCACATATTCCTTCCGGTTCTCTCTCCGTATTCCCGCTTCCATCATGGTTCGGTCCGCCTCCACAGTGGTCAGACGTTCGTCCCACATGACAACAGGCAGGCCTGTCCTTCTTTTCAGCATTTCCTGAAATTCCAGCGATTTTTCGGCCCGCTCTCCGATATCGTTATTCATATGTTTCGGCAGACCAAGCACAATGCTCTCCACCTGATACTGAGCAGCCAACTCTTCAATCCTCGCCAATGTCTGCCGCAGCTTATTCTCCGACTTTCTTCGGATAATCTCCACTCCCTGGGCAGTCAAACCAAGAGGATCGCTGACAGCTACCCCTACCGTTTTTGAACCAAAGTCCAATCCCATAATCCGCATATCAGACTACTTTCTCTTCCAGGATTCGTTTTTGATATACTCTTTCAGAAGCTCTTCCACAAGCTCATCGCGCTCTACTTTCATGATCATACTGCGCGCACCTTTATAACTGGTGATATAAGTAGGATCTCCAGACATAATATATCCTACGATCTGGTTGACCGGATTATAGCCCTTCTCAGCCATCGCATTATATACTACATTCAGAACCTCCTTTACTTGGACTTCCGGCTCTGTTTTTACTTTAAAATATTGTGTGTTACTTATTCCTGACATAGTTTCTTCACGTCCTCAATTTATTGATATCATTTCTTATTTTAATATACTTTACATAAAAATTCAATGGCTATTTTCCAATTTTATTCTTCCCCGGTATTTCCGGGACTATACAAAACAACGCTCAAAGCCTGAAAACAGGCTTTGAGCGCCGTCATCTGCACTTTCCTTTACAGGGTAATAATGCCAAACTGAGACAGGTTGTATGAGATCAGAATGATCAGAAGAAATACCGGTGCAACGTATTTGATCATGACTTCGTAAATGCGTTTTCTTCCGAATTTCTCTCCGTTTCTCGTCACCTCGTCGGTGATCTTCTTTGTTCCGATGACCCAGCCCACCATAATGCAGGTGAACAGTGCAACCAACGGCATCATCACGCTGTTGCTGAGATAATCGAAAAACGTCAGCAGATCCATTCCCAGAATTCTGAGACTGGACCAGATACCATTTCCCAGAGAAATCGGAATCCCGGCCGCCAGTGCGAAGATCAAAGTACCGGTGCCCGCCGCCTTTCTGCTGATTCCAAACTTTTCCATCAGCACGGACACGATTGCCTCCATGACGGATACCGAACTGGTCAGCGCCGCAAAGAGCACCAGCAGGAAAAACAGGAAACCGATCACCCTTCCTCCCGCCGGAAGCGTTACGAACATCAGCCCGGGACCGCTGGAGGACATTGCCTCCTCCCCGCTGAAAACATAAACCGCCGGCACTACCATCAGACCTGCCAGAAGCGCTACAACCGTATCAAAGATCTCAATCTGATTGACGGATTTTGTGAGACTGACCTCCGGTTTCGTATAAGACCCATAGGTGACCATGATACCCATTGCTAGGCTCATGGAAAAGAACATCTGCCCCATCGCCGCGCAGATTGTCTTAAACGAAAATTTCGAAAAATCCGGAAGCAGATAATATTTTGCGCCCTCCAATGCACCCGGAAGCGTCAGAATATAGACAGAAATCCCGATGCTCAGCAGAACCAGAAGCGGCATCAGGAACCGGCTGATCTTTTCAATGCCTTTCTCCACACCGCCCATAACGATCAGCCATGTCGCCACCAGATAAATCACAAAGAAAATCAGCGGAGACACCGTATCGCCGATAAACGCTCCAAAAAATTCATCACCGGCTGCTTCCTGGGTCAATCCCTGGATATAAACGGTCATATACTTCAGTACCCATCCGCCGATCACGCAGTAATACGGCAGAATGACCACCGGCACCAATGTCGCCAGATATCCCAGAAACTTGAATTTCTTACAAAGCTTCTGATACGCCATCACAGGGCTGCTGCCCGTCTTGCGTCCGATGGCGATCTCCGTCGTCATCAATGCAAAGCCAAAGGTCAGCGCCAGAACAATATACACCAGAATAAAAATGCCGCCGCCATACTGTGCCGCCAGAGGCGGAAATCTCCAGAGATTTCCAAGTCCGACCGCACTCCCGGCCGCCGCCAGGACAAATCCCAGCCTCCCGGTAAAACTGCCACGATTCTTTTCCATACTCTTTCCTCCCTAACTTCTTTCCAGGAAACCAGAAACACTTCCACGTCTCTGCCGCCTTATACATAAGAGCAAAATGTTTCCTGTCTTTTCTCTTTTCCACTCAAAAGAATACTATAGTCCAGCATAGCACAGTAAAATATTTCAGTCAACGGTTTTAACACAAAAAGATCCGCGTGCCTGCACAACACTATCGCTATGCAGACCCGCGGACTTTTTTGTCTTTCAGGGAAATCTGTTTTTATTTGCTTTCTTTGGAAAGACGCTCCTGACGGCGTTTTTCCAGAATCTCTCCATTCTTGATTACCACGCTCTTGGACAGCGGATATGCAAACATCAGAAGCAGCGCTACGATGACATACATCACGCCAGGTCCGAAGTTTGCCAGATTGTAGATTGCCTCATTGACTTCCGGTGTCTGAGACGCAGCTCCGGACACGAAGCCGATCGCCTCAAGGGCAAATCCTGTCAGTCCGCCTGCAAGCGCCTGTCCGATCTTGCGGGCAAAGGAGTAAACTCCGTATACGGTTCCGTCTTCACGGTGTCCGCTCTTTACTTCCATATCATCGATAACGTCGGTGATGTAAGACCAGATTACCATGTTGAAATAGTACATACCCAGCATTCCGAAGAATACGATCAGCAGATACAGATATGCATTTTCGATCTTCAGGAATCCAAGCAGGATGTAGATCGCGCCGGATATCAGCATTCCGACCGTACCTGCTTCTTTCTTTCCGAATCTGGAAGTAATTCTTCCAACAACCACTGCCATGATCAAAACGATCGGGAGTGCGATCATACCAGCGACAGACAGTGCGTTTCTGTCGTTGAACCAGTTGATATACAGGTACTGATTCATACTCTGTCCGAGCATGGTGCTCAGAAGCAAAACAATCGCTGCTGCAATCAGCGCCAGAAGCGCACGGCTGCTTACCAGCGCCTTTACGCTCTCTGCTGCTGTCGGAGCCTTTTCATTCGGGTCTTTTTCAATTTTCACACGTTCTGTGGTCATCTTGTAGCAGATGATGTAGCTGATGATCGCCAGTACGGAAAATACTGCCGCCGCGATGGTGAAGGCAGTTCCGCTTGCCACCTGCTGTCCGTCCACTTCATGGTAGATAACCTGCGGCACAATGATACCGATCGCTACACCTGCAAAGCTTGCTCCCATGGAACGGAAGGTTGACAGCTCTGCACGTTCCGCCGGGTTGCTTGTGATCGCGGACGCCATGGAACCGTACGGGATGTTGATGGATGTATATGCGAAAGAACCCCACAGGATATAGGTTACAAACATATATACGACTCTTAACCACATCGGAGCGTTTGCCATGCTGGACTGATACATCAAGAAGGATGCAATCGCAACAAACCAGCACATTCTGCGGATCCACGGTTTGAATTTCCCGTCTTTTGCAGGTTTTACCCGATCAATCAGGACACCCATACCGATATCGGTAAACGCATCAACAAATCTTGCTACCAGGAACAGGATACCGACCATGGACGCCGGAATTCCCAGTACGTTGGTGTAAAACACCATCAGGTAGGAACTGGCAAATGTGAACGTGAAGTCATTTCCCAGGTCACCAAACATGTAGCCAATCTTATCTCTCATACCGAATGGCTTCACATCTTTGTTTTGTACACTCATGCTTTCATTCCTCTCTTCTTTTAGCTTTTTGGCATATTGTTGAACACAACGTAATATACTATACACGTTCCACAATAGTTTTGCAATCACTTTCGCAGATTCCACAAAATACACAAATCTTTTTCGTCTATTTTGTATAAGTCATACGCACAATTTTTTTATGCGCCATAATTTTTTTATCCTTTTTCCGCCCTCTTTTTTGATTTTACCCAATTTTCACAAAAAAAAACTGCCGACCCTATCCGGCAGGGTCATTTTTCAAATGCATTGATCTGAATGATTTCCCTGCCGGCGCCGACAGTAAGCTTCCTCTTATTTTTTCAGTTTTCTCATGATATCTTTTGCTATTTTCCCAGGCGGATCACATGGAAACTCTTATCCTTAAGAACAGCCTTCAGGATTCCTCCGTCCAGTTTTTCAATTTCCACCTTCACCGGAGCCACATTGTCCGGATGTTCTTCGGTGTTGACTGCTTTTACATCTTCATGAGCCAGCATGATATGTTCTTTCACCTGATAACCCTCAAACTGACGCAGGTCGCAGGTAAGTTCCATGGAATCCTCCAGATCTTTGTTCACTGCAAAGATCGTCAGCGCATCCAGATAAGGCGCATCCCCATGTCTGCTCTCGTACACCGGTGCATTTACCAGCGTGTTGAGAACGGTTCCCCTGCCGTAATTGCTGATCAGCGCAAACGGATGATAAATGGTCTGCATCCACGCCCCCGTATCCGAAGTCATGATCGGTGCAATGACATTGACCAGCTGTGCCAGGCACGCGATTTTTACACGGTTCGCATGGCGGAGCATGGTGATCATCATTCCGGCAACCAGAAGGGCATCCTCAAAATTGTAAACATCTTCCAGCTGATGCGGTGCCTTGCACCAGCGTTCCAGCTTTTTATCCTGTTCATTGGAATGATACCATACGTTCCATTCATCAAAAGACAGATGGATCGTCTTTTTCTTACGTTTTTTGGCTTTTACCGCATCGCAGATGGACAGGACTTCACTGATGAACTGATCCATATCCACTGTGTTTGCCAGAAATTCCGCCGTATTGTTCTCCTGATTCCCATAATACTGATGCAGTGACAGGTAGTCCACCTGATCATAACATTCGGACAGAACGGTGTCCTCCCAGGTTCCAAAGGTCGGCATGGCGTGAGAAGCGCTTCCACACGCCACCAGCTCAACGGTCGGATCTACCATCTTCATGATCCGTCCCGCTTCCGCCGCGATCCTTCCATATTCTTCCGCCGTTTTGTGTCCCATCTGCCACGGGCCGTCCATCTCATTGCCCAGACACCATAATTTGATGTCGTGCGGCTGCTCATAGCCATGCTTTCTCCGCAGATCACTGTAATAGCTTCCGCCCTTTAAATTACAGTACTCCACAAGATTTTTCGCATCCTCCGGTCCTCTGGTTCCAAGATTGACTGCCATCATCGCGGAAGTATCCGCTTTTTTCGTCCAGTCCATGAATTCATTCAGCCCGAACTGGTTCGTCTCGATCACGTTCCACGCCAGTTCAATCTTCTCCGGACGCTCCTCCTTCGGTCCCACGCCGTCTTCCCAGTGATAGCCGGAGACAAAATTGCCGCCCGGATACCGTACCACCGGCACATTCAGCCGCCGGATCAGATCGATCACATCTTTTCGCATTCCCTGCTCATCCGCAAAAGGACTGCCCGGCTGATAGATGCCCTCATACACCGCACGTCCAAGATGCTCAATAAAGGAACCGTAGATCCGCTTGTCCACCTCTCCGAGGATATAGTGTCTGTCAATACAAAGTTCTGCTTTTTTCATCCGTCTTACACTCCTTGATCCATAAGTTTTAAAAGATGCCTTTATTATATCACGTTCCTCCTGGATGAAAATTGCCTAACTTCTTCTGTTATTGACTTTTCTTCCGGTCTGTTCTGTGCTATATTGGTTGTAATCCTGCCGTTACCCTCTGCAGGAAATTTTGCACAGATGGAGTATTTTTATGTTTACGGTTGACTACTGCGGGTATCATACCCATAATCCACATTATGATATCATTGACCGTCCTTCCGGTTCGCCCAGCTATCTGTTTCTTCTGGTGCTTTCTCCGATGGTTTTTACTTTTCCGGACCGCCCTGCGGAAAAAGCGCAGCCAGGTGCCTGCATGTTATATACCCCCGGTTATCCTCAATTTTATCGGGCGGAACGGGAGTTTTTTAACAGTTATGTTCATTTTTTTGCCCCGGCGGAAGCCGTACAAAAATACCAAATCCCCGAAAACCGCCTTTTTTACCCTGAAAACACGGAGGATATCCACTGGATCCTGAAAAATATCTACCATGAATTTATCCGCGGGCTGGAGCATCACGAAGAAATGGCGGATTCGTACATCCGGCAGCTGCTGATCACACTGCACCGTAGTCAGCAACAGTCCGAATGTTCCGTCATCCGCCAGAATATCTATCCCGATCTCCTGTCCCTTCGCACAAACATGCTGCAGAACTGCAGCCAGGAGTGGAATCTGGATAAATTATGCGATACTTTAAATATAGGAAAAAGTCAGTTTTACAAATATTATTCCCTGTACTTCCACAGCACGCCAAAAGACGATCTGATCCGGGCAAGGCTGCAGAAAGCCCGCTATCTTCTGACCAACGACGCAATGAGCATCAAACAGGCCGCCTATGCGTCCGGCTTTCAGAATCTCTGCCATTTCAACCGGATCTTCAAAAAATTCTGCGGCTGCACGCCGGGAGAATATCGAAAACAGCTCCGCCAATAGCGGACGCACAAAAAAACTGTTCAGATGATCTGAACAGTTTTTTCTTCAAGCGCGAGACGGGATTCGAACCCGCGACCCCAACCTTGGCAAGGTTGTACTCCACCCCTGAGCCACTCGCGCATATTGTATATTTTTGTCTTTGTTTTGCATCTCTGCAACTGACAAGACATAATATACAATAAAACCCTTTTTTTGTCAACAGCTTTTTTTAAAGTTTTTCGAATTTTTTCGAAAAACTGATTTTCCTGACTTTTCGCTGCCGATCCTGGAACTGGTCCGGACAGCCATACATAAATTTTCCTTACGCTTTCAGAATCGCGCTCAGCACATACTGATTGTTCGGAAAGTTTTTCTGTGAGATATCTCCCAGACGGATCAGATCCACATCCAGCCAGATTTCCTCCGCCACCACCATCATATTGGCAAACATGATCCCGAAATTGACTTCATCCCACTTTTTCAGTTTCTCCACGCTGTATTTCTTGGAAAAAATATGGATGCGGTTATCATACACCACAAACCGCCACGGCTGGCTGTTCAGGGTGGACGGCGCAAGGCGCGCCGCTTCCAGGAGCTGGTTCATCCACTGGCGAGGCACCTCCTTGAACACACACAATTCATCCAGCGGCAGACGTTTGGCCTCGGACTGTTTTCTGGTATGAGGTCCCCTGCTCTTCCCAAAGGCGATCAGTCCCACCAGACGTTTGCCGTTTTTCTCTGTTTCCCCTTTTCTTACCTTGCTGCTTCCGATAAAGCAGGTTCCAAGCCCTATGCTGCACATATAGAGAACCATCTGTTCCATCAGATAGCCTGCGTTCATCAGATAACGTTCCGATTCCTCCGAATAAAATGCGAGATAATACGGCGCTTTGACACTGAACAGACTGAGCATCCGCTCCTGTCCCTTTCGATTGTCCAGGATTGCCATATCCGTAGAGATTCCGGAAAACAATCCCGGGGTTTCCTGGTAATGCTCCCAGATCTTGTCCAGGATCTGAGGCGGCAGCGTCTCCATCGAATAGCTTCTCACAGATTTTCTTACAAAAATAGCCTCATATAAATTCATACTCTCACCCTAATTTAAATATTCCGTAACATTATTGTAACAGATATCTGTTCTTTTTCAAGGGAAAACTTTTATTTTTCATAAAAGTTTCACAGATAATTTCCCTCTTTTTTGTATACCTTGCCGCGTTTAGGAAATCCGCTCCAGTTCACGAATATAATCTTCAAACACCTCCAGTGCATCTTTGACCGGTTCCGGCGCCGTCATGTCCACGCCGCAGATCTTCAGCAGATCGATGGGATCCATGGAACTGCCCCCGCTGAGAAATCTCTTGTACTTCTCCAGGATTCCCGGCTCTCCATTGAGGATTTTCCGGCTGATGGCGATTGCCGCGGAAAATCCCGTCGCATACTGATAAACATAGAACGGCGTATAGAAATGCGGGATCCTTGCCCATTCCATTGCGATCTCCGGGTCCGCTTCCACGCCCGGTCCGAAATATTTCCGGTTCAGTTCATAATACATTTCACAAAGTCCCTCGGCGCTCAGACTGCCTTTCGCCGCCATCTCCTCATGAGCCAGTTTTTCAAACTCAGCGAACATGGTCTGGCGGTAGAGGGTGGATTTAAACTGATCCAGGAAATAGTTGATCAGATACGCCTTCTCCCCGTCATCTTTGGCATGTTCCAGCAGATCGTGGATCAGCAGAGCCTCGTTGCAGGTGGATGCCACTTCCGCCACAAAAATCCGGTACCCTGCGTAAGTAAACGGCTGAGCCGCATCAGAATAATAGCTGTGAATCGCGTGTCCCATCTCATGCGCCAGCGTAAAGACCGCATTCAGGTTGCCATTGTAATTGAGAAGGACATACGGATGGGTTCCGTAAGCGCCCCAGGAATATGCGCCGCTGCGTTTCCCCTGGTTTTCATAAACATCGATCCAGCCGTTGTCAAAGCCTTCCTCCAGCAGTCGGACATAATCCTCACCCAGCACGGAAAGTCCTTCCTTTACGATCTTTTTCGCTTCCTCAAACGGTATCTCCTTTTCCGGACGTTCCACCAGCGGAACATAAACGTCATATAAATGAAGATCCTCCAGATACAGAAGTTTTTTCCGAAGCTCCATATACCGATACATCGCCGGCAGCTTCTCATGTACCGCCGCGATCAGGTTATCGTAGACGGATACCGGGATGTTCCCTCCGTCCAGCGCCGCTTCCAGAGCGGATCCGTAATGGCGCATTTCAGCATAAAACTGTGCCTGCTTGAGATTTGCCGAAAACGTGGCGGCAAGCATGTTTTTATGTTCTTCATAGACACGATACAGTTTCCGGAACGCTTCCTTTCTGACTCTCCGGTCTTTGCTTTCCATCAGAACCCCGTAGGAACCGGCAGTCAGCGGAACTTCCTTTCCGTCCGCGTCCGTAACGGTACCGAATTTTGCATCCGCGTTATTGAAAGCCATAAAAATCTGCTGCGGGCCATCCGCCAGTTCCTGTGTTTTCGCCATTACAGTCTCCAGTTCCGGAGAAAGCACGTGTTCGCGGACTCTCAACTCTTCTTCCAGCATCCGGCGATAATGTTCCAGTTCCGGCAGCCGTTCCATAAACGTTTCGATCTTCTCTTCGCCCATTTCCAGGATCTCCGGGCTGACAAAGGAAAGGGCATCTGCTGCCTGTGCCGCTGCCGTCTGCGCCCTTCCCGCCATCTCCTGGTACCGGCGGTTTCCCATATCCTGATGGTATCTCTGGCTGGCATAGACGACCACCCGCTCGATCATCAGCTGGATCTCATCCTGCTTCTCCAGCGCCTGATAAAACTCCCGCGGACCGGCGGCAAGGGTTCCTTTTCTGCTGCGGAAATGTTCCGCCTCTTCTTTCAGTTTCAAAAAAGACGCTTCCCAGGCTTCATCACTGGGAAACATATCTTCCATTTTCCAGCAGTCTTTTGGATCTGCCTCTTCTCTTTTCTTTATTTCCTGCATTTGCATGCTCCTTCCCATAAACTGCAGCTGTTCAGCCAGCTGAATTGTTTCCATATATATTTTTCTCACCTGAATAGTGTACCACACTTTTCCCTCAGGATTCAAAAATTTTTCGTTTAGATATCTTGACATTTTTGTTACATGGTCGTATTATTGTATTAGATAATTAATACAGACATACAATAGAAAGGAGAATGCCTATGGCATGGGCGTTAGATTCAGGCAGACCAATTTATGCACAGATTATAGAACGGGTACAGCTGGATATCATTACCGGACATTATAAACCGGGGGAAAAGCTCCCGTCCGTGCGGGATCTTGCCTCCGAAGCGGCCGTCAATCCCAATACGATGCAGAAAGCTCTTTCCGAGCTGGAACAGAGCGGACTGCTCTACACACAGAGGACCAGCGGACGCTTTATCACCGAAGATACCGAACTGATCCAGCGGATGAAAACCACACTTGCTACCATGCAGGTACGTGAGTTTATCCATAAAATGAGACAGATCGGACTGGATGATACGGAAATACTCCAGTTGATCCAGACGATCATGAAGGAGGAGGTTGTATATGAGTGAATTACTGACCTGCCGGGAACTGACGAAAAATTTCGGAAACAAACCGGCGCTTGACCATCTGAACCTGACACTGGAACGCGGCAGGATCGTGGGGCTCCTCGGCCCCAACGGCAGCGGAAAGACCACACTGCTCAAACTGATCAACGGGCTACTGGTTCCTACCGAAGGTGAAGTCCTGATTAACGGCTTCAAACCCGGTGTCGAGACAAAAAACATCGTTTCCTATCTGCCGGACCGCATGTACCTTGGCAACTGGATGAAGGTCTGCGACCTTCTGGAATACTACGCAGACTTTTACGCGGACTTTGACCGCTCCCGCGCCGACGGAATGCTGGAATCCCTGCATATCCGCCCGTCCGACCGGCTGCGCACCATGTCCAAAGGTACGAAAGAAAAAGTCCAGCTGATCCTCACCATGAGCCGGCGGGCACAGCTTTACTGTCTGGATGAACCGATCGCAGGCGTGGATCCGGCAGCCAGAGATTACATTCTTTCAACGATCTTAAACAACTATGATGAAAACGCGACCATCCTGATCTCCACGCATCTGATCTCGGATATCGAAAACATACTGGATGAGGTTCTTTTCCTGAAAGACGGCCAGCTGAAGCTGCAGTCTTCCGTCGATGAGATCCGCCTGACGGAGGGAACCAGCGTTGACGCATTATTCAGGGAGGTGTTCAAATGCTGAAAAAATGTCTGAAACATGAATGGAAAGCCAGCTGGAAGGGAATGGCGGGAATCAACGGCGCGGCGCTTGCCCTGGGACTTCTGGGAAGCCTTGGCATCCTCGGAACCCTTCACGACATGAGGATCCCGGATCTTGTGGTTGTCCTTTACGTTTTCGCCTATGTGGTCATTCTGATCGCCTCTTCCATCATGACCTATGTTCTGATGGCAGGGCGCTACTACAAAAGTATTTTTACCGACGAAGGCTACCTGACCAACACCCTTCCGGTCACCAGTGACCAAAAGATCCTGTCCAGATTCCTGATCTTCCTGTTCTGGGGTCTGGTCAACATTCTTTGTATCGTCGGCTCCCTGGCGCTGCTGATGGCGCCGCTGATCTCGGAAGGGATGGTAGAGACCGACATGACCATGGATATCGTCATGAATGCGATGAATAAAGTTTTCACAGAAGTTGCATTGGAACTGGGCTTCTCCAGTCCGCCGATGATGCTCCTGTTCCTGACTGGCATCGGCTTTGCGGGTATTGTATACTCCATTATGGCCATCTACTTCTGCATCAGCCTGGGAAGCCTGTTTTCTTCCCACAAAATCCTTGCAGCAGTTTTAATTTACTTTGGTCTGAACATGGCGCTGCAGGTGATTACCTCCGGCACTACCTTCATCACCGGAATCATCAGCAATGATCTTGCCGGGTCATTTCCTCTGGTCCTTCTTCTGAATGCCTTTGTGGAACTGGCTCTTGCGGTTGTCTTCTATTTTGTCAACCGGTATATCATCGACAAAAAACTGAATCTTCAGTAAGCGATTCTTTCATATGTTTTTTCCGGTATTCCGCCGGTGTCTGGCCGCAGTATTTTTTGAAACTCTGGGAAAAATAGCTCTGGGAAGAAAACCCGCACTGAGAGGCGATCGCCGCCACCGTCATATCCGTAGAGACAAGGAGTTCCTGACTGGTGGTGATCCGCTTCTGGTTCAGGTAGCTCATCGGGGACTGGCCATAATATTTTGTGAATGCATGCGCAAAATAGTATTTGTTCAGCCCTGCAATGGCTGCCAATGACTCCAGCGTGATCTCATCCTGATAATTAAAATCTATAAACCGGCGGGCTCTGCTGCATTCGCGGCTCACCCGCTCGGTCGGCAGAAGTTCTGCTTTCTCCCTGGTCCTGCGCATCAGCCGGATGATCAGCGCGCCCAGAAGATACTGGCAGACCTGGGCATACTTTTCCTGTTCTTTACTCATTTCCTCCTGGATCGTCCGGAAATAAAAGGAAACATCTCCATTGTCGCCTCCGGCTTCCCGGTTGTGAAACACCAGATACTGGCGCTTATCCTCCAGCCGAAAACAAAGCCGCTCCACACCGAGCACAATATACTCCAGCGGATGTTCTCTGCTGGAGTATTCTGTATGGACAATGTTTGGATTGACCACGATCAGGTCATTTTTCCTGATCGGAAACGTCTCCTCCTCCACACAGAACATTCCCTCACCGTCCGCCACAAAGAAAAGCTCTGCAAAATAATGCGCGTGAGGGTAACTGTTCCAGTCTTTTTCATATTTTGAATGTGTCGCATACAACAGCCGATACTCCATCATAAAATCGGCGTCCGGCGGCGCCGCATACCGAATATTCCCCATAACACACCTCCTGTCCCGATTGTCGCACAAAATCCTCTGCGGCGCAATATCCAGAAAAGCAAGATTTCTAAAAAACTCAACAAGAACTGCGGTTGCCTTCTTTCTCCGCACATTCTATACTGAAAGCATAGAAACACGAACTGCGGAACGAGATCCGCCAGAAAAGCGAAGAAAAAGAAAGGAGTCTCTGCCATGAACAAAAGCAAAGGACTTGTAACCATCCCTACCGACGTGGACGTAGTTTCCGGCACTCTGGAACTGATGGAACGCTGGGGTGCGGACGCCCTGCGCGACTGCGACGGAACAGATTTCCCTCAGGAACTGCGGAATGTGGACGCGAAAATCTATTCCACCTACTACACCACACGAAAAGACAACGACTGGGCAAGGCAAAATCCCGACGAGATCCAGCAGATGTATCTGATGACCCCGTTTTACACCGCCAGCGGAACCAGCCTTTCGATCCACCTGATGAAAGGACTGTACCCGGATATGCTCACGCCAAACACCCGCGATGATATCAAACGCTGGTGGGAAGTCGTTGACCGGACGACCGGAAAGGTTGTCTCCCCGACGCACTGGAGCTATTGCGAAGAGACCGGAGACGTTACCATCAAAACCGTTCCGTTCCACGAATATACCGTGAGTTTCCTGGCTTATATCATGTGGGATCCGGTACATATGTACAATGCGGTGACCAACTCCTGGAAAGGTGTGGAGCATCAGATCACCTTCGATGTACGCCAGCCGAAAACCCATGAATTCACGATGAAGCGTCTGAGAAAATTCATTGAGGAACATCCTTATGTCAATGTCCTCCGCTTCACGACCTTCTTCCATCAGTTCACCCTTGTCTTCGATGAACTGGCACGGGAAAAATATGTGGACTGGTATGGCTATTCCGCATCTGTCAGCCCATACATTCTCCAGCAGTTTGAGGAGGAAGTGGGATACCCGTTCCGTCCGGAATACATCATCGACCAGGGCTATTACAACAACCAATATCGGATTCCCAGCAGGGAATACCAGGACTTCCAGGCATTCCAGCGCCGTGAAGTGGCAAAGATCGTCCGTGAGATGGTGGCCATCACCCACGAATACGGAAAAGAAGCCATGATGTTCCTTGGCGACCACTGGATCGGCACCGAGCCGTTTATGGAAGAATTCCAGACCCTCGGTCTGGATGCAGTGGTCGGCAGCGTCGGAAACGGATCCACGCTGCGTCTGATCAGCGATATCCCGGGCGTCAAATATACCGAAGGCCGCCTGCTCCCGTATTTCTTCCCGGATGTCTTCTGCGAAGGCGGTGATCCGGTCAAAGAGGCAAAATACAACTGGGTGACTGCCCGCAGAGCCATCCTGCGCAAACCCATCGACCGTATCGGATACGGCGGCTACCTGAAGCTGGCGATGCAGTTCCCGGACTTCCTGGACTATGTGGAGCAGGTCTGCAATGAATTCCGTGAACTTTACCAGAACGTCAAGGGTACCGTCCCCTACTGTTTCAAGAAAGTGGCTGTCCTGAACTGCTGGGGCAAGATGCGCGCCTGGGGCTGCCACATGGTCCATCACGCGCTGTATCAGAAACAGAACTACTCCTATGCCGGAGTGATCGAAGCGCTTTCCGGCGCACCGTTTGATGTGGTATTTCTCAGCTTCCAGGATCTTCTGGACAACCCGGACATCCTGAAAGACGTCGACGCGATCATCAATGTGGGAGACGCAGACACCGCACACACAGGCGGAGAATGGTGGATCCACCCGCAGATCCAGGAAACGATCCGCAGATTCGTCTACGAGGGCGGCGGAATCATCGGCGTCGGAGAGCCTTCCGGCCATCAGTACCAGGGACACTTCTTCCAGCTGGCCAATGTCTTCGGTGTGGAGGAAGAGCACGGCTTTACGCTGGGCTATGACAAGTACAACTGGGAGGAACACTCTCACTTTATCCTCGAGGATGTGGCCGGTGACGTTGACTTTGGAGAGGGCAAAAAGAACATCTACGCGCTGGAACAGGCGGAAGTCCTCGTGCAGAGAGACAAAGAAGTGCAGATGGCAGTCAACACCTTCGGAAAAGGCCGCGCCGTTTATATCAGCGGACTTCCGTACAGCTTTGAAAACAGCAGGATCCTCCACCGCGCGATCCTCTGGAGCACTTCCGATGAAGAGGCGCTGCTCCGCTGGTTCAGCACAAATTATAACGTTGATGTACACGCTTATCCGGAAAATGGAAAATACTGCGTGGTAAACAATACCGACGAAGTACAGGAAACCACCATCTACCGGGGAGACGGCAGCAGTTTTGAGAAAACCATGCAGCCCAACGAGATCATCTGGTACGAAATCTGAGAAAGGAACGGGAAATTATGGAAAAACCAGTATTAGTGATTATGGCAGCCGGAATGGGAAGCAGATACGGCGGCCTGAAACAGATCGACCCCATCGATGCCGAAGGGCATATGATCATCGATTTCTCCATTTACGACGCAAAACAGGCAGGCTTTGAGAAAGTCGTATTTATCATCAAGAAGGAAAACGAACAGATCTTCCGTGAAAAGATCGGCGACCGGATTGCCGGACATATGGAGGTCGCTTACGCCTTTCAGGAGCTGAATGACCTGCCGGAAGGATTTGAAGTTCCGGAAGGACGTGTCAAACCCTGGGGAACTGCCCATGCGGTCCTCGCTGTCCGGGACATCGTCCACGGCCCGTTTGCAGTCATCAATGCTGACGATTACTATGGGCGCCATGCGTTTGAAGTTATTTATCAGTATCTGACCACCCACCAGGACGACAGCCTCTACCGTTACACGATGGTTGCCTACCGGCTGAAAAACACCGTCACAGAAAACGGTTCCGTTGCCCGCGGCGTATGTACGCTGAACGACGCCCATGAACTGACCGCCGTCACCGAGCGGACAAAGATCGAACAGCGCCCGGACGGAATCGCCTACACCGAGGACGACGGCGCCACCTGGATCTCACTTCCGGAAAACACCCTGGTTTCCATGAATATGTGGGGATTTACGGAAAGCATCCTGAAAGAGATCCGCAGCGGCTTCCCGGAATTCCTGAAAAAAGGTCTGGAAGAAAATCCGCTGAAATGCGAATATTTTCTTCCGTCCGTTGTGACCACGCTGCTGGAGGAACACAAAGCCTCCGTCTCCGTACTGGAATCTGAGGACAAATGGTACGGTGTCACCTACCGCGAGGATAAACCAACGGTGGTTCAGGCGATCCAGTCCATGAAGGACAACGGATTTTACCCTGTTCATCTCTGGGATTGAAAGAATCAGAAAGGGTAACCGTTCAACCGGCTGAACGATTACCAGAAAGGAGCTTTTCACGATGAAACCGAAAAAGAACGCGCAACTTCAGGAAGCCATCCGTAATTTTCAGTTTGAAGGCACCCTGGTAAGCGCTGAAATATACGGAAACGGACATATCAACGACACCTATCTCCTGGTCTATGAAATCGGTGAGATGGGGATCGTAAAAATTATTCTTCAGAAAATGAACCGCTCGGTCTTCACAAAACCTGTGGAGGTCATGGAAAACATCCTGGGCGTAACCTCTCACCTTCGGAAAAAGATCATTGAACGGGGCGGCGATCCGGAACGCGAGACACTGAACGTCATCCCTGCCCTGGATCAGAAACCTTATTATGTGGACTCCGCCGGAGAATACTGGAGAGCCTACCGCTTTATCACAGACGCAACCAGCTTTGACCGCGTGGAGCGTCCGGAAGATTTCTATGAAAGCGCGCTGGCATTCGGAAACTTCCAGCGGCTTCTGGCCGACTATCCGGCAGAAACCCTTCATGAGACGATCCCGGGATTTCACGACACAGAGGCACGGTTCCAGGTCTTCAAAAAAGCGGTGAAACAGGACGTTTGCCACCGTGCCGCCTTTGTGCAGAGAGAGATTGCATTCGTCCTTGCCCACGAGGAACTTGCCGGCATCTTTAACAAACTGCTTGCCAAAAAAGAAATCCCTCTTCGTGTCACCCACAACGACACAAAGCTGAACAATATCATGATCGACAACAAGACCCGCAAAGGAATCTGTGTCATCGATCTGGATACCGTCATGCCGGGACTTGCGATGAATGATTTCGGCGACTCCATCCGTTTCGGCGCAAGCACCGCCGCTGAGGACGAGCCGGATCTGAACAAAGTCTTCTGTGATATGAACCTCTATGAAATGTATGTCAAAGGCTTTCTTGAGGGATGTGCCGGACAACTCACGGAACAGGAGATCCTCCTGATGCCCGTCGGCGCCAAGGTGATGACCTTTGAATGCGGCATGCGCTTTCTCACCGATTATCTGGAGGGCGATCACTATTTCAAAATCCACCGGGAAAATCACAATCTCGACCGCTGCCGGACCCAGTTCAAGCTGGTAGAGAATATGGAGAAAAAGTGGGATACCATGAACCAGATTATTCAGAAATATATGTAAACAGCAGGCTGTGCTAAGCAGCAAAATCAAGGCTGCGTGAAATCGGCAAATTTCACGCAGCCC
This sequence comes from uncultured Fusicatenibacter sp., assembly GCA_902493585.1. GTDB lineage: Bacteria > Bacillota > Clostridia > Lachnospirales > Lachnospiraceae > Fusicatenibacter. The sequence continues at coordinate 14,984 of CABUPZ010000022.1, read as the reverse complement.
CTTTTTTCTTTCTGTTCTTCTTGCCCCGGCTTCTTACTTTTCTCTTACCGTATAAATGCAGGTCAGAACAATCATCAGAATACCCAGTCCGAAAAATGCTGCCGGAACGGAAAACGTATTTGCCGCCGCTCCGCACACCGGACTGAGAACCGCCATCCAGACACTGTACATCATACTTCCCACGGAAATGATCGTAGCGCGTATCTCGCTGGCGGCTTCCTTCTGATTTTCATTCTCCAGACGAAGCACTGTCATTTCACTCATACAGTTGGCAGCACCAGCAGCCACAATGACAGGCAGCAGATGTTCTCCGCCGCTGAAGATCACGGCGATCCCTGCCAGGCATCCTCCTGTCATTACCACTGTCCTGGTACTCATATTCCTGGTACGCTCTCCCAGGACGGCTCCTGCCACACTGAACAGAGAGATGAAAAACAGCGGAATACCGATCAATCGCTCATCCAGTCCGATTGCTGCCAGATGTTCCTGCAGGATCATGGATACCAGATAGCAGCCCGCGCTGATTCCTCCTGAAACCGCCATCCGCTCCCTGATCTTCGGATGTTCCATCAGAAAGCGGAGGCTCTGACGGAAATGACGCAGCAACTCCCCTCCCATAGTCCGAAAAGTCACCTGGGAACGTTTTTTTCTGCTCCGGATTCCCGCTTCCTTCAGCTGCAAAGCAACCATGGTACATAAAAGCCCCTGTCCCACAGCCAGCAGATATGCCACCCGGTAACCAAGGCTGACCGTGATCACACTGATCAGTCCTGTGACCGCATACAATCCCTGATAAATCGATTCCTGACGGGAGGATACTTTCAGGTACTGATCCTCCGCTCCTGCTTCCAGCAGGCTGTCATAAGTCAGCGCTTCTCTGGTTCCGGAAACCAGATTGTAACTGAGCGCATTCAGACCCATCGCCAGCAGGATCATCGGGAAAAAATCTGTTGCAATCATACAGAATGCCGACAACGCGGAAACAATCCCTGCTGCCGCCAGCGTCTTCTTTCTCCCGATCAGGTCCGAGAGCATGCCGCTTGGAATCTCACAGCACATACTCACCATATGGAACACACCTTCTGCAATTCCTGCCTCCGCCAGAGAAAATCCCCTCTGGAGCAGGAAAAGGACCCAGACCAGATCCACGATCTGGAGACCGCTGATCATTTCATAAATATATAACGTACGGATTTGTTTTTTGATATTCATTTTTGCATCATCCTTCTTTGTAATTGATTGAATCTTGAATGATGCCCATTTTCAGAATCTCAGAATTGAATGGAAAAGATTTGAATTCCAGAAATTGAAACCGCAGATTCCTCTGATTTTACCTAAAAATGGGCGCACTGGTAGCCTGAAATGCAAAAATGTTGCCTTTTTGGATCCTAAGACAGATTGCTTTCCAGCCCATGGTGCGCCTCCTTTTTCCATGTAATATTATCATATATCTGACAGAAGTACAAGCGGAATGACATAGAACTCTTAATCACCGGTTCTGTTTTTTCCTTTTTGTGAACAGGAAGATGCACACACTTCCGCTCACTGCCATCAACGCAGCCATACCCGCAACAGCCGTTTTGTCTCCGGTTTTTACACTGTCTATCATCCATTGGACTGTGCCGTCCTCTTCTGTCCAACTCAATACAAACGGACTGAACCCGCTCTCCTGGATATGGAAACGGATCCCGTTTTCTGTTTTCTCAACCTTCACCTGCTCCATAGGCGCCGTTTTTACCTGAGTCTCCAAATCCGCATTTCCCATGATCGCATATTCTCTGTGAAGCCCGCGGAAATGGAACAAAGTGAAATCGGTATCCTTATCCGTCCCGTCCGGGTACGGCCAATACACATCCACGCCCTTGCTGGAGGACAGCCACAGATTCCCATCCTGATAATCTACCAGATCCAGATACCGCGACTGATACTTTCGTCCGTCCATCGAAGCTCCGTTTTTCGTTAAGCTTTCTTCCGCCCGGTCTTCCAGTACCAGGGCTCCTGTTTCTGCATTCTGCGTTCCGTAATATAAAAGTTCGTCAAACAGAAGGCCGGAATCTTTGGCCGCTACGGTTCCTAATTCTTTTTTCCCGTTTACGGTTATCACCGAATCATCCGGGATCACTGCGGTCCCTACCCCGTTTTCCAGATCTGTCTGCTGTCTTTGGGTAAGACCCTGACTTGCAGTACTGGAACCGCTGACAATTTCTCCCAGCTGATCGTCATTTTTATTTTCATTGATATTCCGGACGATCAGACGCCCGGTTGTAAATGTCACGTCCTGTTCATGTTCAAACCCATCCGTACTGCAGGTCACCGCCGCCCCTTCTGTCAGCGGACGGATATGGACAAAATAGACGCCGGGCTGTTCGTCATTTTCGGCAGGGATCCCGGAATCTGTCATTCCCTCTTCGTCTTCCGCTCTTGTATAGGTCACTTCAAACGGATATCCTTCCTCTTCCCACAGGGTTCCGTTCAGCCTCCACTGTGCCTTTTCCGGAATGCCAGTGTACCTTGGGTTCGGAAATCCATCCGGATGCTCCTCCTGCAGTTCGTTTCCTCCTGTATAGACCACCAGTTCTTCCACTCCTATGGTTATCCCGCCTGTCCACTGGCTTTTCGGGCTGAAGCGGGGATTGGCATCTCCCTGCAAAGGCAGGCTTGCAAAAAACGGGCTGCAAAGAAAGCTTCCGGTTTCTGCATGGTACCGTTCCCGGGGAACTACGAGATACAATCCATAAGACAGCCCGTCAAAGAATACTTCTCCTTTTTCATCTGTCTTTTTCTCTTCGCTGTGTATCTGTTTCATCTCCGCATATTCCGCTGTCTTTTCTGCCTGTCTCTGCCGTTCGCTGACGGAAAGGCTTTCCAGATCCTCCAAAGACAATCCGCTGTCTTGAAATTCTTCCTCCAGCTCTCCTCCGACTCCGGAAGTCCCCACCCGGTACAGCCTTACCTCCATTTGCGTGAGGAACCGCACATTTGTTCCGCTGGTTCCCTGATAACAAACCGTGAGCGACCCCTGGGGTTCCTCTGCCTGTATCGGAATGACAGACACGCCCATCAGGAAAACTGCCAGAAACAGTGAAATCATCTTCCGTTTTCTTGATTTCCCTCTCATTTCTTTTTCCTCCTCAATCTGTAAATCCCATAAACGATTCCAATGACAGGAAGCGCGGAAAGCACGATCAGCATTGCTTTTACTTCCACCGGAACCCATACCTTCTGCTTCACCTGATCCGGCACGACCTTCACCGCTTCCTCATAGGGAATTCTCGTTCCCCTCACCAGCAGACGGTGGGTGTTCACTGCATAAGGCGTACAGGTTACCAGCGTTACGTAGTCTTCCCCTTCATACACCTGCAGGCTTTCCGTTTCTTCCGGCAGCACCGTCTGGATCTGATCCACCTGGTATGCAAGAGTTTCCCCCAGAACTTTCAGGTAGAATACATCTCCCTCCGTCATCTGATCTAAATCCGAAAACAGGTCTATGGTGGGAAGTCCCCGGTGTCCTGTCAGAACCGCATGCGTACTGCTCCCGCCCACCGGAAGGGAACTCCCTTTCCAGTGTCCGATCCCCTTCTGCAGGACATTTTCATTTGTCCCATGATAAATCGGCAGTTCCACATGGATCTTCGGGATCTGGATGTAGCCCATCAGCCCGTTTCCCTCAATATCCAACAAGCTCCAATATTCATCTTGTCCTGCCTCTTTTCCCGAAAAAGGATCCCCTGCAGTCTGGTTTCCGATCAGAGTTTTGTTATATGCCTGTGCCTTTTCCAGAATTTCATTTTTCTTTGCTGTTTCCAGCTGATTCAGTGTATCATTATAGCTGTCGATGGCATAACTGCCGTTCTTCTGGGTGAAAAAGTTGCTGATCGTAGGATATAACAACACGAAGCAGCCTATCAAAATGATAGCAGCCGCCAGAAGATTGATGATTCTTTTTTTCATAAGCTCCTCCCTGTTGTCAGCCTTTTCTTTTTTCATGCAGGAAGAGGGGAGCCCCTCCTCCTGCAGAATATCACTCACGGGCGGAACGGGAACTTTCCTGATATGTTTTCAGGCGTCCTTCCCATCTGCCGTTTTATGCTTCCGGACGTTTGCGGTTACGGAACAGTACCAATCCGCCGCCAAGGACAATCAGTCCGCCTGCGATGGCAAATACAATCGAGCCTGTACCACCGGTTCCAGGAAGCAAAGTACCGGATTTGTTGACTACTGTTTCTTCATTTTTGCCTATCTGAATACCCTTCTCATTATTGGAAATGGTAAACGTAATATCGTCTTTCAGTTTATTGTATCCATCCGGAGCCTTTGTCTCTCTCAGAACATACTCACCTGCATCCAGACCATAGAAGTAAATCTTACCTTCATCATTTGATACCATTATTGTTGTTTTTCCCGTTTCATCCTCTTTAGCTACACGGTATCCTGTGCCCGTTACCTCAACAAACTTGATTGGATTGTTTGCTTCCTTCTCATAAACTTCAAATTCCGCTCCAGGAAGAAGCTTTCCAGTCGTTCCATCGTCTGCTCTTTTTATTACAGTATAGCCATATGTATAAATATCTGTTTCAACCGGCTCTCCTTTCTCTTCTACTCCACTTGCATTTGTATATTTCAGTGAAGCATTGTTAGTCTCCGGATCATTTACAACTGCATTTTCATTCAATGTAGCTTTATAGGAAATTGTTATGTTCTTTCCGATATTCTGCATTAATGTATCAGACAAGGGATTTTCCTCACCTGTTCCCGTTGCAAAGTCAAAGGTGACTTTCGTCCCTTTTAGCTCTGTTGTTGGGTTTGAGGTTACTGTGTAATCTATATCTTCTTTAAGCAAAGTATCGTCGATTTTAATCTCTACGCTGGTCTCATCAAATGTAAGACCATCTGACATCTGGTCCACAACCTGGAACACATAACTCGACTTGTCCATTCCTTCTGGGTTAGGAACCTGAACCGTTACTTTAAACGGAACCTGATCACCAATCTGTACATCTTCCCACTCTTCATGCTCGTCATCTCCTGCCTCTTTTGTAATGCCAGGATTTTTCACTTTTACATATACCGTAGTAGGTTCTGTAACATTAGTCGCGATAGGATTAAATTCTCTGCCATCTGATGCTGTTGCAAAAATCACATAATAGCCATCCGCCAATTCTGTGAATTTCACTGTGTAACCACTACCGACTGCTGTTGCGTCTTCACTCATTTTGCCATCCTGAATTTTAGTTGCTAAGTCACCAAGGAACTTCTGTGCTGTACTCGCCGTCTCTATCTGTTCCTTTACATAGTCATATACGCTATTATAGCCGCCTGTTGCCTTTCCTTCCAGCCACTCCTCAAAATCCGTATCTGGTGTATAACCATACTGATCATCCTGATCAACGCCTGTAATGTCAAACAGTTTGTACGCCTTAAATGTCACCTCTGACAGGTCATTGTCTCCACCATCGACAGTCAACGTGTTCGTTCCTTCTGCAAACACGGTCAGACACATACTGAGCATCATAACCGCCGCAACGAAAACTGCTGCTAATTTTTTCATTCCTTTTTTCATAGCATATTCCTCTCTTCTTTTTTTATATGTTTTCTCATATGAGATATAACATATTCATTTTAATGGAGCAGTTTCTTTTTCTTTCGGAAAAGTACGAAAGCAGTACCCCCTGCAATCAGAGAAGCCCCCGCAAGAGCGATTCCTTTTGCTCCGGTTCCTCCCACATGAGGCAGAGGTGCATATAACTTATCTCCTACCGTAATATTAGCCTTGGCGGTAAACTCCATACCTTGAGTATTGGTCACCGTCACTTCATAAGGTATAGTACCTTTTTCTAAACCTTTTACGGAATATTTACCGTTTGTTTCTTTTAATTCAACAATATCTTTGTTATCTTCATCAGTTAATAACTGAACTGAGATTTTGTAATTTTTTACGATATCTTCATTAACAGGCTGGCTGATTAAATAATCTAAGTTCTCCTCTTCGCCCACTGCAACAATTGTATTTTCTGCCGTAATCTCTGGCTTTCGGACAAACAATGCATCATACTTTCCACGAGTAGTATCTGTAATAAAATCTGTCTGATTTATCGGTAAATACCAGATCTTTGTACCATCTGAAAACTCATGAATATTATATTGACTTTCGGAAATATCAGAAATCGCCCTTGCCTGAGTTGCCAGATACTTTTCTGTTTCTTCAGGTGCCAAAGAAAATCCTACATAATACAAATTCTTTCCTTTTGCATTAAACTTTTCAGAAGTAGAAGCATTTTCATCCTTACTTATTTTTTTTGTATAAATTTCATTCCACATACCATCATAAATAGTTAACGTATGATCAATCGGAAGTTCTTTTGCATCATTTCCTTGTTCTGACATATCCAGGCCAAAAATAGAGTCTATCTCATAACTTTCATATGTATAAGTAATTGGATCAAGAAATTCAGTTGTTCCATTTCCAGTCTTGTTGTAAGTTCCGATATAGGATTTCCAGTCTGAAGTATCCTCTCCAGACTTTCCATCTGTGCATAGCGGCATCGTCAGCTCATATACCGTAGAATTTTTTAAAGATTCAAAATGTACCTCAATCTTCCTTACAGCGTTCCAATTTTCCCCTGTTATTTTTTGGTCTTCTTTATCATAATAGGCAATCGAAATACCACTTTGATTCGGGCCTGCAGGCTCTCCATTGAGGTAAATATTCATTGGACCATTTCCATATAAATTATACTGTGCCTTATAATTTTGACTTTTCCCCTGCACTATATCGTCCTTTTTGGGAATTATAAATGTAGCTGTATAATCACTTACAGTTTCATTCGTTACAGCAGAAACAAAAGCAGTAAATCCCACTTGTTCTCTTTGTGCTTCTTTAAAAGTTACCTTCTCGCCTTGAAACAAATTATCCAATGTTCCCATCATCTGTGTCGTACTTGTCGTCACATTTCTTACCGTGAAACCATCACTTCCTTCTGGCTTTGTGAAACTCCAAGACATTCCATACATTTTTTCCTCTTCAGTTAAGCCCCAGTTATCAGGGAATTCTTTTTGTTTCTCGTCTAACGTAACAATTTGGTAAGGAAATGTATCTTTTTCATTTGTACACTCAGGATAATCTGGAAAGTGTTCCTGAAAATAATTTACATAGCTGACACCTACATTGACAACTGGATTATGACTGGTTATTTCTGCATCCGGGCGGATATAAAGTTTTGCTTTCACCGGTTTCGGAAGAGGTGCATTCAATTCGGAGGTTAATTGAAATACAAAAAGATTATTATCATTGTCCAGTTTCTTTTTTTTCACCAGAACACTAGGGACTGTCAATCCTGATATTTCAAATCCCTGCTCCACTTCTAAATAAATAAGCTGATTTTTAAAATAGTATTTCTGGTTCAACGGAATATATTCTCTCACATAAAATCGATCCTCTATTCGATTATATCTGGCCGTCTGAGACATATGATTTGGACTAACTTCAACAATCTCTGTATCCCCACGATACCCACTGGAAATATTTGTTCCACTACTGTTCTTTATGTAATACACCCCTGGATTCTCAGCCCGTATTTGATACGTCTCATAGCTATTGTATTTTACATAGGTTGTTAGGTTGTCTTTCGTCATATTTATTGCTGGTGGTGAGATTGTGGAAAAATCATAGGAAATACCATAATTTTGTTCAAAAGAAACTTTTTGTTCTATGCCGTCAGCATCAAAATACGTTCTTTTAGAATTTACAATCGGTGCAAAGCTAATCGCACTACCTGAATAAGAAAAATACGTTCTTTTTCCTACTATTTTCCCCATCGTAAGGCTAATATCTGTTACATATTCATCTTCCTCTAACTCCAGATAGATTCTATTTTCTCTTTTTATTTCTTCTTCACTGATAGATACAGACCTCTCTTCTTGCTTATTTGTAGTGTAAGAAACAGCCAAATCACCTTTTATTACATCTGTATGGTATCTCTCCAGTTCTACATAATATCCTATGATTTTACTCATCACTTCAGATGGTGCATTTAAATGAAAAACAACATCCTCATAATCTTTGGTATAGGTACTATTTCCCCTCAGACCGATCTCGCCTACATAATAAGAAATCTTATTGTTTTCTTCTAAAACAGCTTCATTATCATATGTTCCATTCACAAATAAATCATCTTTTAAAGCTTTTAAATCAACATAGAATGTACCGTGTGATATTTCCTTGTCATCCATATAAAGTTTCCCTGTTATAGGAACTCTTGTATCTTGTGTGATTACATTTCCCTCTCTATCTTTTGTCTGTGTTAAACTCTCAGTTTGAAAACTCAGTGTATCTTTCTTCTTCATTTCCGAAATCTTAATTTCTATCCTTGAAACATACTCTTCTTCTTCGATTTCAAACGCATAGCCAGCACTAGCACTTTGCTTTTCAACATCTCTCTCAGCACCCGTTGCTCTGTTTACAACATGATATTTAATATCAAAGTTTGTCTGCTGATCACACTTTAATGTTGTAATTTTCTTTGGCTGCACTTCATATGGATAATCAAGGATTAATGTCAAATTTTGTCTGTCTAAAGGAAGTTTATTACTATAAGAATTCCATACATAAAAATATGGCGTTACACTCTCTCCACACAAAACGTCTTTTTTCATGGAATGCACGGGCTTACCATAAGTATCTTTCCAAAAAATCTGCGGGGAACAGTTTGAAGCAAACGTATAATCTCCTATTTTATAAATTTCTTTTGTTTCCTCTTTTCCCTTATAGGTATATCGGAGTAACGCAGGATGTTCAAAGCTAATAGTTTCTCCAGCCTGCACCGTTTCATCAAAAATTAGACGAATGTATTTTAAGCTTCCAGATGCATACATATTATATTCTTGAAAAGGTTCTCCTACCGTATCATATGCATAACTATCAGCTTCTTTCTCATTAAACGCTCCAACAAAATACGAAATCCCATTATATTCTTTTGTTGTTATTGTTTTCCATTCTGATCGATGGTATTCATCTCCATCATTAAAGCTCTTCAATTTATTCTCTTTGTCATATGGAATCCAAAGTTCTACATTCGTATACGGGTAATGAAATTTCTCAAGAGATATTCCATTTGTTCCCCCACCAGAGTTAGTCAAATATAAAAGATTTTCATTTTTTGCCCAAAAGTTTTCTCCTCCCAATCGGTTAGCCGGATCTATATTTTCCTCAAATATCATTTCATTCTCTTTTGACAGTCTAGAACTTCCCTGTAGTTTATTTTGATTTAGCAAACTACCGCCAGCAGCATTCAAAAAAATATCAATATTTAGTGGCACCTGATCTGGATGCTCTCCTGCAAGAATCATAGCCTGTGTCAATGCTTTTGCATCACTCTCATCATCACTCTGTTTTATTTCAAAAGAGATATTCACTGCAGAAGTAACGTCTTTATATTCAAAAGTAATAACTTGACGATTTACTCCGTTGAAATATTTACCTAACTCACCATCCGTTTCATTTATTTTTTCTGTACTTGCATATACTGTATACTCATCTTTCGATGAAGGAATAGATGTAAGTTTAAAAAAGGCTGGAAGCTTCACTATTAAAGTTCCTCCTTGTACTGGAGGCGTTTCGATAACGAAACGAACCTCCTTTCCCTCTATGTTCATTTCATACCCTTGCTCATAATATGCTGTTATCTCATCAGAATTCATGGAGGTATTGTTTTCTTTCTCTTCTCCCACTACCTCCTGCATATCCTCATCTATAGGATCGATACTAGATTCTTCAGCCTTGCGGTACAAAATTGTCACTTCTTTTTCCGGGGCATCCAAGAAAACCTGTTCTTCTCTCTTACATACTTCATACCCTTCTACTTCTTTCACCTCTGGTACAATCGTATCATTCAATTTTCCCTCTGTTACCGAATCCTCTGCCAGAATATTTCCTTCTTCATCCTGATAATGGACAGTCAGCTTTGCTTTCGTATATAAAGAAACTTCTAATGTGCGTACCTGATTTTCACTTGAAAAAGTAATTTCAGAACCAGACGAAAACTCTTCATTGTCTAATTTTATACTTTTTGTTCCAATTTCTTCCTGCATCGATACTTCCGTTATGCCAGGGTCTTGTTCGTACTGGAAAACTTGCGTATTAACCGAATTTTCATCAAGATTAACTATAAGCTTTAAATACTTTCCTGCAGAAAGATCTGCTTCATCTTCCATGATGTTTACCGGTACAGATTCAGCGCTAATCTGAACAGAATCTTCACTGTATAAAATTGCTTTTTCCATTCCCTCTGCATTAGCCGGAATTGATAAATATCCCGGTAAAAATTGTAAAGCAATTAATACTACAACAAGCAGTACACTAATCCTTCTTTTCATTTCTTACTCCTTTAATACTTATTATTCTGCTTATATATTAATTGAAAATTAATTTTTCTTAGGCTGACATTACTATCAAGATAGTATTCGTTATGTTGTAAAAAAAGCTTCCGCATTCCGCAGACGCCTGCTCCATCACAGAAATTCAAGTTCTGTCGTCTCCTTCCTTCGACACAGACGCATCATCACCGTCCATTTCGCTGAACAACTGCGGCGGATCAGTAGCCGGCAGATTTCCCTCTTCACAGAAACAGAGAAGCATCTCCCACGCTTCTTTTGACGTCCGGGCGGTATGTCCGGTGATGTAACTGCATGCGTCAATCCATTCCCGCTCAGGAAAATCTGAAATCTGCAGCTTATTTTTCAGAACATAACCGAGCTTCGCCCGCCGAAAAAAACGTCCTCTGAAATCGGAAACATATTCGTTGCCCGAGCGGAGCGCCAGGTATTCCAGCAATGATATTTCCAATCCGCCGATACCTCCTGTCTTACCACATAATGTTAGTTATGTAGTTTCTCTTGCTTTCGGAAAAGACTCATACTTTTTTACTGGCTATTTGAAAGTTTTTTGCAAAAAATTACAGGAAATCTGTAGTTTCTCTTCTTAAATTTTCGAGAAATTTTCTTAAAAATGGGTATATAAAGAAAACCTCTGCTTCAAAACAGTTTTTTTATACTGTCTTACAGCAGAAATCAGTGAGAAAAGAGCGGACTTTTCAGAAAAAAATAATATTATTGCAATACCAGATTGGATTTTAGAATAAATAAGGAATAGAGGCCGATGTGTTCAGCCAAAAGAAAAATAGTTTTTCTTTTGTTTGATTGCCTGGCTTGTTTTTTGTGCCCGGAAAACATTTTCTTTTTATTGGCTGTTTTCGTGGTCTTAGAAAGTGATCGCTTAATGTTGACATTTCCTTTTTTGTGTGTAGAATAGTATAGGAATTACAGAATTCATATGTAATTGATTCTAAATAAATACTACATAACTAACATTATGTTGTAACTATTCTCCGCTGCAATCCAGCGTTTTTCCATTTTTTCAGACATAGTTTTTCTGTATCAACCCCAGCTTGTCCATACATTTTTTCCATTCGCCTACTCCATCCGCTGTATAGATTCTGGTGACTTCCATACTGCTATGTCCAAGAATGTCCGCCAGAAATACCAGATTTCTGGTTGTCTGATAAAAAGTTCTTGCAAACAGATGTCTGAGGTTATGAGGAAAAATTTTTTCCGCCCGGACATTCGCCGCTTTGGACAATCTTTTCATTTCCCTCCAGATATTTGAACGGTTCTTTTCTTTTCCGGTGGAAGTGGTAAAAATCATTCCGGAGGTAATCTTATGCTTCCGTACATACATCTGCAATTTTTTTCGCAGTGTTTCCGGAATTGCAACCACACGGCATTTCCCTTTATTCATGATCTGAACAACACCGTTCCTGAGATCTTCCACCTGAAAAAATTTCAGCTCACTGACCCGGATTCCAGTCGCGCAGATCGTTTCCATCATCATTGCAAGCTGATATTTTCCACTCTTCCTTGCAGTATCCAGAAGCCTGAAATATTCTTCTTTCGTCAGCATCGTTTCTTCCTTCTCCAGAATACGTTTCTGAAGTTTCAGCCGTTTGACTCTCCAGCTTCCAAGCCCTAGAAAAACAAGAAACTGATTGACTGAAACAAGCATAGAATTTACACTGCTCATAGAATAATTTTCAATCAGCCACGTTTTGTACAGACGTACTCTGTCTCTGGTAATCTCCATATTACCTTCCAGAAAAGAAAAAAAGGTCCGAACATCGGTCTCATACTTTCCGATCGTCGCCGGAGCACTTTCCCTCTCTGCAAGATATGTTCTGAAATCATTGATTTTCTCATACGTAAGCATTACCGTTTCCTTTTGATTCATTATTGCTTCCTTTCCCATATGACTTAAGATTTCTGTTTACGGAAAATTGATTTCCACAGATTCTCTTATGATATATTCTTTCTTGTTCCTATACACCATCCTTTAGTATTGCTTTTTTCTTCCTATTTTAGACGATATTATAAAAAATAGAAAGATAATCCGCCTTGCGAGAACAATATGAATAACCATCAAATAGTAACAATCGGATGCTTTCAATTAAATTTCTTAATCATTTTTTCCGGAAAATAAGAATGAATGATGTTATACCTGATTCATTCTCGAAAGAATGTTCGTTCTTTCCATGATTCAACGGCATATCGCCGAACCAATCCAATGAATCAAACAAATTTGCAGATCATATGGAAAACAGCTTTTGTTGCGGTAAAGTTTATGATAAAATACTACTATACAGTCGTGCTCTTTTCTGTGTGTCCGGCAGTTTGCCGGAGCGACAACTTTATTATGCTGCCCACTGTAGATTTCTGTTTTAAGGAACTGATGATGAATCCGAAGGTGAGGACAGGGTTTATCGCCGCTTTGCTGGATCTTTCGCCGGACGAAATTCAAGATACTGAAATCGTCCCAACAGAACTTCCTCGCGATTATCCCGAAGATAAGCTGGGAATTTTGGACGTCCATGTCCGGATGCGGGACGGAAGACACTTGAACCTGGAGATGCAGGTACAGTTTTTCGAGTATTGGGATTCCAGAATTTTGTTCTATCTGAGCAAAATGTTTTCCGGTCAGCTGAAAAAAGGAGATTCCTACGAGAAACTCAGAAAATGCATCCACGTCAGCATCCTGGATTTCCTCTGGTTTGACGATGACCTGTATTATCACACCATCCATCTTTACGATGACAGGACAAAAGAACGCTATTCGGATCTTCTGGAATTACAGTTCCTTGAATTGAAAAAACTGCCTCCGGAAATGCAGTCGGAAAATGGGATCCTGCGCTGGATGCGGTTTCTGCATGGCAAAAACCGAAAGGAGTTTGAACATATGGCTGGCACAGATGAATATATTCAGGAAGCATATGACGCATTGGTACAGATGAGTGCGGATGAAAAAAAGCAAATGGAATATGAAGCGCGTGAAAAGGCACTCCGGGATTATCAGTCTCAGATGAAAAGCGCGGAGAATGCTGGTTTCAAAAAGGGAGAACGAACTGGGTTCCAGAAAGGTGAGCAGGCTGGGTTTAAAAAAGCGAAACATATATTTCAACTGAATGCCCAGGGAAAAACCATCACGGAAATTGCGGACATTTGTCAGATGACAGAACAGGAAGTGAGGGATATTCTGGTTTAACCTTTCTTGCCTGATGTTTTCGAAAAATACCCGTTGTTCTCGAAAAAACACCCCGGGAAGGAATGCGGATTTTCGTCCGCATTCTCTCCCGGGGCATCTTGCTTTTGCTCACAGCACGCTCTGAAAGCTTTACAGTTATTCCATAATCGATGATCACATCTTACGGAATCTCTGATACCTGTGTTCTGTGAGTTCTTCTGTATTACAGTTTGTATATTTCTCCAGGAATCCTTCGATATCCTGTTCCAGCGCGTCACATACAAGCGGAAAGTTTTCCCGTGTCAGATGTTCCGGCTCGTCAATAATTTTCTCAATGATTCCCAGACGCTTCAGATCCTGAGCGGTCAGCTTCATGACCTGAGCCGCTTCCTTTGCACGTTTGCTGTCTTTCCACAGGATTGACGCGAAGCCTTCCGGGGACAGTACCGAATAGATGGCATTTTCCATCATCCATACCTCGTCTCCCACCGCCAGCGCAAGTGCGCCGCCGCTGCCGCCTTCACCGATGACAAGTGACAGAATCGGTGTCTTCAGATCCGACATCTCAAAAAGATTTTTTGCAATGGCCTCTCCCTGGCCCCGTTCCTCGGCTTCCATACCGCAGAACGCTCCCGGCGTATCTACAAAGCAGATGACCGGACGGTGGAATTTCTCCGCCTGTTTCATCAGGCGAAGCGCTTTCCGGTATCCTTCGGGATATGGCATTCCAAAGTTTCTCTTGACATTTTCTTTGGTCGTCGTTCCCTTTGCCTCAGCGATGACCGTTACCGGACGGTCATGGAACCAGGCGATACCTCCCACGACTGCAGGATCATCCCGAAAGCCGCGGTCTCCATGGAACTCCTGAAATCCTTCAAACAACGCCTCGATATAATCTGTCCCCACAGGACGGTCCTTTTTCCGCGCCTTTTCCACACGATCCCAGGCGGTGAGACCGCCTTCTGCTGCTGAGGTGTGGAATTTGGAAAACGCTCCCGCTCCGGAGTGTCCGGAACGCAGCCCGTCCAGACGTTCCAGATCTTCCAAAGCGTCTGTATCTTCCAGTTCTTCCGGGCTTCCGTCTTCCGCTTCCCCATGAAGTTCTTCCGATGTGTTCTCTGCGCCTGCAGCGTTGTCCTGTCCCGCTCCGTGGAGCCGGAGGATCTCCGCCAGTGTCTCCCTGGACGTCTCTCTCTCCAGGATCGCGTCAATAAATCCATGTTCCAGAAGGAATTCCGCCCGCTGGAAGCCTTTGGGAAGCTTCTGCCCGATCGTCTGCTCGATAACACGGGGACCTGCAAATCCGATCAGCGCATTAGGCTCTGCAAGGATAATGTCTCCCAGCATTGCCCAGCTGGCGGTCACACCTCCGGTGGTCGGTTCCGTCAGAACCGTGATATACAGCAGTCCCGCCTCGCTG
>CABUPZ010000021.1 GCA_902493585.1 uncultured Fusicatenibacter sp. | reverse complement strand
CTGGATAGTTACAATTTCAGAAGGAGGTACCGTAATGGACTTATCAAATTTACAGCCGGCAGAAGGCTCCAGACACAGCGATAACTTCCGCAGAGGCCGTGGACATGGTTCAGGAAACGGAAAGACAGCTGGTAAGGGTCACAAAGGCCAGAAAGCTCGTTCCGGAGCACCGAGACCAGGTTTTGAAGGCGGTCAGATGCCGTTATACAGACGTATTCCGAAGAGAGGATTCACCTGCAGAAATTCCAAACAGATCGTTGGAATCAATGTATCTGCACTGAATCGTTTTGAAGATGGAGCGACTGTTACCGTTGAAACAATGATCGAGAGCGGACTGGTTTCCAATCCGAAAGACGGAGTTAAGATTCTCGGAAATGGTGAGATTTCCAAGAAACTCAATGTGAAAGTCAATGCATGCAGCGAGAGCGCAAAAGCAAAAATTGAAGCGGCAGGTGGAACAGTCGAGGTGATCTAATGTTTAAGACACTGGTCAATGCAT
This sequence comes from uncultured Fusicatenibacter sp., assembly GCA_902493585.1. GTDB lineage: Bacteria > Bacillota > Clostridia > Lachnospirales > Lachnospiraceae > Fusicatenibacter. The sequence goes on along the minus strand of CABUPZ010000021.1, from coordinate 40,604 downwards.
TTAAAATCAAGGATGTGCGTCATAAGATCCTGTATGTCTTCCTGATGCTGTGCGTCATCCGTCTGGGTTCGCAGATGCCGGTTCCGGGAGTGAATACAGAATATTTCAGCGCATTCTTCGCAAACAGCACGAATGAGGCATTCAGCTTCCTGAATGCCTTTACGGGTGGCGGCTTTGATAGATTCTCCATCTTCGCGCTGAGTATTACACCATATATTACTTCTTCCATCATTATTCAGCTTCTGACCATTGCGATTCCAAAACTGGAAGAGATGCAGAAGGATGGAGAAGAAGGAAGAAAGAAAATGACAGCAATCACCCGTTATCTGACGGTTGGTCTGGCTCTGTTTGAATCGGCTGCCCTGGCGATCGGTTTCGGCAGACAGGGATTGCTGGAAGAGTTCAATGCAGTAAACGTTATTATAGCGATTGCGGCATTGACTGCAGGTTCTGCATTTCTGATGTGGGTAGGTGAGCAGATTAATGACAAGGGAGTCGGAAATGGTATTTCGATGGTACTTCTCATTAACATCCTTTCCCGTATACCGCAGGATATGGTCACTCTTTATGAAACTTTTGTACAGGGAAAAACTCTTGCAAGAGCGGCATTGATGTGGGTGATCATCATTGCGATCATTATCGCAGTCGTTGTGCTGGTTCTGATTCTGAACGGCGCCGAGAGAAGGATTCCGGTGCAGTATTCCAAGAAAATGGTAGGAAGAAAAATGTTTGGCGGACAGTCTTCTCATATTCCGCTGAAAGTGAACACCGCCGGTGTTATTCCGATCATTTTCGCATCTTCTATCATGTCCTTCCCGTCCATGATCCTGACGTTCATGGGCAAAAGCGATATTGGAGGATGGGGCGGAAAGATTCTTTCCATGCTTAACTCCAACAATTGGTTTGACCCTGCACAGCCATTAAGCTCTGTGGGATTGATCTTATATATTGTAATGGTTATCTTCTTTGCATACTTCTATACATCCATTACATTCAATCCGATGGAAGTTGCAGATAATATGCGTAAACAGGGTGGTTTTATTCCGGGTATCCGTCCGGGCAAACCTACCGTAGATTATCTGACCAGTATTTTGAATTATATTGTCTTTATAGGTGGTGCCGGTCTGACGATCGTGGCAGTTATCCCGTTCTTCTTTAATGGTTTCTTTAACGCGAACGTTTCCTTCGGAGGAACCTCTCTGATCATTATCGCAAGTGTTATTCTGGAAACCCTGAAGCAGATCGAGTCCATGATGCTGGTTCGTAACTATAAAGGATTTCTGAATGATTAGACATTTTTGAGGGGCTGTTGTGGACAAAACGACAGGCCCTTAAAGTGTTATCTGAGATGAAGGAGGATATCGGTATGAAAATTATCATGCTTGGAGCACCGGGGGCTGGAAAAGGAACACAGGCAAAGAAAATCGCTGCGAAATACGGAATTCCGCACATTTCCACAGGCGACATTTTCCGTGCGAATATCAAGGAAGGCACAGAGCTTGGAACCAAGGCGAAAGCTTATATGGATAAGGGTGAGCTGGTTCCGGATGAGCTGACCTGCGATCTGGTTGTGGACAGAATCTCAAAACCGGACGCTGCCGCAGGTTATGTGCTGGACGGATTCCCAAGAACGATTCCGCAGGCGGAGGCTCTGACCCGTGCGCTGAACGAAAGAGGAGAGAAGATTGATTTTGCAGTCAACGTGGAAGTGCCGGACGAGAACATTGTACATCGTATGGGAGGACGCCGTGCCTGCCTGAAATGCGGGGCGACCTATCATGTGGAATACAATGCTCCGAAGGTAGAAAACGTCTGCGACGTATGCCAGGGAGAACTGGTGCTGCGTGATGATGATAAGCCGGAAACCGTACAGAAACGTCTTTCTGTTTATCATGCGCAGACTCAGCCGCTGATCGATTACTATCAGGCTGAGGGTGTACTTGCTGAAGTGGATGGAACACAGGACATCGATGTTGTGTTCCAGGATATCACGAAGATTTTAGGAGCGTAAAGAAATGTCCGTATCAATTAAAACTGCCAGTGAGATAGAAAAGATGCGTCATGCATGCCATCTGCTGGAACAGGTGCATGACGAGCTGGGAAAAGCACTCCGTCCGGGAATGTCCACCTGGGAGATCAACCGGTTAGGGGAAGAGATGATCCGCAGCTTTGGATGCATCCCCAACTTTCTGAACTACAATGGGTATCCGGCAGCCATCTGTGTTTCCGTCAACGATGAGGTGGTGCACGGAATACCGAGCAAACATCGGATTATCAGGGAGGGCGATATCGTCAGCCTGGATGCCGGACTGATTTACGAAGGATATCATTCTGATGCAGCCCGCACCCATGCGGTGGGCGAGATCAGCCCAGAAGCGAAGAAACTGATCGAGGTGACACGGCAGAGCTTTTTCGAAGGAATCAAATATGCGAAAGCCGGACATCACCTTCATGAAATTTCCAAAGCGATTGGCGATTATGCAGAGAGTTTTGGATACGGCGTAGTGAGGGATCTCTGCGGTCATGGAATCGGAACAAGCCTCCATGAGGATCCGCAGATTCCGAATTTTGCCCAGAGAAGCCGTGGAATCCGTCTTCAGCCGGGAATGACGCTGGCGATCGAGCCGATGATCAATATCGGCCGGCCGGAAGTCCGGTGGCTGGATGACGACTGGACGGTGGTAACAGAAGACGGAAGCCTTTCCGCACACTATGAAAACACGATTCTGATCACAGAGGGTGAGCCGGAGATACTGACGCTGACCCACAGGGAGGAAGAAGCATGAGGCCGGTACAGGAGGGCATGTTTGCAAGAAGCCTGGCGGGACATGACAAAGGGAAACTGTATGTTATCGTCAGGGTAGAAGAGCCCTACGTATATCTGGCGGACGGAAAGATCCGCCCGCTGGAGCGGCCGAAGAAAAAGAAGCTGATGCATGTACAGATTGATTATCAGCAGACAGAGATTTCTTCCGATCTGGAAATCCGTAAAGCATTGAAAGCAAAGGAGGTTTAAAAATGTCTAAGGCAGATGTAATTGAAGTAGAAGGAACCGTTCTGGAGAAACTGCCGAACGCGATGTTCAAGGTAGAACTGGAGAACAAACACGTTGTTCTGGCGCACATCAGCGGTAAGCTTCGTATGAACTTTATCCGTATCCTTCCGGGAGATAAAGTTACCATCGAACTTTCTCCGTACGATCTGGACAAAGGACGCATTATCTGGCGTGACAAATAAGGCGGACGAAATCAGCCGGAACGGTCTGCAGCCTATGCGGATATGCGTTTAAGGCGGACGAAACCAGCCAGAACGGTCCCGCAGTCTATGCGGGGCCGTTCTGGCTGGTTTCTGTTTTTTCAGAGAGGAGTAGATTGGTTTGTTTGAAGAAGATTATATTATGCGCCAGATCAGGGAGATGGTGCGGATGTTATTGAAGCTGCTGTTTCAGATGGACCTGGAAGAGGATTCGGAGGAGCTGCTTCGGGGAACGAAGGAAAATGGAGTTCTGCGGGAACTGCTGGAGATGGTGGATGACGGCAGGATCAACGAGGCGGAGAACCGGGTTTATGAATTGTGTGAAGGCGGAGAAATGGCGAATCTCAAGATTATGCTGCTGTTTTATGATTATCTGAACGGGAAGAGCGACGAATACCTGGAAGAGTGTGAGTTCAGCCGCGAGGAGTTGAAAGAGGACATGAGAGATTTGCTGGCTGGATTTGGATTGAATGATATGGCGGAGACGTTTTTGAGGAAAGCATAAGGTAGTGGTTTGGTGAATGTGCGCATTTGAAAGAGCAGAGTTGCCCAAACCACTACCTTAATTTATTTTTCACGTACGATTTTTCTGTATTCGGAAGGACTGTATCCTGTGTGCTTTTTGAACATTTTGGAAAAGTATGCGATATCCAGGTATCCCGCTTTGTATGATATTTCCGCTATGGATTCATTGCTATTTCATATTGGACAGGAGTTGTGTTCATGCTTTTTCTACCTGAGACGGAATCGGCTGCTTATTTTCCTGGCCGTAGCCTATCAGTCTTTTGCATGTCAATGCTTAAAACCGCCGTGCGTCAAACGGTACGCAGGATATGTGAGAGGACGGGGACGGATCACTCCATCTTACTCGATTTTAAGAACATATTCTCCACATAGCTGTCCTGAAAAAACGAATCTTCGGACAGGGAAATTTCTTCTGTTCGCTGTGCAATTTCTTTTGCGGTTTCGCAAATTTGTGGATCTGCCGCGAGCACAGCCGCACCGCTCAGAGAACTGTTTCCGACTGCCTGGAGTTTATTTTCAAATTCTTCCGGAAACATTCCGATCTGAATCGCTTTTTTGTAATCCAGCCGATATCCGAATCCGCCGGCTACATAGACGTGAGCGACTTCGGAAGCGAGGATTCCGTACCGCTTCAGAAGTGTTTCAATTCCGGCTCTTATGGAAGCTTTGGCAAGCTGGATTTCTCTGACATCTTTCTGATAGAAGCGGATCGTTTCGTCGTCAGGTGTGTGTGCGATTTCGTAGCCATTTTCAAACCATGGCGATTCCATTTTGCCTGTATCATCAATCATCTCTCCGCGCAGCAGTTCTTCTGTGATTTCGATAACGCCTGTCCCGCAGATGCCGACGGGCGGTTGACCGCCGATGGTTTCACAGGATAAAGAGGTTCCTGTCCAGTGAGCACTGCAGATGGCTCCTGGAATGCTGCCGGTTCCACAGATAATGTTTCCGCCTTCAAAAGCGGGACCGGCTGCGGTAGAGGCCGCGATCATCCGCTCTTTGTTTCCGAGAGCCATCTCCCCGTTGGTGCCGAGATCGATCAACATAGAAATCTGCTCGCTGCTTCCCATAGAAAGGGCGCAGAGTCCGGAGACAATGTCTGAGCCGACGAAGGCGGAGATTCCGGGATAAATTTTTACCTGTGTCCGTGGATCAGCCTCGTCAAACCACTCTCTGAGAGGAAACTCCAATGTTTCCATATGGCAGGGGCGAAACGGGGCATGACCGAGTTCCTCACAGGGAAACCCCATCAGCAGATGAATCATGGTGGTATTTCCGGCGACTGCCGCTGCAGTCAGGTTTCTCCAGGTTACGTGATTCCGTTGCTGCAGTTCACGGATTCCGTCGTACAGTGCGGCGCGGATGAGGTTTTTCAAAACCGTTCCGTTTCCATCGTTGGCGGCCTGGATTCTGGCAATTACATCCGCACCGTACTGAGCCTGAGGATTTAAAGCGGTGTAAGTGTCCTGATGTTTCTCCCAGACCATCTGGATGGCAAGCGTTGTGGTGCCAAGATCGATAGCCAGGGCATAGGAACCGTCGGAAAGATTTGATTCGATCGCCTGATGTTTTTCCGAGGCGGAATTTTCAAAGGCAGTGACAGCCTGTATTTCCTTCTGACGGGAGGATTTCATCCAGAGGACAAGAGTTTCTTCAGGAAATGCCCGGCAGGCAAGGCGCCATCCCTGAGCCAGCTGCTCCGGGGAGAATACTTCCCGGTCTTCTGCCGAGATTTCAAGATGACCTTCCAATACTTTGATCCGGCATTTTCCGCATCTCCCTGTTCCGCCGCAGGCTGCAGGGATTGAGATTTCGTTCTTGCGCATATCTTCCAGAAGGTTTCCCACACTTTCAAAGACGATGCGCGATGCAGCGTCTGAAAATGCTTCTTCCGTCGTCGGAGGACAGTCAGGACTTTCCAAGACGGTTACTGTTACCGGCTCGATATGTCTGAGCGCACAGCCAACGTTCGTGCATTTCCGGCAGTTGTGCTGGGGGTTGAACATTTTAATGTCAGGAGCGGTTACGTAAACGTTGCAGCTTGTTTTCAGCGGGCGGAACATGAAACCTTCGGTGATTTCCAGTCCCAGTGCCTGGTCTGCACGGAGCTGCAGCAGAGCCTCTTTTTGGATTTCCATTGTGAGATCGTGGGGCGCTTCCAGGCGGCGCTGAATTCCAAGGTTCCATTCCCGGCACGCCTGGCGAAGCGCCTCCTGGGCGTCAGCTTCCAGAGAGAATAAGGCGACATCGGCCATGGCGTCGGCCAGCATTCCACGGACGTAATCGCCGTTCTGGAAGGCGCTGGTGCTGTAGTCGCTGATCTCCTGTCCGATGGTCAGGATGGACAGAATGGCATCCTGATCCTCCAAACCTCCGTCGACGCGGCATTGAGCGGGGATTTTACCTTTTCCCAGGATTCCTTTTGGATGACAGAGTGATTCTATATGGGGAAGGATTTCCAGGAAAGTTTCCTCCATTTCCTCGTAGACGGGGGAATCCGGATAGCAGCGAAGCTGCGCAAAGGTTTTTTCTTTGTCGATATGAAAATGCAGATTTTCTAAAAGTCTTATATCGTTCATAGGAATCTCCATATTTTTAGATAAAATTGCCGCAGCCATACGGCGCTTGATGCGGCTGTGGCTGCGGCAGATTCTGATTTTTTATACCAGGAATAATTCTACTTGATATAAAAATTATGCGCTTTTCTCCAGAACGGCTTTCTTTGCAACTTCCGCTGCGGTGGCAGCGTCAGGAGTATAGTAATCAGCGCCGATATTCTGAGCGAAACTGTCGTTCACCGGTGCGCCTCCCACCATAACGATGTACTTGTCTCGCAGATTACGGTTGCACAATTCGGTGATCAAGTTTTCCATATTTACCATTGTTGTTGTCAGCAGCGCGGACATGCAGATGACATCTGCGCCTACTTCCTCGGCTTTGTCGATGAATGCTTCGGCAGGCACATCTACACCCATGTCATAAGTTTCAAAGCCTGAACCCTTCAGCATCATAACGACCAGATTTTTTCCAATATCATGCAGGTCGCCTTTTACGGTTCCCACAACAGCTTTTCCGACCGGCTGGTTTCCAACCTCCACAAGTTTCGGTTCCAGAATGCTCAGTCCCACGTTCAGCGCTCTGGCCGCAACCAGAACTTCCGGTACAAAAATTTCGTCCCGTTTAAATTTTGCGCCGATAATTGTCATACCGGCCAGAAGGCCTTCGTTTAAGATTACTTTTGGATCGATCCCTTCGTCCAGCGCCTGCTGAACCAGTGCTTTTACATTTTTGGCTCTGCCTTTCTGCAGAAATTCTGAAATTTCCTGAATGATTTCCATGATGTTTTCCTCCGCTTATTCAATGGAATATTGATATGTTTTGCGAGGGTTTCCGTCCCCCGTCGTTATACCAATATTCTATCTTAAAAGGAAAATAAGTATTGTACTTTTTTTAGACTATTGGTACTTTTTTTGTATTCTTTCCAGTGTTATAATGGACACAGAAAAACCTGTCTTTCTCTGATATCCCTTGAGGTGGATTTCAACTTTTCGCTGGAATGTTGTTGGACGGTTTGGAAAGATGAAAGTATCCGTAGGAGGAGTATACCTATGATGCCTTACCTTTACACGATTGTAGAAAAACAGAGACTTTCCGATATGCTGAAAGCTTTTCATTGCTGTGTGGAACTTCCCATACAGGTGATTGATGATACAGGAGTGATTCTGGATTCCTGCGGAGATACTACGTCATTCTGCAGTCGGCTGAAAAAATTTCTTCCGCCTGACGAAGTCTGCAGTCTGCTTCATGCCAAGGCAGCCAAACGGGCAATGGATCTGGGAGAAACCTATATTTTCTCCTGTCATGCAAATCTGAATCATATTGTATTTCCGCTGATCAGTAAGAATTCTCTGTTTGGCTCTATTTTAGTAGGACCTTTTTTGATGGACGAACCGGATTCGCTGCTGATCTCGGAGCTTGGGCAGAAGTATCCGATGCCTACAGATGAACTTCTGGAATTATATGAGGAGTCCCATACGCTTCCGGTTATTCCACCCAATAAAGTGACGCAGATCAGTCATCTGCTTTTTTATATGTTTTCGAGTCTGATCTCCGACAGCTATCAAAAATTTTTTATTAATCAGGAAAAGCTTCAGCAGCAGTCGCGGATCAATGAATCCATTCAGCGCTATAAAAACTATACTGTGCTTCCGGCGGCCGAATATCCTTATGAAAAAGAGAAAGAACTGATTGCAAAAGTAAAAGCAAAGGATACGGCGAAGGCAAAAGCGCTTCTCAACGATCTTCTGGGCTATGTATTTTTCGCTGAGGGCAGTGATCTGGAAGTTATCAAGGCGAGAGCAATCGAACTTTGTTCTCTGCTGTCCCGGGCAGCCATTGAAGGGGGTGCCACCAACAATATTATTCTTAAGATGAATAACCAGTTTCTGAAGACACTTCAGAAAATTCAGAGTCTGGACGAGCTTTGTTACAAGCTTCAGGAAATTCTGGAAGCCTTTACGGAAAATATGTTTGATTATATTCCGGAGAAAAATCATGAACTGATCAAGAAGGCGATTCTTTATATTTCGCAGCATTTTACCGAAAATCTTACATTGGAGGAAGTTGCCGGACACGTTCATTTGAATGCCGCCTATTTTTCTTCGATTTTTAAGCAGTCTACCGGTTCTTCCTTTAAGGAATATCTGAACATGGTCCGCATCGAAGAGAGCAAGCGTCTTCTTGCCAATACAGATTACACGATTATTGATATTGCCGTTGCGGCAGGATTTGATGATCAAAGCTATTTTTCAAAAGTATTCAAAAAATATACAGGTCTCACGCCGCGTCAGTACAGACAGTGAGACCTGCAGGAGTTTTAAATTTATGCCTGATAGAATTCCTGGACGGTATCAAAAAACGCGTCCATGTTTTCAAATGGCGTCATCGGCGGAATATCACACCCGGAAGAGATGATGAAATTCGGATATTTGGAACAGCGTTCCAGAAGCTGCTTTGTTTCTTTGCGCACCGTTTCCGGGGTTCCGTTTCTGAGTGTTCCGGCCGGATCGATATTTCCGACCACTATTCGGTCAGAAGGAATTACTTGCAGAGCCTTTTCAATATCGATCGCATTTCCGAAACTGTAGGCAGCGGCGTCTACCTCCTGAATCTGATTCATCTGGGGAACCACATTGCCGCAGTTATGATACATCACGATAAAAGTTTCATCTTCCACAGCTTCCCGGATCTGTTTCACATAGGGATTGGAGAATTCCTGTATCAGAGCCGGAGAGAGAAGCCCGGCTGCCGGTTCTGCCAGAAGGATTCCATTGGCGCCGGCCTGTTTCAAAGCTTTCGCGTAAGGAATCAGAAAGCTGGTAACTTTTTCAAGTACTGTGGTCACCATATCCGGATCCTCATAACAGAGAATCATGATTTCTGTCATATCCAACAGACGTCCGGCCAGAGAATACGGTCCGATCATTCCTGCAAACACCGGACGGTCGGTGATTTGTTCGCATGCCTCCCGAATCCCTTTGACACACTCTCTGGTCCGGCCGTCCCCAACTTCAGGGACGCGAAGCGCTTCCGCCTGTTCCGGTGTTTCAATCAAAGTGCCATGTACAGTAGGAACTTCCTCTTCACTGTAAACGATATCAGCCCCAAAAGCTTCCGCCTCCACAGACAAATCCATCAGACTCACGGCAATTCCCATCTGCGGATATTTTTCCGCGATACTCTTCATGCACATCGCCTGAAGATGTCCGTCCTTCACCAATTCTTCCACAGAAACCCCGATCAGCCTTCCCCCCGGAAAAGAAAGCACAGGCATAGCCTTCTTCGTTTTTGCAGAAATTTGTTCTTTGAGCCACAAACGCATATTTCGCTCCATACCGATTTCCTCCTAAAAAAATTTAAAACGAATGATTCAAGAATGAGGTAAAAAATCCCTTGAATTTCTTCCATTATAGAAACATACACCATCACAATGTTTGGATTTATTTTTGAAAATTTGTAAAAATCACAGAATCTGTCTTTACACGCGCCCGCCTCTTACCGACCGTCCGACATTTCACAAAAAAGTAAAAAAAGCCCTTGCATTCCAGGATTTGCAGTGCTATACTATATAACGAACTTTTGTGCGCGGCCCCTTTGATAACCCACAAAAACCGATGCCAAAAGCTTTACGCAACCCGTAAAAAAGGGAAAGGAAGAAAGGAGATTCACGATGAAAGTAAGATCATCCGTAAAACCGATCTGCGAGAAATGCAAAGTCATCAAGAGAAAAGGCAGCATCCGGATCATTTGCGAGAATCCAAAACACAAACAGAGACAGGGCTGATCCAATCTGTTTGAAAACTTTTTTAAGCGGCTGAAAAGAAGCGAAAGCTTCTGTTAATATTATAAAGTGAGAACCTGAAAGATACCTGCGATCCGGCTGTGACCAGATTGGCGGGAATCTGCTGCAGGAACGCGGAAACCGAAAGGACCGCCGATCCGCAGCGGCATGCTGAATCAGGAGCCTCCGGCGGATATGCGCCGCAGGGCGTATCATCCCTTATAATATTGCTTAATACCGCGAAGGCACATCAAATACCGTCTGAAAGATCAAAGTGCCGGGCGGAAAGGTCATGGAAGGCCATGACTGGATACACACATACCTGTATCCCAATTAGGAAAATATTAATGACTTGTAAGAAAATGGAGGAACAATTACATGGCTCGTATCGCTGGTGTAGACTTACCAAGAGACAAACGTGTGGAGATCGGCCTGACCTATATCTATGGTATCGGCAGAACAAGCTCCAACCGTATTCTGGCAGAAGCAGGTGTTAATCCTGATACTCGCTGCCGTGATCTGACCGATGACGAAGTAAAGAAAATCAGTGCAGTAATCGATGAGACTCAGACTGTAGAAGGTGATCTGCGCAGAGAAATCGCAATGAACATCAAACGTCTGCAGGAGATCGGATGCTACCGTGGAATCCGTCATCGTAAAGGTCTGCCGGTTCGTGGTCAGAAGACAAAGACCAATGCAAGAACCCGCAAAGGTCCGAAGAGAACCGTAGCAAACAAGAAGAAATAATCCGTAACTGAAAATATAGAATAAGAAAGTGTAGGTTAGTTTTTAAAATGGCTAAAGTGACAAAGAAAACGACAAAACGTCGTGTCAAGAAAAACGTTGAACACGGACAGGCACATATCCAGTCATCTTTCAATAATACAATTGTTACTCTGACTGACGCACAGGGAAATGCTCTTTCCTGGGCAAGTGCTGGTGGTCTTGGATTTAAAGGTTCAAGGAAATCTACTCCTTATGCAGCTCAGACAGCAGCAGAGACAGCAGCAAAAGCAGCTCTGGTTCATGGTCTGAAGACAGTTGATGTTATGGTTAAGGGACCTGGTTCAGGCCGTGAGGCAGCAATCCGTGCGCTGCAGGCATGCGGTATCGAAGTAACCAGCATCCGTGACGTAACTCCGGTTCCGCACAATGGATGCCGTCCACCAAAACGTAGAAGAGTCTGATTAGGAGGTCAAGAACATGGCAGTAAATAGAGTACCAGTCCTGAAAAGATGCCGGTCCCTGGGTCTGGATCCGGTATATCTGGGAATTGATAAAAAGTCCACAAGACAGCTGAAAAGAGCGAACAGAAAAGTATCTGAGTACGGTCTTCAGCTGAGAGAAAAACAGAAAGCAAAATTCATCTATGGCGTTCTGGAGAAACCTTTCCGTAACTACTACAAGAAGGCAGACAGAATGGCTGGACAGACTGGTGAAAACCTGATGATCCTGCTTGAGCTGCGTCTGGATAACGTTGTATTCCGTATGGGTATGGCGAGAACCAGAAAAGAGGCAAGACAGATCGTTGATCACAAGCACGTTCTGGTTAACGGAAAATGCGTAAACATCCCGTCTTATCAGGTAAAAGCTGGTGACGTAATTGAAATCAAAGAGAACAAGAAATCTTCTCAGAGATATAAAGACATCGTGGAGGTTACAGGCGGACGCCTTACTCCGGAATGGGTAGACGCAGATCTGGAAGCACTGAAAGGAACTGTAAAAGAAGCTCCGACCAGAGAAGCAATTGATGTTCCGGTAGATGAAGTGCAGATCGTCGAGCTGTATTCTAAATAATAAACGGGTAAATCGGCCAACCAATTTAAAAGGAGGGGCTTTCGAGTGTTTGATTTTAACAAACCGAAAATTGAAATTACAGAGATTTCTGAAGACAAGAAGTACGGAAGATTCGTTGTGGAACCCCTGGAGCGCGGCTATGGTACTACTCTTGGCAATTCCTTACGCAGAATCATGCTTTCCTCTCTGCCGGGCGCAGCAGTAAGCCAGGTAAAGATCGAAGGCGTTCTGCATGAGTTCAGCTCTATTCCGGGTGTCAAGGAAGATGTGACCGAAATTATCATGAACCTGAAAAGCCTTGCAATCCGCAACAACAGCGAGACCAACGAGGCGAAGGTTGCATATATTGAGTTCGAAGGTGAAGGTGTTGTTCGGGCATCCGACATTCAGGTGGATCAGGATATTGAGATCATGAATCCGGATCAGGTGATCGCTACCCTGAACGGCGGTGCTGACAGCAAGCTGTATATGGAACTGACCATCACAAAAGGACGCGGTTATATCAGTGCAGACAAAGGAAAAAGCGATGATATGCCGATCGGTGTGATTGCAGTGGATGCGATCTATACGCCGGTGGAGAGAGTAAACCTGACTGTGCAGAATACCCGTGTGGGACAGATTACCGACTACGATAAGCTGACCCTGGATGTATACACTAACGGTACGTTGGAGCCGGATGAGGCTGTCAGCCTTGCGGCAAAAGTACTGAGCGAGCATCTGAAACTCTTTATCGATCTGTCTGAGAACGCGAAGACAGCAGAAGTTATGATCGAGAAAGAGGACAACGAGAAAGAGAAGGTTCTGGAGATGAACATCGACGAGCTGGAGCTTTCTGTTCGTTCTTACAACTGTCTGAAACGTGCCGGTATCAATACCGTAGAAGAACTGTGCAATAAGACTTCTGAAGATATGATGAAAGTCCGCAACCTTGGACGGAAATCCCTGGAAGAAGTTTTGGCAAAATTAAAAGAACTGGGACTTTCTTTGAGTCCTGGGGACGGAGAATAAGCAGAAGACAACTCTGCGCTCCGTTTGGAATTTGTAGAAGAAAAACTCCCTGCCAGTAAGACCGATGAAGCATGGCCTGGAGTTCCACAAATGGAGGAAAAGAATCATGGCAAAATATAGAAAACTCGGCAGAACATCTGACCAGAGAAAAGCGTTACTGAGAAACCAGGTTACCAATCTGCTGTATCACGGAAAAATCGTGACAACAGAGACCAAAGCAAAAGAGATCCGCAAGATCGCTGAGGGTCTGATTGCCCTGGCAGTAAAAGAGAAAGATAACTTCGAGACCGTAACCGTAACTGCAAAGGTTGCCCGCAAGGACGCAGACGGAAAACGTGTGAAAGAAGTAAAAGACGGTAAGAAAGTTACTGTATACGATGAAGTGCAGAAGGAGATCAAGAAAGACGCTCCGTCCAGACTGCATGCAAGACGTCAGATGGCAAAAGTTTTCTATCCGGTAACAGAAGTTCCGAAGGAAGCAGCCGGACGTAAGAAAAACACAAAGAAAGTTGATATGGTTGACAAGATGTTCAACGAAATCGCTCCGAAATATGAAGGACGTAATGGTGGTTACACAAGAATCATCAAAATCGGACCGCGTAAGGGCGATGCAGCTATGGAAGTTGTTATCGAATTAGTATAATCAGTTCCGTAAATGACAGGCCAGACTTTGATGGATTCACCATCGCAGTCTGGCCTGTTTGTCACAGAGGAAGTTTGCATTTCCTCTTGACGGATCATCGGCTTTGCAACGAGAAGGAGAGATCAATCTATGAAAAAGCGACTCTTATTTATCTTCAATCCTAAATCCGGAAAAGCTCAGATTAAAAATAAACTGTTTGAAATCATCGACACATTTGTGAAGGGCGGCTATGAGGTTGTTGCGCATCCCACCCAGGGAATCGGTGACGCCCATGAGAAGACAAAAGAACTTGCCCCGGAGATGGATCTGGTGGTGTGCAGCGGAGGGGACGGAACGCTGGATGAGGTTGTAAGTGGGCTTATGGAATGTAAGGAACGGATTCCGCTGGGATATATCCCCGCAGGAAGCACCAATGATTTTGCAAACAGCCTGGAGATCTCCAAGGATATGGTGAAGGCGGCAGAAGATATTATCGAGGGCAAACTCTATTCCTGCGATGTAGGGAGATTTAACAAGGGAAATTTTGTTTATATCGCAGCGTTTGGTCTCTTCACCGATGTCTCTTATGAGACGGACCAGCATCTGAAAAATGTGTTGGGCCATCTGGCTTACCTGCTGGAAGGCTCGAAAAGGATCTGGAACGTCCCCACCTACTGGATCCGGGTGGATGCAAACGGACGTACCTTCGAAGGGGAATATATTTATGGCATGGTGACGAACGCACGCTCTGTGGGTGGATTCAAAAACCTGCCGGGCAAGGATGTACATTTGGACGACGGCTTGTTTGAGGTAACTCTGATCAAACGTCCGAAAAATCCGATCGAGCTCAATGAGATCATCGCGTCTCTGGTGATGGCGGAAAATATCACGAGCCTGGTGGATTCTTTCAAGACAGACCGCATTCTGATCGAATCCAATCAGGAGATCCCGTGGACGCTGGACGGCGAATACGGCGGTGAACACAGTTTTGTAAGGATTGAGGCACAGAAGCATGCAATGGAACTGGTGCTGAATCCGGAATCTTCCTTGACGGCGCTGAAAGCAGAGTGAGGGAAGGGATGTTAAAAACATTTGCGAAACCAAAACCAGTATTGGCATTTTTAAAAAGTTGATGTATAATAGAGCTAAGTTATAAAATTAACGATAAACATTATCATGTTTAGGAGGGCAATTACTATGTTAGTATCAGCAAAAGAAATGTTGGAAAAAGCAAAAGCAGGCCACTATGCAGTAGGTCAGTTCAACATCAACAACCTTGAGTGGACAAAATCCATTCTGCAGACTGCTCAGGAAATGAATTCCCCTGTAATTCTCGGCGTATCTGAGGGAGCCGGAAAATATATGACAGGTTTCAAGACCGTTGCCGCTATGGTAAAGGCAATGATCGAGGAAATGAACATTACTGTTCCTGTTGCTCTGCATCTGGATCATGGTACTTATGACGGATGTTATAAATGCATCGAAGCAGGATTTTCCTCCATCATGTTCGACGGTTCTCATTATCCGATCGATGAGAACGTAGCAAAAACAAAAGAGCTGGTTGAAGTATGCCGTGAGAAAGGAATCTCTCTGGAAGCTGAGGTTGGTTCCATCGGCGGTGAGGAAGACGGCGTCGTAGGTATGGGCGAATGCGCAGATCCGAAAGAATGCAAGATGATTGCTGACCTGGGCGTTGACATGCTGGCAGCCGGAATCGGAAACATCCACGGAAAATACCCGGCAAACTGGCAGGGACTGAGCTTCGAGACTCTGGATGCGATCCAGCAGCTGACCGGAGCTATGCCGCTGGTACTTCACGGAGGTACAGGAATTCCGGCAGATATGATCAAAAAAGCCATCGATCTCGGTGTTTCCAAGATTAATGTAAATACAGAGTGTCAGCTGGCTTTCGCAGAAGCAACACGCAAATATATCGAAGAGGGCAAAGATCAGCAGGGCAAAGGATATGACCCGCGTAAACTGCTGGCTCCTGGCGCAGAGGCGATCAAAGCGACCGTAAGAGAAAAAATCGAACTTTTCGGATCTGCTGACAAAGCGTGAGGATTGCTGTCTTTGCGGCAAAGATAGGCAGGATATCCAAAAAAAGGTCCAAAACAAAAAGTGTTTTGGATAAATGAACAAAAAGTGTGAAAACGAAAAAAAATACTTGCGTTTTCCCGTTTTTTGCGGTATCTTGTAAGCAAGTTGGAAATAAAATTCCATACAGCATATGTAAGACAAGGGCGTTCTACAAAAAATGACATATTTTTTGAGAAAGCCCTTTTGTCAGCTAAAAAAGGAAAAGGAGAAAACTATGGGCGAATATGTAAATGCTGCTGCTATTTTTGGCGAAAATGTGTTTAATGACAAAGTGATGCAGGAACGTCTTCCGAAGAACGTGTACAAGAAGCTGAAGAAGATCATCGCGGAAGGCGGTGACCTGGATCTTCAGACGGCGGATATGATCGCACACGAGATGAAGGAATGGGCAATCGAGAAAGGCGCGACACATTATACACACTGGTTTCAGCCGCTGACAGGTGTGACTGCAGAAAAACATGATTCCTTTATCACATCTCCGCTTCCAAGCGGAAAGGTACTTATGAGCTTTTCCGGTAAGGAGCTGATCAAAGGTGAGCCGGATGCTTCTTCATTTCCTTCCGGCGGTCTTCGGGCAACCTTTGAGGCGAGAGGATATACCGCATGGGATTGTACGTCCCCGGCATTTGTACGTCAGGACGCGGCAGGAGCGACACTGTGTATTCCCACAGCGTTCTGTTCTTATAACGGCGAAGCGCTGGATCAGAAGACTCCGCTTCTGCGTTCCATGGAGGCGATCAATGAGCAGTCCCTGCGTCTGCTGAGGCTGTTTGGAAATACAAATTCCAAAAAAGTTACTCCGTCGGTAGGACCGGAGCAGGAATATTTCCTGGTGGATGCTGAAAAATTCCAGCAGAGAAAAGACCTGATCTATACAGGCCGCACCCTGTTCGGCGCGATGCCGCCGAAGGGACAGGAGATGGATGATCATTACTTCGGAACCATCCGTCAGAGAATTGCCGCATTTATGAAGGATGTCAATATTGAACTGTGGAAAATGGGAGTAACCGCAAAGACTCAGCACAATGAGGTTGCACCGGCACAGCATGAGCTGGCTTCCATTTATGCAGAGGCAAACATTGCAGTAGATAATAATCAGCTGGTAATGCAAACGCTGAAACGTGTGGCATGTCAGCACGGAATGAAGTGTCTGCTTCATGAAAAACCGTTTGCAGGAGTAAACGGATCCGGTAAACATAACAACTGGTCTCTGACTACGGACGACGGAATCAATCTTCTGGATCCGGGAAAAACCCCTCATGACAACATCCAGTTCCTGCTGGTTATGAGCTGTATCCTGAAGGCCGTGGATGTACATGCGGATCTTCTCCGTGAGTCAGCGGCAGATCCGGGCAATGATCACCGTCTGGGAGCCAACGAGGCGCCGCCGGCCATTATCTCCGTATTCCTTGGAGAGCAGCTGGAGGACGTGGTGGAACAGCTGATCAGCACAGGAAGCGCAACCAACAGCAAAAAGGGAGGAACCCTGTCTACAGGTGTCAAGACACTTCCGGGTCTGACCAAAGACGCGACAGACCGGAACCGTACTTCTCCGTTTGCGTTTACCGGAAACAAGTTTGAATTCCGTATGGTAGGTTCCAGAGATTCCGTCGCATCTCCGAACATTGTCCTTAACACCATCGTTGCAGAGGCGTTCCGCGATGCCTGCGATGTTCTGGAAAAGGCAGAGAATCTGGAAGAGGCTGTGCATGACCTGATCAAGAAAAATCTGAGTGAGCACCAGAGGATCATCTTCAATGGCAATGGTTATTCCGAGGAGTGGGTTCAGGAAGCAGAAAGAAGAGGTCTGCCGAATATCGGATGTATGGTAGACGCAATTCCGGCGCTTACAACAGAAAAGGCAATCCGTCTGTTCGGCGATTTCAAGGTATTCACAAAGAGCGAACTGGAATCCCGTGCAGAGGTGAAATACGAAAATTATGCCAAGACAATCAACATTGAAGCGAAGACGATGATCGATATGGCCAGCAAGCAGATCATTCCGGCAGTTATTAAATATGCGACGTCTCTTGCGGATTCCATCAACACCATTGCAGCAGCGGGCGTATCGGAAGTAACGGTACAGAAAGAGCTTCTGGAAGAGACCAGTGCGCTTCTCAAAGAGACGCAGGAGGCTTTGAAACATCTGAAGGTGACAGAGGACAAAGCGTTTGCAATGCCGGATGGTATGGAACAGGCGAAATTCTATCATGAGGCAGTGGTACCGGCAATGGAGGCTCTGCGCACACCGGTTGACAGACTGGAAATGATCGTGGACAAAGAAATGTGGCCGATGCCTTCTTACGGCGACCTGATGTTTGAGGTATAAGCTTCGGAAAGAAAACGCATCAAAAAAGAGACTGTTTTGACAACGGTCTCTTTTTTTGGTACAATAGCCAAATGGACGCGAAGTATAAGCAAGGAGTTGCCATTGGCAGTAACAGAGAAATGGAGAAAAAAATTAACGTTTTAGGCGTGGAACTGGATAACTGTCAGGTAGATGAAGCGATGGAGATTGTCAGTGAGTATATGCAGAATGATGTGCTGAATACGATTGGCATTGTAACCATGCAGATGCTGCTGCTTGCCAATGAGGATGAGCAGTGGAAAACTTACCTGAAAGATCTGGATATGAGCATCATCGGAGAAACGGAGATCCTTACCGCAGCGGGAATTGAGGAGGACAGCACTCTGTACGAAGAGGTTGAGACGAATGAATTCATCGCGCGTCTCTTCTGGTATCTGATTCAGACCGGAAGCAGGATCTTTGTTCTGGGGGAGACGGAAGATGAAGTGGAAAGCCTGGAGAAATATCTGCAGGAGACCTATCCGGGAATCCAGGTGGCCGGAGGAGCGGTGGTGGAATCGCTGGATGAGGCGGGAGTGGACAGCCTGCTGAATGAAATCAACAGCGAGACTGCGGACGTGATTGTCAGCGGCCTGAAGGGAACGCTTCAGGACCGGTTTGTCATGGACAACCGAAGCAAGATCAGCGCGAAAATCTGGCTCAGCCTGGGAGAACATCCTACCGTGCAAAACGAAGCAGGAATAAAGATCAGCTGGTGGGGAAAACTTTTGAAGAAGAATACTTTTAAACGCATGGTGACAAAATACAAAAACGAACAGTGATCCACAATTGGTAACGGTTCAGCCAGCGGAACGGTTGCCGCAATTATAACATTTGCAGTAAAATCTCTTTCCTTTTTAGGCATTTTGTATTAAAATAGCTATATGTTGGGGCCGGTGATTCATGGGGAACCTGCCCGCAGAATCCGGAAGGAATGGGGCCTTACCGGGGAAAGACAACAAAGGCATCACTGAAACGATGCCGACAACAGCAAAAACCATAAAATGAAAGAGGGTAAAAAAATGATTTCAAACCAGATATTGCAGAGCACGGTGGAGGGGATCAAGGCGATTTCCCGTGCTGACCTGTGCGTGACGGATGTGGAGGGGAAGGTATTGGTATCCACATTTCCGGAGACGGAAATAGGGACAGAAACGATCGTCAGTTTTGCGCAGTCCCAGGCGGACTCGCAGATGATGAAAAACTATCACTTTTTCAAGGTATATGAAGAATATCAGCTGGAGTATATTTTGATCATCCGAGGAAATAATGACGACAATTACCTTGTGGGAAAGATGGCGGTCTTTCAGCTTCAGGGGCTTCTGGTTGCCTACCGGGAGCGTTTTGACAAGGATAATTTTATCAAGAATCTCCTGCTGGACAATCTTCTGCTGGTTGACATCTACAACCGGGCGAAGAAATTACATATTGATATTGAGACGCGGCGGCTGGTCTTTATTGTTGAGACGGATCCGGAAAAAAACAGCGGTTCGCTGGAAAGTATCCGGAATCTGCTCGGAACGAAGTCAGGGGATTTTATCACCGCCGTTGATGAAAAGAGCATTATCATCGTCAAGGAAGTAGGACCGGACGAGGACTATGCGGAAATGAACAAAGTGGCTGCGGCGATGCTCGACGCAGTCGGAGAAGACGATGAGGGGAAGACACACGTTGCTTATGGTACCATCGTCAAAGAGTTAAAGGATGTCTCACGTTCCTACAAAGAAGCCAAAATGGCTATGGATGTGGGAAAAATCTTTTCAGACGATTTGGATATCTATGCATACAGCTCATTGGGTATCGGCAGACTGATCTATCAGCTTCCGATTCCACTGTGCAAAATGTTCATCAGAGAAATTTTCGGAGACAACTCACCGGATGACTTTGATGAGGAAACACTGACAACGATCAATAAATTCTTTGAAAATTCGCTGAATGTGTCCGAGACCTCGCGTCAGCTGTACATTCATAGAAATACACTGGTATACCGTCTGGATAAGCTTCAGAAGAGTACGGGTCTGGATCTGCGGATTTTTGAAGACGCGATCACGTTCAAGATCGCCCTTATGGTCGTTCAGTACATGAAGTACATGGAAACGCTCGATTATTGAGCAGCACCATCAAGGAGGAGTAAGAATGATTACTTTAGACAGTGTAAGTAAGAGTTACGCGAAGGGACAGCCTGCGGTCAACAACGTATCCTTACACATTGAGAAAGGGGAATTTGTCTTTATCGTAGGCAACAGCGGTTCCGGAAAATCGACGCTGATCAAGCTGCTTCTGAAAGAACTGGAACCGACCTCAGGCACCATTAAGGTAAATGGACAGAATCTTAACCGGATGAGACGGGGAAAAGTTCCAAAATACCGCCGCGGCGTCGGTGTGGTTTTTCAGGATTTCCGTCTGCTGAAGGATAGAAACGTATATGAAAATGTGGCGTTTGCCCAGAGGGTGATCGAGAAGCCGAACCGTGTGATCAAAAAGCGTGTTCCGGAAGTTCTCACACTGGTGGGACTTGCGGAGAAATATAAGTCTTTTCCAAAAGAACTTTCCGGAGGCGAGCAGCAGCGCGTGGCTGTGGCGAGAGCCATCGTGAACCGGCCGGATATCCTTCTGGCGGATGAGCCCACAGGAAACCTGGATCCGGGAAATTCCATGGAGATCATGAAGCTTCTGGATGAGATCAATTCCCGCGGAACGACTGTACTGGTTGTAACCCACAACAGAGAGATCGTCAATGCCATGAAAAAGCGTGTCATCACGATGCGTAAAGGCGTGATTATCAGTGACGAAAGGGAGGGTGAATACCATGAGGCTTAGTACACTGGGATACAGCATCAAGCAGGGCGTCAAGAGCATCTGGAGAAACAAAATGTTCTCACTGGCGTCTGTGGCAACGATGGCAGCCTGCATTTTTATGTTCAGCATCTTCTATTCGGTGGTTGTAAACTTCAACTACATGATGAAGAATGTGGAATCAGCCGTAAACATCGTAGTATACTTCAACGAGGAAACCGATCAGGCAACGATCGATACGATCGGCGCACAGATTGCCTCAAAGACGTCGCTGATCAAGCAGATTGACTATGTTTCCGCGGATGACGCGTGGGACGAGTATATTACGGAGTATCTGAACCTGGACGAAGGGGATGAGGAGGCGAAAGAGCGGGCAAAGAATCTGATCAATCCTAACGATAACCCGCTGGCAAATTCCGCCCATTATAATGTATATGTAAACAGGATCGAAGATCAGAATGCAGTAGTTGAATATATCAAAACACTGGAAGGTGTCCGTGACGTCAGCCAGCAGCAGGAAGCCAGCACAACGCTGTCTACACTGAATCGGGTGGTTGGATATGTGTCGATTGCGATCATCCTGATCCTTCTGGCGGTCTCCGTGTTCCTGATCAGCAATACGGTTACTGTTGGTATCTCTGTCCGCAAGGAAGAGATTGGAATCATGAAACTGATCGGAGCGACCAATCTTTTTGTAAGGGCGCCGTTCCTGATCGAAGGTATGCTCATCGGACTGGTAGGCGCAGCGATTCCGCTGCTGCTGTGGTATATGATTTACGGAAGGGTGATCAGCTATGCAATGAATAATTTCAGCGCACTGACCAGTATCATGACCTTCCTTCCGGTCAACGAAGTTTTCAGAACGCTGCTTCCGGTGGGAGTGCTTCTGGGAATGGGAATCGGTCTGATCGGAAGTATCTTTACGATCCGCAGGCATCTGAAAGTCTGATGCGGCTTCCGAAGCAGAAAAATTCTGCAATGACATTTGCAGGCGGCGGAAGAGGAATGAACAGACAGAGAAATATCATATAATAGAATTCAGGGGGCTGTCTCATTGGAAAGGGTAAACCTGCCATGAGGCAGCTCTTTTCAGAAACAGGAGAAGATATGAGCGAAGAGATGAAACAACAGAACAGTAACCTGCAGGAAGGATCGGAAGCAGAAACAAAGGAGCCGGTGATGAGAGAAAAACGAAAACCGGAAAAAAGGGAAAATGGCTGGGGAAGTTTCCTTGCCGGAGCCGTTACGGTGGTTCTTCTTCTGGCAGTCTTTCGGACAGCTTCCCATTTTATATGGCTGCCCGGAGGAACGGATACCCCGACCGGCGTGCAGACTAGTGAAAAGATCCGGACGATCGAGCAGCTGATCGACGAGGTTTATGTGGGCGAGAAGGACGAGGAAGCATTGGCCGAGGGCATGTACCGCGGACTGATCAGCGGTCTTGGCGACAGATATGCGGACTACTATACAGAAGAAGAGTTTCAGGAACTGGCAACCTCACAGGAAGGCTACTATGAAGGGGTAGGAATCACCATCGGGCAGACGGAGGAAGGCGCCGGTCTGACTATTGTGGAAGTAGCGGACGGTTCGCCTGCGGCTGAGGCAGGTATTCAGACGGGTGATATGCTGATCGCGGTGGACGGCACGGATGTGACTTCCATGACCGTGACAGAAGCGGCCGCGCTGATCCGGGAAGGAGAGAACGATACGATCACCCTGACTGTAGAGCGGGAGGGGATAGGACAGATCCAGGCGGAGGTGACCAGGGAGAAACTGGAGACGCAGACCGTGGCGGGAAAGATGCTGACAGATACCATTGGATATCTGGCGATCAGCCAGTTTACAGGACTCACTTCCGACCAGTTTGCCGACGTTTATCAGCAGCTCCAGGAGGATGGGCTCCAGAAGCTTTTGATCGATCTGAGAGGCAATCCGGGAGGCCTGGTCACTGCGGTGTGCGATACACTGAGACAGATCCTGCCGGAAGGGCTGATCGTGTATACGGAGGATAAACAGGGAAACAGGGAGGAATATACCTGCGAGGGAGAGACGCCCCTGGATATTCCGCTGGTCGTTCTGGTGGATGAAAATACAGCCAGCGCCGGGGAAATTTTCACCGGAGCAGTCAAGGATTACGGCGTGGGAACCATCGTCGGAACCCAGACATTTGGAAAAGGCATCGTGCAGGATTTCTATACACTTCCGGATCAGAGCGTGGTCAAGCTGACCGTTGCCCATTATTATACGCCGAAAGGAAATGATATCCATGGCGTCGGCATTGCGCCGGATGTGGAGGTGGAACAGCCGGAGGATGCGGAAAGCGATGTTCAGCTTGAGAAAGCGATCGAAGTTCTGAAAGCTATGGAATAAGCCGGGAGCAGCTGTTTCTCCGGCGGAACGGTTACAGCCGTCACGTAGTTTTGAAAACTATGTATTGAAAATTCCAGTACAGAATGGTAAGATTAATCACAAAGAGAATGCAGGAGGGAAGGTGTAGCTATGAAAGAATATGTAATTGCAACAGACGATACCTGTGACATGCCGGAATCCTTCTACGAGGAACATCAGATTCCATATGTGAGCCTGAGCTGTACCGTGAATGGAGAAACGTTTGACAAAGAGCATAAGGCAGATTCTCACCAGTTTTATGAGTGGATGCGTGCCGGAGCGATGCCGACGACTTCTCAGGCGAATTCCGAGGATATAAAGAAATGCTGGCTTCCTTACGTGGAAAAAGGGATTGATGTTCTGTATCTGGGATTTTCTTCCGGCCTCAGCGGAAGTGTCAACAGTGGAAGGATCGCCGCGCAGGAACTGATGGAAGAGTATCCGGGGATTACCATCCGAGTTGTGGATTCCCTGTGTGCGTCCATGGGTGAGGGACTGCTGCTTTTCTATGCGGCTAAAATGAAGGAGGAAGGAAAATCCATGCAGGAAGTCGGAGATTTCCTGGAAGAGAATAAACTTCATCTTTGCCATGTGTTTACCGTAGACGATCTGTTTCATCTGCATCGCGGAGGGCGGGTTTCCAAATTGAGTGCTATCGTAGGAACGATGGCAGGGATCAAACCGATGCTTCATGTGGACGATGAAGGGCATCTGATCCTCCTGTCCAAGGTCAGAGGCAGAAAGAAAGCTCTGGCAGAGCTGGTGCGGATGATGGATGAAAGGATCGGAAACTGGAAAGACAAGAATCAGACGATTTTTATCAGCCACGGAGACTGTGAGAAGGATGCGCGGGCGGTGGCGGATCTGGTACGGGAAAAGTATGGAATGGAAGATATCCATATTCATCCGGTAGGCGCTACGATCGGAGCCCACGCAGGCCCGGGAACGGTTGCGCTGTTTTTCCTTGGTGAGAAGCGGTAAGGAGCCATAGTTTGTTAACATTCAGACAATCTCCAAAAGTATTAGAAAAATTATAATATATTTTTCAAAAAGGTCTTCCATTGTTTGACTTTTTTGTAACCACTATGATAGAATAATAGCTGAGTGTATGAAAGGCAGGAATCAGACATGTTGGCATTATTTTTCGGATGTCTTGGGTTTTTCTGTTATTTTCTCTATGATGTGAACAGTATCAGAAAGATTGCAGGATGGATGGGAACGTTGTTCGGAATAGGGAGCGTTTTTGTGGTTGCAGGAACCGGGATTTTGTTCTGGTCAAACAGGGAGGCCTTTTTTTCTGCACCTTCTGATCTTTTTTTGATTGCAGGAGGAGTTTTTTTTCTGTGCCTTTTGGTCTATACGCTTTTTTTTGCACTGCCTTTTGAGACAACTTATATAGAAGAAAGTAAGTACCGGGAAGCATATACAGAGGGAGTGTACGCTCTGTGTCGACATCCCGGTGTTTTGTGGTTTGCGGGACTTTATCTGTGCCTGGGCGCCCTGTGGAAGGACCGCGAAGGAATGCTGTTTGCAGTGACGATGATCGTTCTGAATATTTTGTATGTGATCTTTCAGGATCTGTACAGCTTTCCGAAAACATTTTCTAATTACGAGGAATACAAGAAAGCAACTCCATTTCTGCTTCCCAATAAGAGAAGTATTTTACGTTGCAGAAGTACCTGGAAAGGAGCCGGAAAAACATGAGCCTTTCAGAACAACTAAAGGAGCGGCGTTATCAGGAAATCTGGGATCAGTACTGCGGATTTTTGGATTTGTCCATGGAAGAGTATATGAAGATTCAGCGCAGACTGATGGAGGAACAGATACAGCTATGGTCGAACTGTGAACTGGGCCGTTCCATCTTAAAGGGAAAAACACCAAAAACCATCGAAGAATTCAGACAGATGGTCCCGCTGACTACATACGAGGATTATGCGGATATTCTGCTTCAGAAAAGATCGGAAACACTTCCGGGCAACCCGGTGATCTGGATCCAGACCACATGGGAAGGGGGAAGACACCCGATCAAACTGGCGCCGTACACAAGAAGCATGTTGGATGTTTATCGAAATAATGTCATTGCGTGCCTGATCTTATCTACCAGCAGGGAAAGAGGAAAATTTGATATTGCGGATACGGACAAAATTCTGTATGGACTTGCACCCCTTCCGTTTGCAACGGGACTGTTCCCCCTGGCTTTGAATGAAGAAATAGGCATTCAGTTCCTTCCGGCGGTCAAAGATGCTGTGAATATGTCTTTCAGCGAAAGAAATAAGGCAGGATTCAAGATGGCGATGCAAAAAGATCTGGAGTTCTTTTTCGGTCTTGGCAGCGTAGCTTATGCCGTCAGTCAGAGCCTGTCTTCCATGTCTCAGAAAGGAGGCATACGTCCGTCCGAACTGCTGAAGTATAAGCCCTCCATGCTCCTGAGGATCCTGCGGGCGAAGCAGAAATGCAAGAAGGAGAATCGGCCGCTGAAACCCAAAGATCTGTTCCATCTGAAGGGATTTATGGTAGCGGGTACCGATAACTGGTGTTATAAGGATGATCTGGAAGACCTGTGGGGGGTCCGCCCCATGGAACTTTTTGCGGGAACGGAGCCGTCGATTTCCGGCACGGAAACCTGGACAAGGAACGGGATGTATTTCTTCCCTGACACCAGTTTTTATGAGTTTATTCCGGAAGAGGATATGCTCAGGAACCTTGAGGATCCATCGTATGTGCCCAGGACCTGCCTGATGGATGAGGTGGTGCCGGGAGAAAAGTATGAGATTGTCATCACTTTGTTTAAAGGCGGTGCGTTTGCGCGGTATCGTGTGGGAGATACTTATCGCTGTGTGGGCCTCCAGAATAAGGAGGATCATACAAAAATCCCGCGGTTCGAATATGTGGACCGGGTACCGGATATCATTGATATCGCTGGATTTACCCGCATTTCCCAAAATGGAATTCAAAGTGTTATCAACCTTTCCGGGCAGCCGATCACACACTGGACGGCACTGAAAGAGTATAATGAGAATAATCGCCCGTATCTGCATCTGTATCTGGAAGTGGAAAAAAAAGCTCTGATCAGTCATGCGGTTACGGCAGACATTATGAAAAGTCTTCTCACCACATACTTTAAGTACATTGACCAGGATTACCGTGATCTGAAAAAAATTCTGGGAATGGATCCTTTGTGTGTGACGATCGTAAGGTGCGGAACGTTTGAGAAGTACAAAGAGAAGAAGGGAAAGGAAATCGGAAAGATGAATCCTTCCCCTTATGAACTCAGAGAACTACTGGAATTACAGAAAGAACAGAGGAGATAAGGTCATGCAAAATTACGGATATATTTCTATTATCGCTTTGTTTTTTTACTGTTTCATCTTTTTGACCTTTCTGGCGGCAAAGAAAGTAAAAATCGTAAAATACTTTCTTCTGCTTGTAGCCACCATGATCTGTTGGACCGGCGGTTCTGCATTCATGCGGCTGGATGTCTATCCATCCTATGTTTTATGGTACCATGTTTCGTTAGGCGGCCTGCTGCTGATGCCTTACGCGTACTTTTTGTTCGTCAATGCCTTTGGAGACAGGGAAGACCGGTTTTTCAACTGGCTGTACGGCGTTTTGCTGATGGGATTGTTTGCGCTGAATATTCCAAACGGAGCATTTCTGCGCTGGCCGGAGATGGTGGAGAGAAATGGTGAAACTGTCTTTGTGTATCAGTATACCTGGAGAGTTGCAGTGCTTTTTGGAATTGCCGGTATTGTGGTGATTCATTGTTTTGTCAATATCGTGCGCATCTGCCGAAAAGACCGGTGGTATCTGAAACAATTTCAGCCCATTGTTCTGGGGATCCTCTGCCTGTTCGCCGGAAATCTGGCTTTGGTGTTTCCCATATTTCATGAATTTCCCATTGATATCCTTCTTGGAATTGTCAATGCAATCTTTCTGATTTATGCATTGCTCCGCAAACGGCTGTTCCAGCTGAAGCTTCTGGCATCGGAAGGCGCGTGTTATGGTGTCGGGCTGATCCTGACTTTTCTGCTGTATTATAATCTGATGCCATACATTACAAAGCAGATCACGCTGTGGTTTCCAAAAGCGGAAGACTACTACATCATGATTTTTGCAGTTCTGTTCCTGTTCACTTTCTGGATCCTGGTATTTCTCTGGCAGAAGATCATTGGAAATCTTTTTGTGAAAGAGGAAGCGCAGCATACGGAAAAAATCCGCAGGTTTAACAGTAAGGTGGCCAGAAGTCTGCATGTGGATGAAATTCTGGCGGACACGGTGGACATTATTCAGGAAACCGTAGCGTCTGCCAATATTTATATCTGTATTCAGGATCGTGCTTCGGGAGACTATCAGGCACGATACAGCAATCAGCCGCTGAATGATCTGTCATTTACGATTCGGAAGGATAACCCGCTGGTGAAGATTCTGGAACGAAATGAAGGTCTTCTGATGCGGGAATTCCGGTCTATGATCGAATACAAGGCAATGTGGGAAGAGGAAAAAAGAAATCTTCAGGAGCTGCGGATCGAAGCATGCATCGGTCTCAGAGATGAGAAAAATATTGTGGGAATCCTTTTGCTGTCCAACCCTCCGGGAAATCACCGGATCAGCAGATCGGACCTGGATATGACCCTGATGATTGCTTCCAGCGCTTCCATTGCCATTAAGAATGCACATCTTTATGAATCGGCCTATTATGAGGCGCGCACAGATGAGTTGACGAAGCTTTTGAACCGGAAATATTTCTTTGAGATTCTCCGGGAAGAATTTGAGAAGAATGCAGAAGGTTCTCTGGCTCTTGCAATCATTAACATCGATGATTTCAAACTGTATAATCAGCTGTACGGAACACAGGCGGGTGACAATGCCCTTCGCGGAATCGCGCAGATTATCAAAAGCAGTGTTGGAGAAAGCGGTTATGCGGCCCGGTACAGCGGAAAAGAATTTGCGATTCTTCTTCCGAAATATGACGTATTTTCCGCGCAGAATCTGGTCAGATCCATTCAGAAACAGATCTTTCAGATGACGGACCGGACGGTGGACTATAAGCTCAAAGTCCTGACGATCAGTGCGGGGATCAGCGCTGCGCCTTATGCGGCAAAAACCGTGGAGGAACTGCTAGAAAACGCCGATATGGCGGTCAATCATGTGAAGCGTACGGGCAAAAATGGTATTGAGATCTTTGATACGGTACTGCGTGAAAACCTTGTGGAAGATGTGAAAGATCACAAAAATATTTACAAAGGGTACGAATCCACCATATATGCGCTTACCGCTGCCATTGATGTAAAAGATCACTATACGTTCAGCCATTCCAATAATGTGGCGCATTATGCGACTTCTCTGGCAAAAGAACTGAAGTTAAATTCAGACATGGTGGAGATCATCCGGCAGGCAGCGCTTCTGCACGATGTGGGAAAAATCGGAATCCCGGAAGCAATCCTCAACAAAGAAGGAAAACTCACCGAGGAAGAGTATGAGGTCATCAAAGGACATGTGGAAGCGTCTATTGGGATCATTCGTCATCTTCCCTCTCTGGACTACGTAATACCTGCGGTGATCGGACATCATGAGCGATATGACGGAAGAGGATATCCGAGAAGAACAGCAGGAGAAAATATTCCTCTGTCTGCACGTATTTTGTGTATTGCTGACTCTTTTGACGCGATGACCACCAAGCGCGCTTATAAGGATGTGATTCCCAAAGAACGGGCGTTGCAGATCCTGGACGAAGAAGCGGGAAAACAGTTTGACCCCAATCTGGTGCCTGTCTTTGTCTGTGGTATGCGGGAGGGCAGGATACAGATGGCATGTGAAGCCAACGAAAGAAAATAAGAAGATGGAAAACAAAAGAGAGTCCCAAAAGCTGAGATTCCTTGGACAGGATCCGGCTTTTGGGACTCTTTTGATTTTAAGCGGTAAGATCTTTCGGGGTTATTGGTATGTCAGTTTTCATAAATTCCGTTGATGGTGACCTGAAAGAGTGCATCCTTGCCCTGCAGGTCTTCCTGCTGATAATCGTCCGGGAAAGTAACGTTGACATCTACGGAATCTCCCGGATGTGCGCCGATCAGCTGGTCCTCAAAATCATCGATATAGAGACCGGAGCCAATCGTCAGATCTGTTCCGGCTCCGTTGGTGCTTCCGCCTTCGAACTCCACACCGTCGATGGAGCCAATATAGTCGATATTCACAGTATCCCCGTCCTTGATGGTCAGAGAAGTGTCGGTGGAATAAGCGGTGCTGCCGGAAGAAGCATCTGCGGCAGAGCTGTCAGACACAGAATTGTCCGAGGTGGTATCGGAACTTTCGCTGACAGAAGAAGATGAGGAACTGCTGGAGGAAGCATCTCCGGACAGAAGCTGATCTCCGAAGATGACGAGCAGAAGCAGGAGAATGACGACTGCTGCAGAGATTACCCAGGTCAGGATCTTTTTGGTCTTTTTCTTTCGTGCCAGTTTCCGGCGTTCTTCCGCCCGGCGCTGCTGTGCTGCTTTACGGTTTTCTTTCTTCATTTGTTTCTCTCCTTGTTTCGATCAATATTTCTCTTTCATGAACTGTATGGACAACCAACAGTCACCCTTAGATTATAGCGGAAAATTATGGTGAAATTGTGAAACAAGTTTTCAAACACATTCTAATACGTGAAAGTTTTTCGATACTCACTTGGAGAAACGCCCATCTGTTGGCGGAATACACGGGAAAAATATCCCAGGTCGTGGAAGCCGACGCGGGACGCGATCTCGCGGATTTCCAGGGAAGAAATGTTCAGATAATTGACTGCACGGTGGATCCGCTCCTGCCGGATGTAGGAAGTGATGGTCATACCAGTCTCTTTCCGGAAGTAGCCGGAGAGTGAGGCAGGGTGCCGCTGACACTCTCCGGCTATGACCGACAGAGAAAGATCCTCCGAAAGGTGGATCCGGATATAGTCCATCACATGACGGGTCAGCGCGGAATAACCGGAATGAGACTGGTTTTTTACCAGCAGACAATATTTTCTTGCGATCCGACCGGGAAGCGCGCAGAGCATTTCATAATTTTCCGTATTTTCAATCTGTACCTGCATTTCATGGGCAAGTTCACGGATATAAACGGGATGTACCGGGCAGGATAGTAGTGCGGAGGCAAACATTTCATTCAGTACAGCCAGATTTCGGCGCAGCCGCCCGGTATGCATTTCTTTGAGAAGCCCGGTCAGTGAAAGCCAGGAACGCAGGGAACGGGACGTGGTTTCGAAATCACCGAGAAGGAGTGCGTCGATGGTCTCCCGGTATCCTCTGGCGTATTGTTCCGCATAACGGGAAGTCTGGGAAAACATCAGTTCCTGATCCGGGACAATTTTATGGTCTGTCTCAGAAAAATTAAAATAGACAGGCGGTATTTTGTCATAATCCGAAAGAAAGGCGCTGAGAAAATGTGAGGCAAAAGAGGCCACAGATTCCGGATCGGCCAGCGGCATGGTGCTGTAATATTTCCGCATGACGGACAGGGATTCCCCGGTCAGATGGTTTTCGCGGGCCGTCTGGCTCAGAAAAGATGCGGTCACTTCCTGGTCGCGGAACGGGCCGATACTGATAAAATCCGAATGGGAACCGGAGGAAAGCAGACAGATCATGTTGTAGAAGCGAAGGCTGCTTTTGAAAATTACAATGTGGTGGGCGGAAGTGATGTCTGCATGGTCAAGAAGTTCCAGGGGAGCGTAAAGAGAACTGCCCCACAGCGTTTTGCGGATGGAATTGTCAATCTGCTCAAAGTTTTGATAGGGCCAGGTAAAAAGCCAGGCATCCGTTTGGAAAGCATCGTATAAAAGCTGCCGGAAAAGAGGAAAGGCCTCTCTGGGAGAAGCAAAAATCTGCATCTGTAGTACCTCCATTCTTATAAACATTTTATTAAATCTCAGTATACACAAAAATTTTATAAATTCAACTAAAAAAATCCAAACATTCAGCAGTGAGAAATGATATTCTTGAAGTATCGAGCATAAGGAGGAAATGGAATATGAGAAATATTATGCCATTTAACAGTAAATGGGCATTCTCCAAGGAAGCGGATCAGGTTCCGGAGAGTATGCCGACACGTTGGGTCTGGGTAGACCTGCCCCATACCTGGAATGGAATCGACGGACAGGACGGAGGCGGAGATTATTACCGCGGCACCTGCTATTATGCAAAGGAATTCAAGAAGATGGATCTGCCGGAAGGAGAAGAGTATTATCTGGAATTCTGCGGAGCCAATGCGTCTGCCGATGTTTATGTCAACGGCAAAAAGCTGGCGCATCATGACGGCGGATATTCTACCTGGCGTGTAAAGATCACAGAGGAACTGAAAGACGACAACCTGGTGGTTGTAGCGGTGGACAACGGAGTCAATGACCGTGTATATCCGCAGCAGGCGGACTTTACTTTCTACGGCGGCCTGTACCGCAAGGTGAGCCTGATCGCAGTTCCGAAAGCACATTTTGAGCTGGAATACTACGGAACTCCGGCCATCAAAGTGACACCGGAAATTACCGGGAAAAATGCAAAAGTGGAGACAGAAGTTTATGTTTCCGGAGACATGGCAGGAAAAACACTGGTTTATACGCTGAAAAACCAGGATGGAACCGTTGCGGAGACCAAAACAGTGGACGCAGGACAGACGGTGGCAGAGTTTGCGATGGAAAACGTACATCTCTGGAACGGAAGAAAAGATCCGTATCTGTATACAATGGAAGTTAAACTGATGGACGGCGAAGAAGAACTGGACTGCGTAAGCACCCGTTTCGGATGCAGAACTTTCCATGTGGATCCGGAAAAGGGATTTTTCCTGAATGGAGAGAGTTATCCGCTGCGCGGCGTAGCACGTCATCAGGACCGCCCGAGAATCGGAAACGCATTGCTGCCGGAGCACCATGAGGAAGATATCGAGCTGATCTGCGAAGTGGGAGCAACCACCATCCGTCTGGCACATTATCAGCACGACCAGTATTTCTATGATCTGTGTGATGAAAAAGGTCTGGTGATCTGGGCGGAGATCCCATATATTTCCAACCACATGCCAAACGGACGTGAGAATACGATTTCCCAGATGAAAGAACTGATCGTACAGAACTACAATCATCCGTCGATCGTTGTATGGGGCCTGTCCAATGAGATCACGATGACAGGATCCTCCACACCGGATCTGATCGAGAACCATAAGATCCTGAATGATATGGTTCATGAGATGGACAAGACACGCCTGACAACCATGGCCTGTGTATCCATGTGTGATATGCACGACCCGTATGTGCAGATTTCCGATGTGGTTTCCTATAACCACTATTTTGGATGGTACGGCGGAGATGTTTCCATGAACGGACCATGGTTTGATAAATTCCATGCGGAATTCCCCAACAAACCGATCGGTATCAGCGAGTATGGATGTGAGGCGCTGAACTGGCATGCGTCCAATCCGGAAGCGGGAGACTACACGGAAGAGTATCAGGCATATTATCACGAGGAACTGATCAAGCAGCTTTACAGCCGTCCGTACATCTGGGCAACTCATGTATGGAACATGTTTGATTTTGCAGCGGATGCAAGAAACGAGGGCGGTGAGAGCGGACAGAACCATAAAGGTCTGGTTACCTTTGACCGCAAATATAAGAAAGACGCATTCTATGCATACAAAGCATGGCTGTCCGACGAACCGTTCGTACACATCTGCGGAAAACGCTATGTAGACCGCGTGGAGGATGTGACCAAGGTTACAGTATACTCCAACCAGCCGGAAGTTGAGCTGTTTGCCAACGGAAAGAGCCTTGGAAAACAGACCAGCGACGTTCACTTCTTCTACTTTGAGGTGCCGAACGCAGGCGAGACAAAACTGTACGCGAAGGC
The DNA here is from genome assembly GCA_902493585.1 of uncultured Fusicatenibacter sp. Lineage (GTDB taxonomy): Bacteria > Bacillota > Clostridia > Lachnospirales > Lachnospiraceae > Fusicatenibacter. The sequence continues at coordinate 7,563 of CABUPZ010000021.1, read as the reverse complement.
CGGAGCATGCGAGGACGAAAGCATGATCCGGAAAGTAGATACGTTCAATGAGGCATATCGCATGAAAGAAAAGGGTGCGGTGCTGAACTGGTTCGATATCACTGCTCCGGAAGGATATCTTTCCCTGAATGATAAGATCCAGGATATCGCCAAAACCGAGCAGGGCGCGATGTTCCTCAATGGACTGTTCAAACAGATCATGGAAAAAATGGGCGGAGAGAATAAGGAAAAAGCTGAGGCAGCCGGAAAAGACGGCGGCGCAGGACTGATGTCCATGATGGGCTCCTTTACGATGATCCGGCTTTTAAACCTGATGGGAGCTGCCGGCGGCGCGATGACCAAGGAAGAGATGTTGGCTCTGAATGCACAGCTGAATCAGATTAAGAAATAATCAGAAGAAAAACAGAAGATATTGTATAGAAAGAGGACATTTTGAAAGAGGTTTTTTGGAATGTCCTCTTTTTATCGTTCATATTATCCTCGTCCTTCCAAAGGTGTCAAACTTGTGATCATTCGGAACAATATTACCATTACAGGCAGTGACAAAGCGGCTTCTGCTAGCGCTGGATTGCTGTGAGAATTCTGGATTTTACGGCAGAATCTGTATGGTACTTCTATAGATTCCGGCACGAAGTCAGGAAAACCCCAGCCAAACCACCGAAATTAAAATGCCTACTTACATAAAGAAATATTTTTTGGTAGAATAGCACAGAAAATTAAATATTGGATCAGATGAAAATGGTAGTGAGATTATAGAACTGTAATCGCAGCGAAAGTTATAATGGCTCGGCAGAGGGATCTGCCGCTTTACAGGAATATAACTCGCTGCCTTTTTTTGTCCCAAAAAAAAGGAGGACTAAAAATGCCAAAAACAAAATTTCAGGAAGTTATTTTCACTATTTTGATGGTGATGGTAATGGTTTATGCTATGGTGGTATATAATATCGCCTTTGACAAGGGAGGTATGAGCAACCAGATTTTCCTTCTGGCCTTTCATGAGTTTCCGATCATGGTGATCGCAGGTTTTATCCTGGAGCTGTTTGTAGTAGGACGGATCGTGCCCGGACTGGCTTTTCGTATCGTAACACCGGGCAAGGAGAGGCCTATAGCAGTGATCCTGGTGATCTCTGCCCTTACGGTATGTTTCATGTGCCCGATCATGAGCTTTATTGCAACCCTACTTTTCCATGGAGTGAACGCTGATCTGATTGCCAACTGGCTTCAGATTTCTGTGCGGAATTTTCCCATGGCTCTGTGCTGGCAGATCTTTTACGCAGGTCCGCTGGTAAGATGGATCTTCGGGAAGATCTTCAGACAAAGCCGGGAAAGAGAAACAGCGAAAGCAGCCTGACATCAATACTTCAGGCAGTAAGATCAAGAAAAGTTTAAAAATATTGCATGGCCGGAGGATTTTCAGGAGTGAAGATCTTCCGGGTTTTTTGCGTATATAAGCTGGGCTGCCGCCCCATCCTAGTAAAAGGGGATAAATAAAAAATCGAACATCTGTGCTTCTTTGCTGCCAGAGCTATATACTTTTACCTTTATATTTGCTATAATGTGCAAAACGGCGATTTTGTTTCAGGACCAAGAGAATGCGAAGAAAATTTTGCGGACAGATAAGGAGTAAGGATATATTATGGACCATTTTGAACTAGTATCAGCATACAAACCAACCGGCGATCAGCCCCAGGCCATCGAGCAGCTGGTCAAAGGTTTTAAGGAAGGCAACCAGTGCGAAACGCTTCTGGGTGTCACCGGTTCCGGAAAAACCTTCACGATGGCAAACGTCATCCAGCAACTAAATAAGCCAACACTTATCATTGCTCACAATAAGACCCTGGCGGCACAGCTCTACGGTGAGTTCAAGGAATTTTTCCCGAACAATGCAGTAGAGTATTTCGTGTCCTACTACGACTACTACCAACCCGAAGCCTACGTCCCGTCTTCCGACACCTACATTGCGAAAGATTCCTCCATCAATGAGGAGATTGACAAGCTCCGTCTGTCCGCCACTTCGGCGCTCTCCGAGCGCCGGGATGTTATCGTCGTCTCCAGTGTATCCTGCATTTACGGCATTGGAAGCCCGAAGGACTATATGGAGATGATCATTTCTCTGCGTCCGGGAATGGAAAAGGACAGAGATGATGTCATTAAAGCGCTGATCGACATTCAGTATGACCGCAACGATATGGATTTCCACCGGGGAACCTTCCGTGTCCGGGGAGATGTGCTGGAAATTTTTCCTGCGGAAGAAAGTGAACGGGCTGTTCGGGTAGAGTTTTTCGGGGATGAGATTGACCGGATTACCCAGATCGACACATTGACGGGAGAAATTCTGTGTGAGCTGGAGCATATTGCGATCTTTCCGGCATCCCACTATGTTGTTCCGATGAATACCATTCTCAAAGCAACGCAGGAAATCGAGCAGGATATGGTGGAGCAGGTGAAGTTCTTCAAAAGCGAGGGAAAGCTTCTGGAAGCACAGCGGATCGAGGAACGAACCAATTTTGACATTGAAATGCTGCGGGAAACCGGCGTATGCTCCGGTATCGAGAACTATTCTCGCTATCTGTCCGGTCTGGAGCCTGGGCAGCCGCCGTACACGCTGATCGATTATTTTGGGGATGATTTCCTGATCATCATTGATGAGTCCCATAAGACGATCCCACAGATCCGCAGTATGTACTCCGGAGACCAGTCGCGTAAAACCACACTGGTGGATTACGGTTTCCGCCTTCCGTCTGCCAAGGACAACCGTCCGCTGAATTTTGAAGAATTTGAAGACAGGATCGATCAGATCATGTTTGTCTCTGCCACGCCCGGAGAATATGAGGCGGAACATGAGCTGCTGAGAGCGGAGCAGATCATCCGTCCCACCGGTCTTCTGGATCCGGAGGTGGATGTCCGTCCGGTGGAAGGGCAGATCGATGACCTGCTTGCCGAAGTGCGTAAGGAAGTAGAGAATCATCATAAAGTGCTGGTGACAACCCTGACCAAGCGAATGGCAGAAGATCTGACGGATTACATGAAGGAAATGGGAATTCGTGTCCGGTATCTTCACTCCGATATTGATACCCTGGAACGAACGGAGATCATCCGCGATATGCGTTTGGATGTATTTGATGTGCTGGTAGGAATCAACCTGTTGAGAGAAGGACTGGATATTCCGGAAATCACACTGGTTGCGATCCTGGATGCGGACAAGGAAGGATTTCTGCGGTCGGAAACATCGTTGATCCAGACCATCGGACGTGCTGCACGAAACAGTGAAGGCCATGTGATCATGTACGCGGATAATATGACGGACTCCATGCGCAATGCAATCGAGGAGACCAGCCGACGCCGGGAATTACAGCAGGCATACAATGAAGCGCATGGCATCACGCCAAAGACCATCCAAAAGGCGGTCCGTGACCTGATCAGTATCTCCAAAGAAGTGGCAAAGACGGAGAGTACGCTGGAAAAGGATCCGGAATCTATGAGCCGGGAGGAACTGGAAAAACTGATCGGACAGGTTCAGAAACAGATGAAAGCGGCAGCGGCAGACCTGAATTTCGAAATGGCAGCCGAGCTGCGTGATAAGATGATCGAATTGAAGAAAAGCCTGGACGATTTAAAAGAAATGTGAGATTCATAAAATTAGTACATCGAAAAATAAATAGCTAGCCATTTGACTTGTCTATTTGTTTTGGGATGTACTAGAGGAGGAGAAAGATGCAATTCACTCTGGAAAACGAAGAGCTCTGCGTGAAGGTTTCTTCCTTCGGCGGAGAACTTCAGTCAATCGTGGAAAAAAGGAACGGGCGGGAATATCTCTGGCAGGGAGAGCCAAGGTTCTGGGACGAAAAGGCACCCAATCTTTTTCCGTATATTGGCCGTCTGACGAAGGGCAAATGTACTTATCGTGGAAAAGAGTATTCCATGCAGATCCATGGAATTGCAAAATACCGGGAAATGGAGGCGGAGAAAAAGGCAGATGAAGTGATCTTTGCCTTGCAGTCGGATGAAAAGACACTTTCTCAATATCCATTCCGGTTTCGATTTGAAATTCGTTATCGCCTGAGAGGAAATACCCTGACAGTGACCTTCCGCGTGGAAAATCAGGAAGATCGCACCATGTATTTTGGAATCGGCGGACATCCGGGTTTCCGGGTGCCGTATCTTGGCGGAACGGAATTTTCGGATTATGTCCTGCAGTTTCCGGAAGCGGAACAGCCATTTCGCGTGCAGTTTTCTGAGGATTGTTTTGTGGAGGGCGAAGCTCCGTATATGGATTTGAAACAAGGGGAACTTTCACTGAGGCACGCGCTGTTTGATCAGGATGCGGTTGTCCTGAGAGGCGCAGGACACTGTGTGCGGCTCTGTCCGGGCCGTGAGTGGGAACAACGTGCCGGAAAGGAAGAGAAGCGTGAAGCATCGGCAATCTGTGTGAAATTTCCACAGATGGATTATGTGGGATTCTGGCATCTGCCAAAGTCGGAGGCGCCGTATCTTTGCATTGAGCCCTGGTCTTCTCTGCCGTCCCGAAAAGGAATTGTGGAAGATCTGGAACGGCAGGAAAATCTTCTGGCACTGGAAGGAGGCGGTGTTTATGAGAACATCTGGGAAATGGTTCTGGAGCCGTGTAACAGTTCATCCAGCTGAACTGTCACATAGAGCCTGTGGTTTGAACGGTACGGTTAATTAGAAAGTTGATAAGCGGACGGATTCTTCCGGTACATTCCCGGACTGATTCCCGTCCGTTTTTTGAATATGCGGCAGAAAGAGGAAGTATCCTTGAAACCACAGGAAAACGTGATTTCCGTAATACTCAGGGAAGTATTTTTCAGCATCTCCCGTGCTTTCGCCAGCCGGTATTCGATCAGATACTGCTGGGGAGACAGGTGAAATTTCCGTTCTGTCAGTTTGTAGAGATAGCTTCTGTCGATGCCGATCTGCCGGGCGAGGTTCTGAATGTGAATGGGATAGCCATAATTATTGTGGATATAATCGAGCGCTTTCTGAAGATAAAGTTCCTCCGGAGCGATTTGGTTGCTCTGTGTGCGGCTGGTGATCCTGGAGAGGACCAGATAAAAATATCCAAGCAGTTCCAGCGGATTTTGACATCCCGATTCAAAGCATTGAATCATTTTCTCAAGGTAAGCAGTGGTTTCGGCAATGGTGTCTTTCTTTTCAGCAACGGCATCTTTTTCGTGCTCCGCGGCAGAAGCCTGGCGGAAGATATAGCCGTTTTCAGAAAAGGCACAGGAAGAGAGAACGGCGCGGCAGTTTTCACCTCCGAAACCGATCCAGGCATATTCCCAGGGAATCTCCTCATCCGCTTCGTAGAACGTAGTTTCTCCTGGGTATATCAAAAAGGCATCGCCGGCCTGGAGAGGATAGATTTTTCCGTTTACATGGTAGCAGCCTTTTCCGTTCAGAATAAAATGGATCAGATAATGCGGCCGCACTGCCGGACCGAACGAATGTCCGCCGGCACACTGTTCTCTGCCGCAGAAATAAATTTCAACAGGGTTATTCATACAATCTCCTTTTCAAACACACTCTGGCAGTCAACATAAAGTCAAGAATCAGCAACAAATCGCATAGCCTGTGCCAGGTGCAGTTGTTTATAATGATCTTAACATAAATCGTTCGAAAAGGAGAAGAGGAAAAATGATCAAAATTACATTTATGGGAGCAGGAAGCACCGTATTCGCAAGAAATGTTCTGGGCGACTGCATGTGTACTCCGGCGCTGTGTGAAAGTGAGATCGCCCTGTATGACATTGATGCACAAAGACTGGAAGATTCCAGGATCATCCTCAGTGCAATTAATCATAATGTCAATCAGGATCGTGCGGTCATCAAAACGTATCTTGGAGTGGAAAACCGAAAGGATGCGCTGAGGGATGCGGATTTCGTTGTAAATGCGATTCAGGTAGGCGGTTATGAGCCATGTACTGTTATCGATTTTGAAATCCCGAAGAAATATGGTCTTCGTCAGACTATTGCGGATACCCTTGGGATTGGTGGAATCATGAGAGCTCTGCGTACGATTCCGGTGTTGGAGGAATTTGCCCGGGACATGGAAGAGGTCTGCCCCAATACGCTGTTTTTGAATTACTCGAATCCGATGGCAATGCTGACCGGATATATGCAGAGATATACGAAGATCCGGACGGTGGGGCTTTGTCACAGTGTTCAGGTCTGCTCTGAGAATCTCCTGAAAGATCTGGGGATGGAAGATCGGCTGGAAGGCAGAAAAGAACTGATTGCGGGAATCAATCATATGGGCTGGCTGTTGGAGATTCAGGATAAGAACGGCGTGGATCTTTATCCGGAGATCCGCAGAAGAGCGGAAGAGAAAAATACCTGTGGAGAAAAGCATCATGACATGGTGCGTTACGAATACATCCGACGCCTTGGCTATTACTGCACGGAATCCAGCGAGCACAATGCGGAGTACAATCCGTTTTTTATCAAGTCAAAATATCCTGAGATGATCGAACAGTTTAATATTCCGCTGGATGAATATCCGAGACGGTGTATTGAGCAGATCAAAGGATGGGAGAAAGAGCGGGAGGATATCCTCAATGACGGAAAGATTACGCATACCAGAAGCCGTGAGTATGCTTCCTATATTATGGAAGCAGTGGTAACCGATGTGCCTTATAAGATTGGCGGAAATGTTCTGAACAACGGCTATATCGAGAATCTTCCGGCAGATGCGTGCGTGGAAGTACCCTGCTATATCGATGGGACAGGCGTTCATCCGGTAAAAGTAGGAAAGCTTCCGCTGCAGCTGGCGGCAATGAATCTGTCCAATATCAGCACACAGCTTCTGACGATTGATGCCGCTGTTACGAAAGACCGTCAGCGGATTTACCAGGCGGCAATGATGGAACCGCATACAGCGGCGGAACTGAATATTGATGATATCATCCGGATGTGTGATGAGCTGATCGATGCACATGGAGAATATATGAAGATGTATCAGTGATGCTGCTGATGTTTCACGATCCCTGAAAATTATGATTCAAACAATGAAATAAAATCAAAAATGGTCTGTTTTTCACAGTTGAAGCAAACAAAGACGGCGCAGCGATGTGCTGCACGATGGAAATCCAACGGATGAAAAGCAGACCATTTGATATTAACTTAATTTTCAGTTATTCATGAAAATTAGAAAAAATTAGAAAATACTGTTGACAAATGATGAAAGCAATGATATTATAACTAAGCTGTCGCTGAGGCGGGCGCCAAACGGACAGCAGTACAGTATCTCAGGAAGAATCAAAGAATCTTTGAAAGGTCATTTGAAAAGCTGTGAAAGAAAATTAAAAAAGTTCTTGACAGAGACGAGCTGCTGTGATAAAATATAAAAGTTCGCTGAAGACGAGAAGTCAGAAGGCGACAGGCTTCGGTTCCAGAGTTTTCAAAGGAGATCAGAAATGATCGGTCGGAGGAAGATAAAAACCGAAAAACTTTTGAAAAAAAGTTCTTGACAAGCACAAAACGTTATGATAAAATAAACGAGTTGCTGCTGAGGCAGGAACAAAGAGTTCCGGAAACGGAACGGACC